>JBBJMD010000070.1:0-18403 GCA_037719925.1 Ferruginibacter sp.
GGCCAGGATAAAAATCCAGCCCCGTTTTAAAATCCAATATCCTATGAAAAACCGTCACAAATATAACTAACATTCCGGTAGTGCCTATACCCTAAAGCGGGTAATTTTAAGCGCAGGCTTTTGTTTATCAGAAAGTTGTTTTTTCCTGTACGGATGAGATTCATACATAAAAAAACCCCCGGGTTGATGCGGGGGCTTTAATGGTATAGTAAGTTTTCAGTTAGTAACTCCAAAGATCCTGTTCGTAGTTAAAAACTTTCTCTTTAATTCTTTCACCTTCTAATAGTTGGAAGACTCCATTTTCTTTCATACCATTTTGATTTTTAATGTCGAGATCAAATGGATTATCGAGCGTACTTTTGATGATACGGCCACTAAACATCCTGCTCTCAAACAATTCTTCCCAGCTCATCCGGGCTCCAAAATTCTTTCCATTATATACTTCGTATTTGGAGAAGATCGGCCTCATATCAGGGTAGTATACCCAAAACATTTCAGACTCACCCAGGTCTATCCCCTGTGAGGTAATCACTCTTTTTAAAGGAGCGATACCCAGAATCCTCCAAAACAAGCGCGAGCTTTCCTTATCAAAAATTACTTCTTCCTTAATCTTAAATTTATAAAAAGAATCGAGTTTACTTCTCTTACAACTTCTTTTGTACCAGCCTGGTTACCCAAAGAATCATAGAGTTGTACCACTTCAATCCCGCCTGATATTTTTTCGGATACCTGTGAAATCGTCATCGGGGTTGTAAACCTGTCATCAATAGCATCAAAAACAGTTACAGCACTATCCTGGATGGCTTTCATCAAAATGGAAATGAACATCTGGTTGCCATTATTGTCATTTGCCTTGTTACGGAAAGGCAAATTCATTTTTTCCCTTGTATCTATTTCGCGCCAGATCTTGTGGCGGTAAACGGCATCATCAACCCGAATGTGCTCATACGCTAATGGAATCCTGTCGCGGATATCTTTTGTTTCGACTGCTTCATCCGGACGCAGGGATTTTTTTACTTTTGGTATCGGTAAACTATCCACTTTAGGCAAAGCCGGCAGCGCCTGTACCGTTGCCAAAGAGTCAATTTCGGCTGTTGGAGTTATTTTAGCCTTAGTCTTGCCTTTGGTAGTTTTTGTAGTATTAGTCCTTTTTTGTACAGAACGTTTCTTTACCGGCTTTTTCTGTGCCTGAACCATTGTACCGCACAAACCTAAAAAAACAAAAAGAACCAGGAATTTTACAAAATGTCTTAACATAACATCATTTTTTAATAATTAATATAACACTATACCCACGCCTTGTATGGTACGTTGCTTGCCATCTGGCCCCTGTACCTTTACATTGTCAAAAGTTACACTTGTACCAGGCCCGGCCCTTCCTATTAACGATCTGAGTGGTTCTAAATTGTTACCGGTTAAATTTGCAGATTGCACTGAAGGGAAATTAGCCCCTGAAAAATAAACAATAGCGCTCACTACCCTGAAAGTTGCCTCAAAATCAAAATTTTCAAGGTCAGCACGGCAATATTGCTGGCTTTTAAAATTACCTGAAGTCATCCTGGTTCCACCCGGACCAACTTTAAATATGGGATTGGGTATTTCTTTTACCCTAAAGTCAAAAGGCTTGGTTTTTCCGTCTGCCGTTACAGTAATGGATGCCTTACCTGGTGTTGTTACCCGAACGACCCTGTTTCCATTACTACCGCTCAATGTTCCACCACTCATGGAAACAGTTGTTCTATCCCATCCTGAACCCGAGGATATAGTTATTGGATTGTCTACACCGATATAAAACACATTCATTTTGTCAAGCATTACTGCCGCGCCACCCGGCGTTCCTACAGTATATGTAACAGTTTCAGTTTTCGATTGTGAAACACCCTGCTGATCAAGGTATCGTATTGTTACCGGAACGGTATGCACACCCGCGCCGCTGGCAGCAACTTTATAAGTACCCTTTCCGTCAATGACTGGTACGTTCGACCCGCCAATTGAAATCTGCGGCTGAGCTGCAGAACTATATGCACCTATGCCTGCTGTGACCGTAATTTCCTGACCGGGCATTATATAATTTGAACTTTGTCCGACCAGTACACCCGTTTTATCAAATATCACCGCAACTGCGCCGATTTGTTCGTGGCAGTAAGTTACTACCTGGTTTTCGGAGTTCTTAACATTGTTTTGAAATTTACTAAGCAGGGTAAGGCCTGCAACGGTTGGAGTCATGTGAAAATACGCGTTCGTAAAATCCTTCACTGTTCCGTCCTGGCCAACAGGAGGTGCAATATCCACGGGCAGGGTTTTACTGAATTTTGCATTGATCTGGGGATCAATTTTGAGCATAGCAGCCCTGTACGCTTTGAGCTTTGCTTCAAGTTCAGGGCCTTTACCCTGTGTAGCGAATAAATGAGTAGCCGCATCAAGATTATCTTCCTTAAAAGATTCCTGTCCATCTATCATTTCCAACCCGGCTGCAGTTTTTAATTCTTTCTTAAGATTTTCGATATAACTATTCATATCGTCAGAAAGCTTTTTTGCCTGATCTGCCTTTGGTTGCCATATTTTGGCTTTTTCGGCGGTTTTAGCATCTGCCAATTTATCGTTCAACGATTTATATAATGTGCTGTTTGCAGCAGCAAGATTGCTACTTGAATTTTGCAAACTTATGTCAACCACTTTAAAGGCATTGAGGATCTCGCTTGATACATTCAATGCTAACAATGCTGTTAACACGAGGTACATCAAGTTGATCATTTTTTGCCGGGGCTCTTTAGGTAAAGCCATAGTATTTCAGATTTACGATTGTTTTGTTGATTGGATTGTTTGTTATTATTCACCAGATCGAACGAAATACATTTGCTGGTTTCGTTAAAGAGGATCAAGAAATACATTTTAGTGTTTTACCTGCATGGCGCTTAACATATTACCATAAACTGCATTCAGCTTACCGAGGTTGCCAGCTAATAAGCTTATTTGGTCCTTGGCTTTATTTGCATCTTCCACACTGTTCATCATGGCGGAACTTGCTTCAGCCATTTTTCCATAGAAGCTATTTAAAGCCTTCAGATGGTTATTGCTTTCTTTCAGTTCCAGTTCATAGATTGTATTTAAACTACCAAGGTTTTTGGTAAGCACCTGCACTTGCTCATGAAACCCTTTAGCGCTTTCCGAAACATTATTAAAGGAGGCCATATTAGCTGCACTATTATTAAATGCCGTCGACATGCTGGCGATGGCGGTGGTGGCTTCCTTGGTCTTATTACCAAACTCATTAGTCGATTTTACTACGTCGCCGATATCTGAAATACCACCTACCGTTGCACCAAACCTGGAAAAATTTTCACTTAATTTTTTCATGCTTGTTGGATTGATATCTGCTTCCTGTAACATCTTATCCATACTTTTTAAGGCTGGGTTCCCTGTTTCTACCGGGGTAGCCGCTAGTGGCAGACTGGCCTCAGGAGGTGGAGCAAAAACATATAATAATGCATAACCCAGGAAAATACCTGCTTCTACATACAAGCCTATTTTTAACCAGGTATCAGCACCCGGAGCATGTGTAATTTTGAAGAGTGCACCTAATAATACGGGCACCGCGGCCGCAGATACTAAAATGTTAAGAATACGATCGATTGGGCGAGATTGACCAGCAGCCATAATTGTTTGAATTTTAATTTAATTGAGGATTTGATTAGTTTAATTAATACACAGTATACTATAACCTTATAATTAGGTTATAAGTACTTTCTCATACGAAGTTTAAGGTCTTTTTGGAAATTTGTTATTTACCTTTCTTCATTGAAGGAGGCAAATCGATTACACAACGGAAGCCGATATAAGATTTTGTGGTATCCTGGTACTCGTAACTACGTGTACTTGTCTGAAGAAAATATCCAACATCCTTCCAGCTTCCACCACGTGTAACTTTACGTTTCATGCGCGGAGGATCAGTATCTTTTGCATTCCAACGGATGTCAGGGTTCATATCATGCTGGAATGAATAACCACCTTCATGAAATAAGGAAGAGGTCCATTCGGCCACATTACCTGACATATTATACAAACCGAAATCATTTGGCCAATACGCATCCGCCCTAACTGTATAGAAACCACCGTCTTCAGGATAATTACCACGTCCGGGTTTGAAGTTTGCCAACAAGCATCCTTTTTTGTTCCTTAAATAAGGGCCTCCCCATGGATAAGGTGCCTGAGAACGGCCACCACGCGCGGCATATTCCCATTGTGCCTCAGTTGGAAGACGAAAGTCAGCTTCGGTTGTGCGGCTCTTTGATTCGAGGAACCCATTTAAATATTGTGTTCTCCAAACACAGAAGGCCGTTGCTTGTTTCCATGACACACCAACTAATGGATAATTTCCATAAGCAGGGTGGCCAAAGTATTTTTTTGCCATTGGTTCATTGTAAGCATAAGCATAATCCCTTACCCAGCAAAGTGTATCAGGATAAATGGGAACATCCATTTTGTTAATGAACTTGGACCGTTGTACACCTGCATTTTCCCTTTTTGAAGCTTCCTGGTAATCAAAAGTTTCAGAACGATATAATATTTTGGTCGGGTCAAGTTCTTTCCTGTTAAAAATACGGTTGTCCGGGGTAAGAATCATTGCATCGATCTTTTCCATCGTTGCCTTATCACCCCATTTGATGGTTTTAGCTTTCTTCCAATCAACATATTGGTTGCCATCAGGTGCCTGTTTCACAAAGCCCATTAATGTAGCAGCAATAGAATCCCTTACCCAGTTAGTAAACTGGCGATATTCGTTATTGGTTATTTCGGTAGCATCCATCCAAAACCCACTGATAGAAACCTGTTTATTACGGGCAGTATAAGCATAGTTGACATCTTCGTCACTTGGGCCCATATGAAAAGTTCCCGGTGGAATATAAACCATACCCGGAGGCTTGGGAAGGCTCCAGCTTTTACCAGGCGCAACACCATATAGCTGTCCGTCATTCGGTAAATCTTTTCCCTTTTTATTTTTGCCTAACATTTTACAGCTAGTTAGGGACACAATAGCGATAACAGCTATAATAAGTAATGAACCGTTCTTCATCTTTTTTAACTTTGTGGGTATAGGCAAATGTAATGATTATTTTGTATTTTGCTCACCTTGTCGCCTGTCAGTCTAGTAATTTTTGTAATATTTAATGCTAGCTCCAGGCATTACAAACGATCAGGCAATCAAAATATTGTGCCTTTAACTTGTTATTTTATTAGTTTTACTGATTTCTGCCATCAACAAATCCTCCTGCAAAAAAGGGGTTAAACATGCATAATTTTTACAGAGGTAAATACGTGTAGTTTCATCGCCAGGTTTGCCTTCCAGCAAGGGAAATTCTTTTTTTTCCATCTCAGAAGCCATTAATACCTGGTTTGGCATAAAGCATAACAAAATTCTTTTTGCTTTGTTCACATAAGCCGGACCTACTACCGCAATTTCTACGAACCCTGCTACCTGTTGCAGCATAATTGAACTCCAGATTCCGAACGAAACCGGGTACTTTGTAGCTGATGGCGAGATTAATTTTAACATTTTAAATGCCCTGTTCCTCCAATCCGCCATATTGAAAATAATTGATAAATGAAGGAGCGTACCAGCCATAACCGCATTTCCGGAAGGTGTAGCCCCATCATATATTTCCTTTTTTCTTACTATTACATCTTTTTGATCGCGGTGCGTGAAATAAAAGAAAACCTCGTCCTCATCACTAAAATTTTCAATCAGGTAGTTACAATATGCCTTGGCCGATTGCAGGTACTTTGCATTTAAAGTGGTTTTGTAGAGTTGAATACAGGCAGTAACCAGGTTGGCATAATCATCTAAAAAGGCGGGGTATTTTGCCTGGCCATCTTTATAAGTATGCAGCAGTTCGGTATTCGTATCTAGCCGGGTGAAGTTCTTTTTCAAAAAGTCAAAATTCCTCTCAGCTAAATCCCGGTAGTCATTATCCTGGAGAACGGATGCGGCCCTGGCAATTGCATGTAACATCAATGCATTCCATGATAAAATGATCTTATCATCCAGTGCCGGTTTAACCCGTGTATGTCTTTCCTCAGACATTTGTTGCAGACACTTTTCTATGATTGTAAGAAATTCTCCCTTATCCAGTCTTCTTTCCTGAACAAATTCATCCACCGGCTTCAAAATCCTGAGAATATTGCTTCCTTCCCAATTTCCTTCTTCGCTAACATTAAAAAAAGCATTAAACAGTTCGGCATCTCTTCCCAATAAACGGTCCGTTTCTTCTTTTTGCCAAACATAATATTTACCTTCCTCTCCTTCACTGTCTGCATCCAAAGCGGCATAAAAGCCCCCTTCGCTACTCAATAACTCCTCGGTTATAAAGGAAATTGTTTTTCGGATACCTTCTTCGTACTTTTTATCGGAAGTTAGTTGGTAAGCATCACACAAAATGTTTATGAGCAGCGCGTTATCATACAACATTTTCTCAAAATGGGGTGCAAGCCATTCTTTGTCGGTACTATACCGGGCAAGTCCGCCACTAATGTGATCATAAATACCACCTGACATCATTTTATCAATCGAAAGCAAGCCCTGCTGTAAAGCGTCTTTATTACCAGTAAAATAATGGTACTGTAAAAGATAGCCAATGGTAAATGTCTGGGGAAACTTAGGTGCATTCCCAAAACCACCCCATTCCCGGTCTGCTGATGCCATAATAGCCGAAAACATAGAATCACATTGCTCAGCTCCGATAATTTTGTCATCGCTGTCGAATAAAATAGCGTTTTCGGCTGAGTCAAAGTGATTTCCTTTTTGGATATGTTCCGTTAAATAATCAGCCTGGTTTTGAATTTCCTCTTTTTTGTCTTTCCAGGCCTGCGCCACGCCGTGTAATATTTCGGTCCAGGAAGGGCGGTTATATGCTTTAACCGGGGGAAAATAGGTGCCTCCGAAAAAAGGCTTTGCGTCGGGTGTTAAAAAAACGTTGAGGGGCCATCCTCCGCTGCCGCTTATCGCCTGTATGGCATCCATATAAATATGATCGAGGTCCGGCCGCTCCTCCCTGTCAATCTTGATATTGATAAAATAACCGTTCATTACCTGCGCGGTATCCTGGTTCTCAAAACTTTCTCTTTCCATTACATGACACCAATGACAGGCGGAATACCCGATGCTCACCAATATTATTTTATTTTCAGCTTTAGCCTTAGAAAGGGCCTCATCGCCCCACGCAAACCAGTCTACAGGATTATGGGCATGCTGCAGCAGGTAAGGGCTGGTTTCATTGATCAAACGATTTGTAAAGTGCTTATCCATAATCCTCCCGGCGTTTTTATCCTGTTGGTCCACAAGTACATGCAGCATGTTGTGAATGCCTGCGGATACAGTGAAAATTTAATGAAGTGATTTTTTGGGGAGAGCTGTAATCGATAAAAAAACTGCTTTTGGTTAATGGGGGATCGTTGGATGACTATTTTTTCTTAAGAGCAGTGAGGTATATTTCCAAAGCGCTTACCATACTGGGTGCCTGGGGCTGGGGAGCTTTGATATGCAGAGTGAGGCCGGCATCCTCGGCAGCTTTAAAAGTATTTGCCCCAAATACGCCAATTTTGGTTCCGTTTTGCTTGAATTGCGGAAAATTTTCCAAAAGGCTTCTTACGCCTCCCGGAGTAAATAAACATATTACGTCAAAATTCTGAGCGATCACCTCTTTAATATCATTGCTGATGATCCTGTACAATACTGGTGTAGCGTATTCGCAATGATGATCCCTCAACCAGTTGGTTATCTCACTGTCGAAAGATTCCGAGCAGGGATACAGGAATTTCTCATTGTCTTTATGTTTATTTATAACATCGAACAGGCTTTTATTTGTGCCATCCGCACCATAAAATACTTTCCGTTTTCGGTATAAAATAAATTTTTGAAGATAAAGTGCAATAGCCTCCGTGATGCAGAAATATTTGGTATCCTGGGAAATATTGGTTTTCATTTCATCGCAGGCCCGGAAAAAATTGTCGATCGCATGCCGGCTTGTAAATATTACGGCAGTGTAATGCGTAATCTCTATTTTTTGCTTGCGAAATTCCTTAGCCGGGATGCTGTCAACGACTATAAATGGGTAAAAATGAAGTTCTATATTATGCTTTTTGGCCAAATCAAAATAAGGAGATTTTTCCCCTTCCGGCTTAGGCTGAGTAATTAATACTTTTTTTACCACGTTATCGATGAATTCTAGGTTTTTTTGGCCGTTATTAACCATATCGGATAAATTATTATTGAATGGCACTACAAAGTTATAGATTTTTACTTAATAAAAGCACCAGGCCCTTGTAAATGAGCAAAACAGGCAATATCTCAATACCGGCGACATACATGAAGAAATGGAAACGGCTTATTTTTAATTTATTCTGCAACAGGCCATAGGACCTGAAAAAGCGTAACAGGAACATTAACCCGATTAATAATAAGGAAATGATGACAGCTGTGGTTACAAGAGCGGGCACAGCAAATGCAATAATGACCGCAAAGGGAACTAAGAGGATGCCCAGTATTTTGTTTATTAAAAAAATGACAAATATATAGGTATTGGTTACCTCTTTATACCCGGTGAGCCAGCCCGTGAATTTTACCGTAATGAATTTTATAAGGTAAATCAAAGCTAAACTCAGTGTGCAATATAAAAGTACCGGCCAGTAATTGCCAGCAGGCACCCAGTGGTAGTATCTTAACAAGAGATAGGCATAAATACCGCCTGCCAAAATAAAAAGCATATTAAACAACAATGAAGGGAGTTTTGCCTGCAGCAACTGGTCGGTCAATTGGCTTTGTCTTAGTGAAGCATTAAAAAAAACCCTGAATAAATTATTAAAATAACGGGTATAAAAAAAACGGAGAAATCCAAGCATGAGTGCAATTAATGCCAGGAGATAAAAGAATCCGTCTAAAGAATAGCCTTTTCGAACCTGGTTTGCCATAGCCAACGGTGCAGGGGTAGCATTCAGAAATTGGTTTTCCCTTAAAATTGTTCTTACAAAAGTTGTATACAACTCTAACCTGTTTGCCATACTGTCTTTTCTGATAAGCGCTAAGGAATCAGCCGTAAAGTTTGCGCTATCCCGCCTTTTCAACAATGGGGTGTCATTATTTGTGCTGTCGGCCGGAGATTCGTTGTAGTTAAGATCTGTGGTATCCGGCTGCTGAGCCATAACCAAAACAGGTAAAATAATTAAAAGTGAAAGGAATACTACCTGTTTCAAATGCATATAAATTGTCGGCAAAAATAAAATGATTTTAAATAGCAGGTTGTAAAATGATTCTTTTTATAAAATGAGGAATTAGAAATAATTAATATACCCAAAGTGGATTTTCGCTGATTGCCGCAAATCAAGTTTCGCATCATCTCTTTTACCCACTGCAAAGCTGATATTTAACAGTCCAGCCTTAGTTTCGAACACAAGCCCCAGTCCGGCACTCACAAAATTGTTATTCACGTTTATTGCCTGGTATTTTCTTTTTACCCAGCCGGCATCCACAAAAGCGAACAAGTAGGAATTTAATCCGGCCAGGCTGCGATACTCAAGTGTGAGCACCCCGTATTGGCTAGCATAAATACTTTCTTCATCGAAACCACGCAGGAGCTTATAACCACCTATCTGGAATAGTTCATTGCGGAAAACACTCTGGCTGCTTAGTAAACCTCCGTTAAAAACTGTTTTAATGGTATTCCTTTTGCCCGATGGAAAATAATGTGCTGCCGTTAGCTTTACCCGTAGCTGGTATGACCGTAGATTGATAGAATCATACAGGTTGGCATAATTAAAAGACCCGTCATCCAGCCCGAGGATCTCATTATTGGGGGTAATTGTTTTTATCCCCACCGAAGATATCAGCCTCAACTCATTTCCATTCCTCGGATTGAAGCGATAATTGGTTGTATTTGATTCATAATCCAACCCAACATTGATGGCCTTCACATCTATATTGGGTGGAAGTTGCCGGGTAGCCTTAACAAGGTTGGTATCTACGCCGGCACCAAGCAGAAAGCTCGTTTGGCGCTGAAAAAATATTTTACCTGATTGATGGGCCGATAAAAGATACTGGATGCCTAACTGTGCATTCAATTGTAAAAAAGTTGAATCCTTTTTGAAAAGATCAAAGGCGAAATCAACTCCGAACGCGGTTTTAAAAATATAAGGTTGCTGGTAGCCAAGGTTGATACGGGGAGAACTTATCTGCAACTGCTGCCAGTTTACTAAAATGGTTTCGCCAACGCCCATGGAATTGCGCAGATTTAAATTAACGTCTCCCGTTAATTGTAATTTATTGGTTTGACTATTGGCAGGCAACACCCCAACGAGGAAATTTACCTGGCTGCTTTTTTTGGGGACTAGGTAAACATCTAAAATGGATCCCGTGCCAAGCATCATCAGTTCAGCCGGCTGCTGCTCCTGCAAATAGGGTAGTTCTAAAAATCGTGCACTTACCTGGTCAAGCTTTTCCTGGTTGTAAAGGCTGCCGTTCGGAATTCCTAAATATCGTTGAATAAAGCTATTGGAGATCTTAACTTTTCCTTTAATCCTGATACTGTCAATTTGGTATCGCGGCCCCTTAATGACTTTTAAAGATGCTTTCATAGCATTGGGGGTAAATTGAATGCTGTCTAAAAAAACCCCAGCAAACGGGAACCCGTTTTTTTCATAATAGTTTAAAATACGATCCTTTATTGCCTGTAATTGTGAAAAATTGACAGGTTCATCAACCAGGTCGTTTTTACGGAATCCACTAAATTCCAATACTTTACTGTCTACACTATCCGTATGCAATTGTACCAGGTGATGACGGTTGCCCAGGTACAATTGTATGCGGGCAAAGGCGGAATCATAATAAACGGAATCGACAGATGCTGCTGGATAGCCATTCGTGTTCAGCAACAGCGGAAGTTTGTTAATGTACTCCTGGCATTGAAGGCGGCTGTTGAATACGTTCAGCAGTTGTAAAGCCCGGGGATCAAAGGTGCTATCTTTGCCTGAATAATTTATTACCAGGTGGTATTTATTTACCGGTGAAACCTGGCAATACACAACGGAGGTTTTGCAGAGTGCAAGTATTGTTATCGTAAAAAATAATATGTGGCAGATGGATCTGATAGTTGTGATTCCTGAATTCAAATCTAAAGCTAAAATTGTAAATCAAAATCTTTGTCCGGCATCTATATTCATATCCCTTTTTGCAGGCAGGCGTGTAGTTATTGCAATTTCCACTTTTCCACTTCGCTGCTTTTAAAAGATCGGATGATAGCTGCTATTGTAAAAGAGATCCACCTCAGCCCTCTACACTCCGCGGCAGAACCAGGCGGCAGGGAAACTATTGACACGGTATACTTTGGCGGCGGTACACCCAGTCTTATTGAAACAGAAGGCCTGTTGATGATACTGGATGCGTTGCAAAATAAATTTTTGGTTCACAAAAAAGCAGAGATAACATTGGAAGCAAACCCCGATGATATTACACCGCTGAAATTAAATAGTTGGATAAAAGCTAGGTTAACAGGCTGAGTGTTGGCATTCAATCTTTTCAGCCGCTGAACTTCTATGGATGAACAGGCACATACTGCAACGGATTCATTAAGATGTATCGAAGAGATAAGAGAAGCCGGTTTTACAAATTTTTCCATCGACCTCATCTATGGCTCGCCTTTATTAAGCAATGAAGCCTGGAAAGAAACTGTATTGGCTGTTACCGAAATGAAAGTTCCCCATATATCCTGTTATGCGCTTACCGTGGAACCCAAAACCCCCTTCATAAAATGATTGCCCAACACCGGAAAGCTCCCGTAGACGCGGAAACGCAGGCTACGCAGTTTTTGTTATTGATGGACTGGATGAATGAAGCCTCTATGAGCATTATGAGATCAGCAATTTTGCAAAACCAGGTATGCGCAGTAGGCATAACAGTAGTTACTGGATGGGGAAAAAGTATTATGGATTTGGGCCGTCGGCGCATGGTTACGACGGGGAAAAACGGAAATGGAATGTCGCCAATAACAGCTTGTACATTCAATCTGTTGAAAGGAATTGCATACCCTGCGAAGAGGAATTGCTGACCAGTACCCAGCGTTTGAATGAGTATATCATGACATCACTCAGAACCACGGAAGGTATGGACCTCGAACTGGTAAGCAGGCAATTCGGAAAAACCTTTAGTGATGAATTAAGCTTAACAAGTAATAAATATACAAGTACCGGCAAGCTTATCAATATTGATTCAAATTTGATACTGACAAAAGAGGGAAAACTTTTTGCGGATGGAATCGCGGCGGACCTGTTTTTCTGAAAAGCGTAACACAAGCATGGCTGTTATACCAATACATTTTCAATAGTTCTGAAGCCCTCTTCCGGTGAAAGGTTCTCCCATAATATATGGTAAACCGTTTCGGCTATGGGCATCTCTGCTTTTATCTTCTGGTTAATAAGATACATGCATTTGCTTGCATTATAGCCTTCGGCAACCATGCTCATCTCCACCTGGGCCGACCTCACCGAATAACCTTTGCCAATCATATTACCAAAGGTGCGGTTACGGCTGTAGAGAGAATAACAGGTTACCAGCAGGTCGCCAAGGTACACAGAAGCAGCATAATTGTTTGAACGGTGTTCAGGAAGAGAAGCCTGGGCACCTGCATGCCCTACTTCGATATTTTTTATGCCGGCCCTTTTTAAAAATCCCGCCATTTCGTCTGCACTGTTGGCAATAAGAACACTCAGGAAGTTGTCTCCATAATCAAGCCCATGTGCCATCCCGGCGCCAACAGCGTAAATATTTTTCAGCACTGCGGCAAACTGCACACCATAGATATCACTGTTTTCCACCGTGTTGAGATAATCCGTTTTAAAATAAGAAGCGATGGTATGGGTACCTGGTACGTCCAGTCCTGAAAAGGTGAGGTACGATAATTTTTCCGCTGCAATTTCCTCCGCATGGCAAGGGCCTAAAACAGCATAATAATCCTCTACCGGGAAATCAAATTCGTTCTTTAAAAAATCATTCAACAATAAATTTCTTTCAGGCAGAATGCCTTTAATCGCACTGATGATTTTTTTTCCGGCAAAGATATTTTTATCCATTGCCAACAATGTTGCGGCTGCGTATGCGGAAGGGATCGCAATAATAATACACTCCGAATGTTGGATAATTTTTACGGGATCAGTATGAAGTTTTAACCGGTCTGTATTGAAATAAACTGAATTAAGATAATGAGGATTGTGACGGCGCAACATGATCTGGTCAATCGACTTCTGGCTCCTGTTCCACCAATAAATTGTTTGCCCGTTATCGGTTAATATTTTGGCGATTGCTGTTCCCCAGCTTCCGCTTCCTAATATGCCAAAGGTCATATTCCAGGTGTAATTAATTGTAATGATAATTTATTCTGTACCAGGTTTGATCCATCTTGTTTACCCTGTCATGGTAAGAAATACTCCAGGATTGTATATTGAATTGAGATTTAGTGAAGCGCTCCGCCCTGAATTTTTTTAACCGGGAATGCCTTTGAAATTTGCGAAAGAATTAATCCAGGGATAATCGATTTCAAAAAATGCTTTCCCGAAAATTGGGGATACATCAGGCCAAAGATCCAGGTCCTGTGTTAATGAACAAATAACTGGTTACAAACCCAATTTATCCACGGCTAACTGTGCTGCGATCTGGCTGGCATCTTTTTTATTGTACCCTTTTCCTTCCGCTACCAACTCTCCGTCTACTGTAGCGCCAATCGTAAACAGCCGTCTTCCGTTCTCAAATTTTTCATTTAGCGTTTCAAACTCCAATGCCTTTCCATTTTTATTTGCCCAGCCGTATAATTTATTTTTGATATTAATTTCAATTCCCTCAAGGTCATCCATAAACATGTGGGTGGATATAATGTATTTTTCAACCCATTTCTGTGTTTTAGTATACCCTTTGTCGAGGTATACGGCGCCGATTAATGCTTCCAGGGTATTACCAAAAATCTGGGATATCTTAAGAGAGCTATCGTGCTTGTTGTAGATCGTTATTTTCTTGAGGCCCATTTTGATGCCGATATCATTTAGCTGCTGGCGGTTAACCATCTTGCTTCTCATTTCTGTTAAAAACCCTTCTCCTTTATACGGATATTTCATGAAAAGATAATGTGCTACAATGGAGCTAAGTACGGCATCCCCTAAAAACTCAAGCCGCTCATTATTTTCATCGGCACCTTCCCGCACCGACCGGTGGCTCAAAGCAGTCCGATATAAATTCAGTTCGCCCGGAGTAAATCCCAGTACATTATTGAGTTGCTTTTTAAACTCTTTCTTTTTTATATCTCCGTTTAAGAAGTCTTTTAGGAACTGCAAATTTGATAAAATGTTTACTCGAAATTACTGTTATTTGATGCAATGAAAAAATTTAAAAAGACCGAAATTGATTAATTGATTTGCTTGTTGCGACTGTATTGAGATGGGTATTGCATATATAGATATAAGACAAAATGTATGGAGTTGCCGGTGACAAAAAAGAACTAAAATCTTCACTAACCCGCGCAGAATGAAAAGAGTAATTGTCAGGCTTTATATTTTTTTACGATTACAGAAGCATTGTGCCCTCCGAAACCGAAAGTATTGCTGAGTGCAGCATTTACCGGCCGGTGCTGTGCTTTATTAAAAGTAAAATTCAATTTGGGATCCAACTCGGGATCATCTGTGAAGTGATTGATGGTAGGAGGTATGATATCCTTTGTAACAGCCAATATACATGCTAAAACTTCAATGGCACCGGCAGCCCCGAGACTGTGGCCGGTCATGCTTTTTGTAGAACTGATGTTGAGGTCGTATGCGTGATTGCCAAAAACATTTAAGATCGCTTTTGTTTCGGCAATATCACCTAATGGAGTAGAAGTGCCATGTACATTGATATAATCAATATCGGCGGGCTGCATCCCGGCATCCTCTAAAGCAGTGCGCATTACGTTCTGTGCACCCAAACCTTCCGGGTGCGGGGCGGTAATATGATGCGCATCAGCAGTTGCGCCACCGCCTGCAATCTCGCAATAAATTTTTGCGCCACGGGCTAGCGCATGTTCCAGGCTTTCCAGAATGATCACGCCTGCGCCTTCGCCCACAACAAAACCATCGCGGTCTTTATCAAACGGGCGGCTGGCAGTGGCCGGATCATCATTTCTTTCGCTTAAAGCCTTCATGGCATTAAACCCACCTACTCCTGCAGCACTGATCACCGCTTCGCTACCGCCTGAAATAATTATATCGGCTCTGCCCAGGCGTATATTATCAAAGGCATCGATAATCGCATTTGTTGAAGATGCGCAGGCACTTACTACCGCATAATTAGGCCCTCTGAATCCATGGCGGATAGAGATCTGCCCTGCGGCAATATCAAGGATCATTTTGGGAATAAAAAAAGGATTGAAACGCGGGGTACCATCACCGGAAGCGAAGTTTATAACCTCTTCCTGGAAAGTAATTAAACCCCCAATACCGCTGGCGAATATAACGCCCACCCTATCTGCGTCAACGTTATCGCTTTTGATGCCGGCATCATTAACGGCTTCATCACTGGCAATTAAGGCAAATTGGGTAAACCGGTCTATTTTACGAGCTTCTTTGCGGTCTAAGTAACTGGTGGGGTCAAAGTCCTTAACCTCGCAGGCAAACCGGGTCTTAAATTTAGTAGCATCAAATTGTTTTATAAGATCGCATCCGTTTACGCCATCAGATAACCCCTGCCAGTACTCGGCAACAGTTTTTCCCAATGGAGTAAGGGCTCCCAATCCGGTAACAACTACTCTCTTTAAATCCATAAAGTTTGCCTGCGATGATTAAAAACAGATGACTACTTAGCGTGTTCTTCAAGGTAAGTAACTGCCTGACCAACGGTTGTAATGGTTTCGGCTTGTTCATCAGGAATAGAAATGTTGAATTCTTTTTCAAATTCCATGATTAGTTCAACGGTGTCCAAACTATCGGCACCTAAATCATTGGTGAAAGAAGCTTCCGGTGTAACCTCGGCCTCGTCTACACCTAATTTGTCAACAATTATTTTCTTTACTCTTGTTGCAATGTCTGACATAATAGTAATATTTAGTTAATCAGGTGCAAAAATATACTTTTTGAGATAAATACAAAGAAATATAAGTTGAAGCGAATTTAATGAGGTTATCGCCTAAATAAGCATGTTTTGAAATCTGAAAATTAAGTTCCGCAAGCTGGTTTTATGATTCCCGCAAAGTATAACCTGTCCTTTTCAACAGTATCAATATCGTTTATTTTTTGGAACACCCTTCCAAAATTTGGAATCACGGGATATCCTCTTTATCTAAGACCCTTGCCAGTACAGCATTTCATTGTTTGGCATAAATGATGCAACCCGTCAAACAACCAGCCGGAGAATTTACGGCAAATAAATAACCACTCGTTCTTAATACAATTAAATAAAATTTTCGGCACTTAAAGCGGCATGGATCGAAGCAGGAAGTTTAAAATCAGCGCTTTAAAAATAAGTGGAGTTTTCAAAAATCGGAAGATGCCTATTAGAAAAGTGGCAGGGCTAAAAAGAGTTCAGTGAATGGCAAAAAGTTCCTGATTAATTTAAAAAATGGCCCGTCTAACGGGGATAGGGTGCAGGTAAAAAAGTAATGCAAGCCTGGCTCTTTCTGCAAAAAAAGTAAAAGTATAAAACATTACGATAATACGTCTTAGGGGTAAGAATTAATCAGGAGCTGTTATGGCTCCTTTTTAATTTTACGTAGTGCTGCAAGGGCCTAGGTATAAAAGATTTTATTATATTGCAGGATGGGCCTCAAACAAATCGACCACGGAAGTAAAGAATACCAGTTAATGGTAAACCTTCGTTACGAAATTATGCGTAAGCCACTGGGATTGTCTTTTGCAGAAGAGGAATTGACCAATGAAAAAAAAGATATTTTGATCTGTGCATTTGATGAAGATGAATTGCTTGGATGCTGTATCCTTACCAATATGAACAATCACTGTGTGCGCCTGCGCCAGATGGCAGTGCAAAAAAACATGCAGGGAAAAGGAATAGGTGAATCGATGGTTACATTCGCCGAAAACCTTGCCCGCGATAAAGGCTATAAGACCTTGTCAATGCATGCCCGGGATTCCGCGATTGGTTTTTATGAAAAATATGGTTATAAAGTAATAGGCGAGGAGTTTATAGAAATTAATATCCCGCATCATATCATGGAGAAAAAATTACGTTGAAAATTTTAACTGTAAAGCGGTGCTGCGCCAGGATTGCCCCTACTTCCTGATTTTCGTCGCCAATACCTTCCTTGCCACATTTACTTCTTCATCAGGGAAAGCTTCTTTCGGAACAATAAAAAATGAACGGCTATTAAAATATAAATGGAAAAAATGCGGGCTCTCCATTGTGGTAGTAAATTCGTTCCACGGCCAGCTACGCATCCCTCTTTCATTTTCAATTGTAAACTCATCCCTCCCGAAAGTAGCTTTGAATTTATCCTTAAAAGTTGGGGATTTTTTATAGATCGTTATGGGCAGCAAGTACCAGAAAGCAATCATCAAACCAAACCATAAAAGTGAACTGACCAGGAAAGCCAACGGGGAAATTTTTTTAAGAAAAAAAAATGATGCGGAAACAATAGCAAATACATTTACTAATATCATCATTATCTTAATTTCCCGCCTGCTTATAAAATGATACCGCAAGGCCTGAATTACTTTGCCCTTATTGTAAGTAAAAAATTGGGAGGTCATGCTGCAAAGATACTATATTGCGATATGCTGCTATTGCGATATTAATGATGTTTAAATATATTCCATGCGTCCTTTCTACACCGAACCAGCGATCCTTAAATATACATTGCGTGGCCAAGGGCAGGTTACTTATACAAAAATGGGAATGGTACGTCATAAATACCTGAGATCATCTCATGAATAAAAATTCTACGCGGGTGAATTGTAGCAAGCGCCAGTCATTGTTATACCTGCTTTTAACTTTTATTACTTTTTGGAGCTGCACAGAACAGCGTGAAACGAGGCGGGTAGAGCCTTCTTTTTACTATTGGAAATCAGTAGTTAGGATTACAAGTTTTGAATTGAACCGCCTTAATTCATTGCGTGTAAAAACTATTTACCTGAAATTTTTTGATGTAGACTACAGCGATGCTACGGGCACTCCTGTACCAAAAGCAAAATTAGATGTCCGGGACAAAAGCCTTTTATCTGATTACCAAATCATTCCAACAATTTTTATTACCAATGAATGCTTTCAAAAAATTGATTCGCCCGGGATAATAATTCTAGCGGATAAAATCTACCGGCTTATAAAAGATCTTTCTAAAACAACCGGTACCCGTACTTTTAATTAAATACAAATCGATTGCGACTGGACGGC
>JBBJMD010000231.1:0-5564 GCA_037719925.1 Ferruginibacter sp.
AATGGTGAACGGGGAGCCCATCTTTGGTTGAGTAAAGGAAAAACGCCGGGGTTGCGCGGGAACATAAATAGCAGAACTTAAAAAAAAAGTTATTAATAATATCCTTGTAAACAAAATTTCATTTTTTTAAAAATAAGGTAGATGGGCGACCTCGCCTTATCTGGGAAGTTAGTACCGCCTGACGGGTTATGAGCGAACCTTTTAATAAACCTGATGGCTTGAATGTTACCCCAGTTACTTATTACCTGTTTAATAATAATCAACCCATATTGATTTTTTATAAGCGATTGTCGGTAAATTTAGCACAAATAATAAAAAACATGCAAAGAAGAAAATTTATGCAGCAATCGTTGTTAGCCGGTGGTGCCATATTAACATCTGCTGCCAGCTTATCAGCAAATGATGCCATTGGAAATGAACTGCCCGTTGAAAAACCTTTTCACCTCAATTACGGTTTCCACGACGGTATGTTTAAGAACCATGCGGGCAATGATTTTATTGAACAAATAAAATTTGCCCATAGCATGGGCTTCCGGGGCATTGAAGATAACGGCATGATGGGCCGGCCTGTTGAGCAACAGAAAAAGATCGGTGACACACTTGCAGCTCTTGGTATGCACATGGGCGTATTTGTAATAACTTCCGACAACTGGCATTGGAAAACTTCGTTAACAACCGGCAAACAGGAATGGACGGATAGAATGATCAAAGATTGTAAGGAAGCCGTTGAAGTTGCTAAACGCTGCAATGCCAAATGGATGACAGTAGTGCCAGGCAATTTTGAAAGAAGCCTGTCGCTTGATTTTCAAACGGCCCACGTGATAACCGCCCTGCGCAAGGCTTCCGATATACTGGCCCCCGATGGACTGGTAATGGGACTGGAGGCGCTAAGCGATAATCCCGACCTCTTCCTGCGCTATTCCGATCAAACGGCTATGATCTGCAAAGCAGTTAACAGCCCTGCTTGTAAATTTTTATTCGATATGTACCACATGCAGCGCAATGAAGGAAATATCATCAATAATTTAGACCGTACCTGGGATGAGATAGGGTACCTGCAAATAGGCGATAATCCCGGCAGAAATGAACCGACCACCGGGGAAATGAATTATAAAAATATTTTCAAGCATATTCATTCCAAGGGATACAAGGGTGTTTTGGGGATGGAACATGGTAATGCAAAACCAGGTAAAGATGGAGAGCTTGCTTTAATAAAGGCCTACCGGGATTCGGACGACTTCCTTTAGCCAAAAGCACATACATTAAACAAGTGTTTTGAAATTATACGCCGTATCAACAACTGCCTGGAAGGTATAAAAAAAGGTAACGGATCGAAGCCGTTACCTTTTTTTTTATTTACCAATCTCAAATTTCGCGGCTTCAGTGATTCCTTTCCAGTCATCTGTTCTAAAAGGGCTTGCGGGAAAGCCTTCCTTATTATATAAGTTATTATCTTCTGCATTGTCGGCCCATCCAAACCTTACAGCAACAGGGCTTGTTACACCATCCTGGTAAACTACTACCTTATCGCCTTCGATGAATGCTTTGGCATAATGAAACCGGCGGTCGCTTCCAGCTATCTCAAATCCCTCCAAATAACCAAATTTATTTTTCGCAACCAAGCCTGAGCCGGTATTTGTAAAGGAAAGGATTATCTTATTGCCTGCTATTGTAAATGATTCATACGATGGCCCGCTATAAACATTTTGTTGACCATACGTCTTATTCAAAGCCACCGCAGCAAGGCGTTTTCCAACATCGAGTTTGTTGGTTGGATGGATGTCGGTTGGATTGCCAATATCAGTTGCAACGGCCATGCCTGTATTAGGCAATGATAAGGTAAGTGTTTGTGCCTCCCTTAGTTCGGCCCAGTTGCTCCCCTTTTGGCTGTTGCCGCTATCGGCATTATAGGTAGCGAGTTGAACAAAATAAAAAGGAAAATCTCCCTGGTTCCAGGCTTTCCTCCAGTCGGTGATCATCAGGGGAAAAGCTTTCCTGTATTGGAAAGCCCTCCCCGCATTTGATTCTCCCTGGTACCAGATAGCGCCCTTGATCGCGTAGGGGGTGAGTGGTTTTAACATGCTATTATACAGCAAGGTAGGATAACTGTTGGGGCCAACTCCCCCGGCCCCGGATGCTATAGCTTCGACCTGGAACAACCATTCTCCTGCAAGTGACTGCTCATTTGAACCTACAGTTAATTTTACGCCAGCCTCCTCCCCATATATACCACCGCCGCCGCCACTGTCATCCACCCTTACAGCGATCACATTTTTGCCTTCTTTCAAAATCCCCGCCGGTATAGTATACTGCCTTTTTACATTATACCCCGCCGTGCTGCCCACCTTGGATCCGTTTATGTAGCATTCATCGGCATCATCGATCATGGCCAGTTCCAGCACCCCTGCTTTGCCTGCATCCGCAGCGGTAAGGTTTACGGTTTTTCTAAACCATACCACTCCATCAAAATCACCCAGTGTTTGGTCTTCCCATAAACCCGGCACCATGATTTTGGGCCAACGGGCGTCGTCAAAGGAGGCCTCTTTCCAGGAAGAGATATTAGTTGCTGATGGCTGTAAAATAGCCTGGATTTTTTCAATGCGTTTCGTATTCGCCTGTAATTTTTCTTTTGCCAGTGAGTCGAGATTTAAGGACGGCATTGATGCGATCATTTCTTTAAATTCCTCGCTGCTTTTGAACGCTTCCCTGCTGGTCCAGGTTTCAACATGCGCGCCACCCCAGGAGGTGTGTATCAGCCCGATAGGTACATTGAGCGACCAATTCCCTGGCGAAAAAATACCCGACGGCGGTAAAACTGCCTGATTGCGGGATTGCATAATTTCCAATTACCCCCGGAAACATCTTCCTGTGGTTCGGAAGCTACGGTTTTAGGCGCTTCAAAATGCCTTATCAGGGGATAATTCGCCTGCTGCTATTTCCTAGACGCATTGTTTACACTTTGCAGGTTAAACTCCATATTAGACTGACCGGAACAAACCCATACATCACCAACAAGTATGTTATCTATACTAATATCGTTTTTTCCTGTAACAAAAAGCTGGAATGGCCCTCCTGCCGGTACCGGATCAAGATTAATTTTCCACCTGCCTGTTTTATCGGCTATCACCGTTTTGATTTGTTTGTTAAAACGTACGGTGATCTTTTCTTTTTTATCGGCCCAACCCCAAACGGGTATGTTGTGATCCCGTTGCAGCACCATATTATCCCCAAAGATCTTTGGCAGCCTGACATTGGCGGAAACTATACAGACCATAAAAAATAAGGTTATGGAAACAAGAATTTTTTTCATATGCGCTTATAAAATTTAAAGTAAAAATAAAAGATTGAGCGCAATCATCGGTGCTTATTATAAGCCGGGATCGCTAAGGGTTAATTCGCCATGACTACCTTATATTGCACGCGTGTTTTTAAAGGGCCACTAAATCAAGTTGGAGGTTGCAATGCACCCCGACCTGGTAATGCTCATTCAAAAAAATTCATTTGATAGATGGTTAAAAAAAAGGTATTTGGCAGTTGTGAATTCTGCCCGGGTTTTGATTAATTGTTAATTATATTTACCAAGGTCACATAAATGCATAAGAAGGATGATTAAAAATATTTGTTTATTAATTTTTTCAGGATGTATGAATCAGCTGATTTTATCCCAAACAGTGATACCGCTTTACAAGGACAGCATCCCCAACAGCCGCCCAACCAAAAACGAAGAGAAAAAGGAATACCCCAATGGCATTACGATTATCAGTAAGATATCCAGGCCCACCCTCTCCATATTTTTGCCTAAAAAAGAAACAGCCAATGGCACGGCAGTCGTTATCTGTCCCGGTGGAGGGTATTGGGTAAATGCTGCCAGTAATGAGGGTACAGATGTAGCGAAAGAATTTGCTGCAATGGGTGTTGCTGCTTTTGTTGTTAAATACCGAATACCTGATGACGCGACTATGGTTAATCGCCAAATCGGCCCTTTGCAGGATGCCCAGCAGGCATTGAAAGTGGTAAGGGACCGTTCAAAAGAATTCAATATTAACCCAGGCAAGGTAGGTATCATGGGCTTTTCCGCCGGGGGCCACCTGGCTTCCACCGCCGGCACCCGGTTTAGTAAAAGCTTTATCCCCAATATAGAAAACACTAACCTGCGGCCCGACTTCATGATCCTCATCTACCCGGTGATCAGTTTTGGGGACAGTATCGGGCACCTTGGCTCAAGGGAACAACTGATTGGCAAAACTCCTTCGGCTGA
Source organism: Ferruginibacter sp. (assembly GCA_037719925.1). Classification (GTDB taxonomy): domain Bacteria; phylum Bacteroidota; class Bacteroidia; order Chitinophagales; family Chitinophagaceae; genus Ferruginibacter. The sequence continues at coordinate 4,259 of JBBJMD010000231.1, forward strand.
AAAAATCAAAGAATATTCGAATGAATTGCAGGTTACAGGGAACACCCCTCCCACTTTTTTGGTGCATGCAAGCGACGACGATGGAGTAGATCCGGGGAACAGCATTCTATTTTACCAGGCGTTGCAGAAATTTAAGGTTCCCGCCGAATTGCATATTTACCAGTCGGGAGGACATGGGTTTGGCATGATACAGCCCAATAAAAAAGAGCTATGGATGGAACGGTGCAGGAACTGGTTGGAATTAAATGGCTGGATGCGCCGGTAATTTAAGAGCCTGGAGGGTTGATGCTGGATGATAGGCAATGGATGATGGATACAGGATACTGGATATTGGATGCCGGACAATAGGTGCCGGAGGATATACAGGATACTGGATTTTGGATACTGGATGCTGGATGATTAGGCTGGATGATCGATAGCTAATGTCTGGGATTTTTTATTTGACTGTATATCCTGCTCTATCCTTTTATAAATTCCGCAAAGGACGATTACTTTTAAATTTTATTAATTCCTCAATTTCGCTTGTAAATTTCAACATTTTCTATAAACGAATTTTATGAAGTGCCTGTTTATGTGCGTGGTTTTGATGAACCCGTTTCTTGTTGCTAAAGGGATGGATTATCCAACCTTGCCGATTGGTTCGGTTGCACCGGGTTTTAATTTAAAAGGCACCGATCTGAAAATGTATAGCCTCGATACATTTGCAAAAGCCGAAATATTAGTGATCATTTTTACCTGTAACCATTGCCCTGCAGCCCAGGCGTACGAGGACAGGATAAAACAACTGGTTAAAGATTACCCCGCGGGGCAAGTGCAGGTAGTTGCTATCATGCCTGATGATCCGGCCAGTATTCGCCTCGACGAATTAGGATTTACCGAATATGGAGATAGCTTTGAAGAAATGCGTATGCGGGCAAGGGATAAGCATTTTAACTTTCCTTATTTGTACGACGGGAAAACTAGTGCCACGTCAAAAAAATATGGCCCGTTAGCGACCCCGCATGTTTTTATTTTCGATAAGAACAGGCGTCTTCAATATACAGGCAGGATCGATAATGCAGAACACCCGGTGAAGACTCCTCGAAATCATGACGCAAGGAATGCTATTGATGCCTTGCTGGCCGGAAAGCAGGTACCCGTAGCCGTTACCAAAACCTTTGGCTGTTCCATCAAATGGGATGATAACGGGGCGCTTGTAAAATCCGGTTTGGCGGAGTGGGCAAACGAAAAGGTAACCATTAAAAAAATTGATGATAAGGGTGTACAAAAGCTATTGAAAAATGAAGGCGATAAGCTTCTCCTGGTA
>JBBJMD010000071.1:0-18335 GCA_037719925.1 Ferruginibacter sp.
ATACAGATACCAAATGTTCGCGTATCATCAGTATGAAGGCTCTTTAATAAATAAAGCTTCAGGTCAAGGCCCTCCTTACAATTGTCTTCTACCTGGAAGTTTAGCTCGTTAGCCGCGTGGCGCACATTGACCTGGTGTTTGGCTAACAGGTTGTTCCAATACATACGGTCACTGTCCGCGATATTTTTTATGATGATCGTTTTCCAGGGAGTCAGGCATAACTGACCGATCTTTGTTTGCAAACACAACTGGCATGCTTCTTTTAAAAATCCGACCGAAAATAATTCATCCCGCCTATACACGCCCAACCAGAATTTATCATGATAGCGGTTTAATCCTTCATAATAAGGTAAATTAAAAGCGGGCAGCCTTGCGGGGTCAATAGAAGTTTTGGTTATGTAATTTTGTAAGCTCACCAGTGTAAACAGGTCTTTCCCGCTAGCCGAAGGGTTGTCATAAAACCTGTTAGGTTCAAATCAATTTTATGTTTGCTCATGCGGGCAACACATTGTATAACATTTCTTCCCATTCATAAATTACATTTGTTTTTGGAAAGCGAACAAACAAATGCCAGAAATGAGGGGAATGCAGGGATGCCACCCAATTAATATTGCCGGTAAGTATCGGCGTAAAACTTTGGTTACTATCTGAAATATTGATCTTAAGTTGTGGCTGGTAATCCATCAGGTCAAGGATATCTTTATAAACGCCTTCACTTAACCAGGTATTGGTGATAAAAATTTCTTCGGCAGGATAAGAGCTGATTATATTGGGAAAATGATCAGTTCCCTGTTCAAAAAATATACCCTGCCTGGTAAGCTCTTTTTCCAATACGGCGACATCTTCCCGGAAGACATGAATGAGTAGTTGTTGCCGCAGGCCAAAATTTACATGTGTAATTCTTACTTTGCCTGCGGCAACCAGGATATTGTAGAGTACACCGGGAGATACGATACCGCCGCGAAAGTTTATTTTAATCGTTACGGATTCTTTCACATTATACGAGTTTAAATTCCTTCATGGCTTTGGGGAAATTTTTATTTTCATGGCCAGGCCTGTAAAGTTTTAATAAAGCAAACCGTTGAAGATCGCTCAGTGACTTCCATTGGGACGTTGAAATGAACCAGTTGTATTCCTTCGCCTTTGCCTGTAATGAATCATCAACCGGGGAATGATTGGCCCATGCGGGCGTTGGGTCAACGATTAAATTTGCTGGCTCATTGCCCGTGCATTTTACTACAAGCTGGTAGAGATAGTTACGGTAGGCCTTAATTTCACCGCGGCTGCTGCATTCGCGAACGGTCAGTTCCATTCTTTCTGACACACTGAAACGGCTCCATTCAGCCAGCTTCAGTTTATCTACAGCATCGTTTAAAGCGCACGCGCCGGTTTTTCGCGTGTCTTCTATAAATCATCTTTAGCAATGCATTGCTTTGGTTTCTGGCGATCCTGAATATCTGTTAACATAATGCTACTTGTAATTTCTTTATAGTGATCTTGTCTTTTGACACGGCTGTTTTGCTTATCCGGCAATCAATGTTTCAAAACTGATTGACCGCGGTTTCAAGGCTTTATCCAGTATTCCTTTCACTTCCGGTAAACGCTTCCGCAACCCATTCCTGCGCCGGTTAGTTGGCACAATTGTAAAAGATCACTGCATCCTTCACTTATTTTATTTTGAATATTCCCGGCTCCTACCCCACTGCAGCTACAGACCAGCTTACCTAACACCGGTTCCGCTTTTTTCCCGCTTCTCAATAATTTCAGGCGCTTATCACTTAACTCAATTTTGTCCTGGATCAGATCCCTGAATTCAAGGAATTCACTTTTATCCCCGATTAAAATCGCACCCACCAACCGGTCTTTATGAATGATACATTTTTTATAATATCTTTTAGCCTTATCAATAAATATTACTTCTTCATAAGCTGGGTCGTCCGGGCATTCTGCAAGGCCGAGGGAACAGAGGTCGGTACCATGAATTTTTAATATATTCATGAGTAGCGAACCGTCATAATATTTGGCAATATCACCGGAAAGGAAACTAGCAACAATCGAAGCCTGTTGTTCGGCTGCCGCCGTTATGCCATAAAGGAAACCGTTGAATTCAGCGATCTCGCCGATAGCAAAAATATTTGGATCACTGGTTTGCAGGTAGTGATCCACCACTACTCCCCGCTTGCATTCGATACCGGCGGCTTTCGCGATTTCGATATTTGGCACGGTGCCAATCGCAATAACAATTGCCTGGCAATCGACCGTTAAGCCACTTTTGAGGCGAATACCAGTGATATCGCTGGTTCCTAAAAACCGGTCAATCTCGTCATTGTAATAAATCTCGATTCCCTTTTCTATAAGCTCTTCGTGCAACAGTTGGCTGCCTAACGGATCAAGCTGCCTGTCCATCAGTCGCGAGATGCGCTGCACAATGGTTACCGCTATGCCCGATTCACGAAGGGACGCTGCTAATTCGATTCCCAGTAAGCCACCACCAAGGATCACCACTTTACCTTTTAGCGGGTCAATGTGATTTTTGAACCCGTCGGCATCCATTCTGTTGCGCATGGTAAAAATGCCTTTCAATAAGGGCATGTCTTTTAGCAGGGCGGCCCGGCTACCGGTAGCAATTAACAGAACATCGTATTGATGGCATTTCCCATTGCTATCGGTCACCATTTTGTTATCCCGGTCAATATGTTCAATACTGACGCCGCGGTGTAATTTCAAATTATACGCATGCTCTTCCTCATTAGTCATTTTCACGAGGTTATCCCAGGGCAGCGCCCCGCTGATATAATCCGGTAACAATACCCTGTTATAAAAAGGAAAATTTTCGTTGCTGAATATTTCTACCTGGTCGTGGATATCCAGGGCGCGATAACTTTTTACAAACCCGCACGCGCCGGCACCGGCGCCTATTACGATGATCTTCTGCACTGGTTTATTATACCTTCTTACCTGGACGGCCGTGAATTTAAAATCCGGCTCTTTACTTTTGGGATCAACGAGGTTTGCAGTAAGATTGTTTGCCCTGTTTAAATCGCTGCCTAATATCTTTCCCCAATGCATTGGCAGGAAAGTGACTCCTTTTTTTATATCAGTTGCATATTTTAATTTAACCCTTACCAATCCCTGCCTGCTGACAATTTCCACGAGTTCATTATCGAGGATATTCCTTGACCGGGCATCAGCCGGGTTCACTTCCACAAAAGATTCCCTGGTATGTTGGTTTAGCTTGTTTACCTTTCCCGTCTTACTCATCGAGTGCCACTGGTCGCGGATACGCCCTGTCGTTAGTATCAACGGATACACTTCATCGGGTTGCATACTATCGTTGTGGTCGGCAAAAGAATGGACGATCGCTTTTTGAGAAGGCGTATAAAATTTATGATCGGTAAATAACCTTGGTGTTCCCAACCCGTAACCGGATTTACTGCTATCCAAATTGAAACTTTCCGGGTAAGGCCATTGGACAGATCTTTTATCCTTAAGCAGATCATAACTCAACCCGCTCAGATCAATATGGGTACCCGCAGTCAATGCCGCGTGTTCTGCAAATATTTCCGACATGTTTTTGAAAGCAAATCCTTTGAAGCCCATCTTTTGGGCAAAGCGGCAAATAATTTCTGCATCAGGCATTGCTTCGCCGGGTGCCGCCATCACTTTGCCCAGGAAGCTCACCCGCCGTTCAGCGTTGGTCATGGTTCCTTCTTTCTCTGCCCATGAAGCTGCCGGAAGCACCACATCTGCATAATTCAATGTTTCCGGCTTATTACTTATTTCCTGTACCACCACAAATTTTGCTTTCTTTAACCCTTCCTCAGCAACGCGTACATCGGGTAAACTTATCAAAGGGTTGGTACACAATATCCATATGGCTTTCAGCCTGCCGTCATTGAGTGCTTCAAACATCTCCGTGGCTGTCAGTCCGGCTTTTGCCTGCACGGTACCCAGGGGGATCTGCCAAAATTTTTCCACCTCATTCCGGTGTAACTCATTAGAAAGGTCGCGGTGTGCAGGCAATAGATTAGATAATCCTCCTACTTCACGGCCGCCCATTGCATTGGGTTGGCCGGTTAGGGAAAATGGCCCTGAGCCCGGTTTGCCGATATGGCCTGTGATTAAATTAAGGTTGATAAGCGAAAGGTTTTTATTTACCCCGATTACACTCTGGTTGAGGCCCATGGTCCACATGGTGATAAATCCTTTTGCATTACCAATATAGGATGCTGCAAGCCTGATATCGCTTTCGGGCACGCCGCAAATTTCCGCCGCTTCGGCAACTGTTCTTTTAAAAACCATTTGGCGGTATTGTTCGAATCCTTCTGCATGTTCACGCAGAAAATCATGGTCGGCCCTGTCATTTTCTACCAGGCATCTTCCTATCGCGTTGTGAAGCGTGATATCCGTCCCCGGGTTCAGCTGCAGGTGTACGTTAGCGAGCGCACAGGTTTGTGTTTTTCGCGGGTCACTAACGATGATCCTTATGCGCGGATTTTTTTCGCGTGCAGCCTCCACCCTCCGCCATAAAATTGGGTGGCACCAGGCAGGGTTTGCCCCGGCAACAAAAATACAATCCGCCAGTTCCAGGTCATCATAACTTACCGGCACGCTATCTTCGCCCAGGCTCATCTTATAAGCCGTAACCGCGGAACTCATGCAAAGCCTTGAGTTGGTGTCGATATTATTGCTGCCAATAAATCCTTTCATCAATTTATTAACAACATAATATTCTTCTGTAAGACATTGACCCGAAGCATAAAAAGCTACCGAATCAGGGCCATATTTTTGAATCAGTGTTTTAAATACTGCTGCGGTTCTTTCCAGGGCCGTATCCCAGGAAACCTTTTGCCTTGGGTGGTTCCGGCTATAGCGCATTTCAGGGTACCTGAGGCGGTCACTGGTATCCGTTACGGTATAATGCAGGTTCATTCCCTTACTACATAACATTCCTTTATTTACTGGATGTTCCGCGTCCCCTTCCACGGTTAGATTTCCCTGGCGGTCTTTTGCCGCAATGATGCCGCAACCTACCCCGCAATAACAACAGGTGGTGCGGCTACTTCCTTCTTGTAAAGGGAGCCTGGTGGTTGTATTATTTATATGATCAGTCAAAGCGTTGTTATTGTTTATGTGTGCTGCCAGATATTCATTCCCCAAAACTCACCTGGTTATAAAAATTATACCACCTGCAATTTGGCGTCGTCTATAGCCTGAGGCGCGGTTCTTCCAGCAATAGCAAATTTTGTCACCAGCACAATCAGCGATACGCCAATAACCGAATAACCGATATATTGAAATGCCTGGAGGTAAGTAATCGTGGTTGATTTAAACAAGAAGCCAAAAAGCATCCCTCCTACATTACCTCCGGCGCCCACCATACCACTAACCATACCTACATTTTTTTCGTTCACGAATGGAGTGATGGCATAAGTGGCTCCATTGGCCATTTTGAGGAACAGTGCAAAGGTTATCATTGATAAGATCGCCATCTCAAGGGACCCTGCCATAGCAAACAGCAGGATACCGCAACCTTCCAGCAACAACATGATCGCGAGCAAAATACCTTTACCCCTCATCCCGTATTTTCTTCCGATCTTATCAGCAGAAATACCACCCAGGGCCCTGGCAAAAATATTCATGAAACCAAAAGTACCCGCCCAAAAACCTGCGGAACCCTGGGATAAATGGAACGTGTCTGTAAAGTGCAACGCAGCCACACCATCAAATGTAATTTCCATTCCAAAACATACGGCGTAGGCTAACGACAACGACCATACGCGCCAATCCGCCAGTATCGACCAATCGGTTTTGCCATTCACTTTTTTGAACGATCAATGTCTTCATAATTACCCTGCGCCGTGTCTTTTGTAAACCTGTAATATATAAATGCCATGAGAAATAACATTATGCCCGGAATGATCATGGCGTATCGCCAGGCTTCGCTTTTTGTGTAGCCGAAACCCACAATGGTGGCAAAAATTACCGGCATCAGCATATTGGTAACCCCGCCCCCCAGGTTACCCCAGCCCCCGGCCACTGCATTGGCCGTTCCTTTGATATTGGGAGCAAACATAACAGACGTATGGAACTGGGTGATAACAAAGGATGCTCCTATAACGCCTATGGCTAAACGAAATAATAAAAAACTGGTATAACTATGCGCGAGGCCAACCAACATAACCGGGAATGCGCCGATAATCAATAATGCCGTATAGGTTTTACGCGGGCCCCAGCTATCACATAGTTTGCCAATGATCAGCCGGGCAAAAATAGTAGCTGATACGGCGGCAATAATCGTATTACCGACCTGTGATTTTGACAGTCCCAGGTCAGCACGTATCGTCGGCATTAACGGGGCAAGACCAAACCAGCCAAAAAAACACGCGAAGAAAGTGAGCCAGGTAATGTGGAAGGTCTTCATTTGAATTCCTTTGCCACTGAAAATGTTTAAGCTGCTGAGAGGCTGGTCATTGTTGGATGTTAACATATGTATTGTTTTAAAGAATTATAAATTGTCATAATTACCTGGATACCAATTCAGGTTTAATAATTATCATCAAATAGCTCCATGTACCGGAAAGTTTTGCAGAGTTGGGTACCAGGTTTTTTGCATATTCCATACTGCTGGTGGCAGCTATTACGCTGAAGCCATACTCGAGGGTGACAATTTTATTAAGTGAATAAGTAGCCAGGAGATCAATCTCGCTTCCCAGGTATTTTTTCAGCGCCATGCCCGTTAGATCTTTTTGGTTATTGGCCAGGCTGAAATAGTGATAATCCAGCGTCGCCGTAAAACGTTTTTTACTTCCGGTATACCGGATCTTTGCAAAGGGATCGCTCAAGCCGCCCGTTGGTGAACCGGTGCCAACATAGAAATAATCCATTAACCCCCAAAATTTATGAGGAGTTCCGTATAGCGGATCGAAGCGGTGATTTGTACCCGGAGCAGAAAAAGCGTCGTTGCCTGAAAGATAGTCGCACCCTGCAGTGTAGGAAAAACTGTTTTTTGTATAGCTTACTGAAAACGTTGTTGTATACGCTGCAAGTTTTTGAGCATCCCTGTCTCTTCCTGTTTGATAATAAACACCTGCGGTTAACAGCAATGCATTTTTCCTATCAAGAAAGCTGCTTAGCAAGAAGCCTGCAGTAGCCCTGCTGTTAACTCCCTTTTGATTGAACCGCCTCCCGTAAACATACCCGGTATCATTTCCCGAAATATTGCTGACGGAGTCATTGATATATTTACCAAAATGATCGGCTAATACCAGACCGCTAACTTTTGTTTTATTAAAAGTTTTGGCTGTGTACAAATATTGCATCGCTTTATAATCCTGGTACAATCCATTGGTAGAAGCTATTGCCTGCAATGCAGGTGAACCGGTTTTGGAACTCCAGCCTGCAAGGTTGCTTAACGGTATAAGGCCGGTAGGTGTTATGGTTAAATTTCCCCTGCTGTCTTTTACGTAAGGCATTACATTGGCGGGCGTATAATAGGTACCGTTATAATTAAAAGCATCTGTGTGCTGGTTAAATGCAATCCCAAGGTCGGCGGTCCACCCTTTATTTAAGAGTTTAAAAACAATCGCATCGTGCCTGCGTGCCTGTTGTGCCCAGTCCAAATTTCCAAGCAGGCGGCTATCATCATACATTAGTTCCTGGCGGCCAATTTTTACAGCAAAGTAATCAACCACCGGCCTGCCCATACCACTGTCTTTCTTATTGGCGAGCGCGATCTCCGCCCATGCCTCATGCATACTTAACTTACTGCCGTCATTGCTGCTGATCGTGGACGCATCCTGTCCCCACAGGCGAACGTCCTGCAATGAAGTTTGAAAAATGATACGGCTTGTTTTATAATTGAAAGTAAGCCTGGTTCGCTGCGACGTAAAAAATGCAGGATCATTTGTCTTTACTCTCAAAGTGCCCAATCCATTGCGGTATTCCGTACGCGTTCGTAATTGTCCCGACAAAGAAAATTGTCCCTTTGTATCTGAGGCAGCCAGTGTGATGATAAAGACCATCAGGAGCACGATGTAGTGTATACTTATTTTTGTCATGGTTATTTTTTGAACATCAATTGTTTTTAATATGCGAATTATTTTTATTATACGAATCAATAAATGGTTATTTTAAATGCCTGGATCCTTGTCTGGCTGGTAGCCCCTCACCCACACCCCTTCCAAAAGAGAGGTGATAAAACCCTTGATGGGAAAAGTTTTCAGCAACTCAGGGTTTTATTTTTTTGGACAATGGGAAATGAAAACATGGTATCCGTTTTTCTAATGATTGTATTTTTATTTCTATGCATAGTGCCCTTTAATTCGTGTAATTCGTGGATGATAATTCGATTTATTTTTTAATAATTCCTGGATGGTAGTTCATGTATTTAGAATTAACTTTCTATCCCAATAAACACCTTTCCTTCTTCCACCTTTACGGGGTATATTTTAATATTGCATTCGTCGCCTGTAAGGCATTCGCCGGTTAGCAGGGAAAAAGTTTTTTTATGAAAGGGACATGCCACTTTCGGCTCTTCCTGGCGTGCGCCGATCATGCCGCGGCTCAGGGCCATCTGCCTGCGGTGCGGACATTCATTTTGCGTAGCGTACCATTCACCCCTCCTTGCAAAATGGAACAGGGCAATCTGGGTGTCTTCGTATTTCACGCATACGCCTCCGTTAGCAGGCACATCTGTTACCAGGCATGCTGCAAACCACGTGAACTCTTTTTTGTCAGTAATTGTTAGCATGGGTCCAATTTTTAAAAGTTATCCTGATCCCGGCGTGCCGGGATGTAATTTTCTTGTCAGCCGGGCTTAACCAGCTAAATAAAAAAAGCAAACAATCGTATAAAAATGCAGGCAATCGAAAAGTGGTAAGCAAAGAAAATAGCAACCAATCGCGGACTTATTAATTCACAGGGCAAATATGTGGTGTACGTTTATTAATTTTTCATCCATTTCAGGTATGTTTTTTCACGTCGATGTCAATGTCAGAGACAGCCGTATCACTTCCAATTGGCGACCTTCTTCTGTTCGCGCATTACCTCAAATTTTACTGAAGGGTCTTTTATTTCAGGAGCGTTTACGAAATGATTAAACCGCTTTCTTATTTCAGGGTTCTGGATCGCTTCTTTCCATTCGCATTTATAACAAGCTACCAGGGTTTGCATTTCAGCTTCCCATTGCAGGGCCATACCCAGACTGTCATTTACCGCTACGTTTCGCAGGTAATCGATTCCACCATCCATTTTATTTAGCCAGGTGGCAGTCCTGCTCAAGGTATCAGCGGTTTTGATATAGAACATTAAAAAGCGGTCGAGATAACGAATGCAGGTTTCATCATCCAAATCAGTAGCCAACAGCAGGGCATGCTGTGGCTTGCTACCCCCGTTGCCACACACATGGAGATTCCAGCCTTTTTCAGTTGCAATTATTCCAAAGTCCTTGCTTTGTGCTTCGGCGCATTCACGGATACAGCCACTAACACCGCCTTTTAATTTATGGGGAGAACGCAGCCCACGGTATCTTTCTTCAATACGGATGGCGTAACTAACGCTGTCGTGTAGCCCAAAACGGCACCAGGTACTGCCTACACAGCTTTTTACCGTGCGAAGGGATTTTCCGTAAGCATGGCCGCTCTCAAAACCTGCCGCAATCAGCTGCCCCCAGATATCGGGCAGATCATTCAGGTGAGCTCCGAAAAGATCGATCCGTTGTCCCCCTGTAATCTTGGTATAAAGATTATATTGTTTGGCAACCTGCCCGATCACGATCAGTTTATCCGGGGTTATTTCGCCACCGGGGATTCGAGGTACTACAGAGTAAGTGCCTCCTTTTTGAATATTGGCTAAAAAACGGTCATTGCTGTCCTGAGCGGTATCGTTTCCTTTTTTAAGGATCATTTCTCCCCATAAACTGGCAAGGATAGACGCCACGGGCGGCTTGCATAATTCGCACCCGTCGCCTGTGCCGAGTTTATCCAACACTTCATCATAAGATTTCAGTTCATGCAATTTTACCAGGTCAAAGATTTCCTGGCGGCTATAATTAAAATGTTCGCACCATACATTTCGGACATACTTGCCCTGTGACTTAAGGGTATGCAGCATGAGGTCTTTCACCATTGGAATACATCCACCACAGCCACTGCCTGCCCTGGTACATTTTTTAATGGCGTCCATAGTTTCACAGCCTGAAACAATTACCGCGTTGCAGATATCCCCTTTACTAACACTTTCGCAACTGCAGATCACCGCTTCATCCGGCAAGCCTTGCAAGCCGGAGCCCGTATTTTCCTGGCCAGCTCTCGTGCCCAGGATCATATCGCCGGGATCCGGTGACAACACCAGTTTGTTCTTGCAGGTTTGCAACAACATATTATACTGATCGGCATCGCCTACCAATATTCCACCCAACAATTCTTTTCCATCTGCGGATATGTTGATCCTTTTATAGACACCATTCATGGTATCTTCAATTACGATGGTCCGGTTGTTTTGGCCGGTTAAAAAAGGGTCACCGAAACTTGCCACATCTATTCCAATTAATTTTAACTTGGTACTCATGTCAAACCCGGTAAACGTGAACTCGCCCCGCGTTAACGTAAGCGGAAATTCTGTTTCGGTATTGCCATTTGTAATTTCAGATAGCAGGGAAGTGGCTGCTTCCGGAGCATATAGGGCAGCCAGGTTCCTGGCAAGTACATCAGCCATTTCATAACCGGGAGCTACGAGACCGTAGATCATGTTGTTGTGCAGGGCACATTCCCCGATTGCGAAGATGCATGGATCATCAGTTTGTAATTTATCATTTACCATTATCCCGCCCCTGGCCCCGGTTTGCAACCCGCAACCTTTTGCGAGTTCATCCCTTGGTTTGATACCCGCGGATATTACCACCATATCCACTTCGAGCGTGGTATTGTCGGAAAAAAGCATACCCGATATGACTTCACCACCTAATATTTGAGTAGTATTTTTATTGGTAAAGATCTTCAGGCCAAGCATTTCAAGTTTGCTTTTTAAAATGGCCGCTCCTGCATCATCGACCTGGCGGGGCATCAGGCGTGAAGCAAATTCGATAACGTTCGTATCTGAAATACCCAGGTCGAGCATAGCTTTGGCAGCTTCGAGCCCCAGCAGGCCGCCACCGATTACGGCGCCTGTTTTAGCCTTCCTGGCATGGGCACTCATCATTTCAAGGTCTTCAATCGTGCGGTAAATAAAAACACCCTGCTTATCTACTCCAGGTATTGAGGGCACAAAAGCAGCAGACCCCGTTGCAATAACGAGGTAATCATATGGTTCAATAATGCCCTTGTGGGAAAGTATTTTTTTAGAAGCACGGTCGATCAATTGTACCGGATCCCCGAGATGGAGGATGATATTGTTCTCATGGTACCAGTCAATGCTGGCAAGTGTCAGGTCCCGGGCAGTTTTGCCTGCAAAAAATTCGCTCAGGTGTACGCGGTCATATGCGGGGCGCGTTTCTTCTCCAAATACTGCAATTTTTGCCTGGGGCATTTTGGAAATAAGCTTTTCGCAAAACTTATAACCCACCATTCCATTCCCGATGACTACTATTTTCATGATAATTATTTATCAGGTTACCTAATAAATAGCAAGCAATCATCGTATTATTAATTATTATATTTAATATTTTTCAAGCTTGGCTTAATAAAAACGAAGTGTAAATATTATTTATATCATAAAAATACAGGAATAAATGAATAAAATGTATATTTGTTAAAATAAAATGAATATATTTTTAAAAATAATATTAAATGCATATTCCTCTCCTTTCGTTGGTCGGTGCAGGACCGGGTGACCCGGAATTAATAACGCTGAAAGCAATTAGAATTATTGCAACAGCAAAAGTCATATTATTTGATGCACTGGCAAATGAAGAAATATTAAAACATGCATCTCCCGGATGTATTAAAAGATTTGTGGGAAAACGCTATGGATGTCATGCCTTATCGCAGCAGGAGATCAACCAGCTTATAATCGGGTATGCTCATTCGCACGGAAGAGTGGTAAGGTTGAAGGGCGATCCCTTTGTATTTGGCCGGGCACAGGAAGAAATAGAAACGGCACGCCAGGCAGGCATCACCGTTGAAATAATTCCGGGTATATCGAGCGCCATTGCAGTTCCTGCTTCACAAATGATCCCGCTTACCTGCCGGGGTGTTAATGAAAGTTTTTGGGTAACAACGGGCACTACCCGGTCAGGTGAAATTTCAAAAGATATCAGCCTGGCTGCGCAGTCTTCGGCAACAGTTGTTATATTAATGGCCATGAGCAAACTGGAAGCCATCATGGATATCTTTATAGAAAACGGCAAAGCCGATACACCCGTGGCGATAATACAGGATGGCACCACCGTACATGAAAGAATGGTGATAGGCAAAGTAAAGGATATTGCCTTTAAATCTCAACATGCCGGTTTAACCAATCCGGCGATCATAATTGTGGGTGAAGTGGTAAACTTTCACCCGACTAATCTGAAGAATATCTCCCGATCAGATTTTAGCTGGATCTCCGCTAAATCTTAAACATGTGTACGTAGTGTAATCCTTTTAATCAACCTGTTAGCTTCGTTCAATTCCGGACTTGGATTATAGCACGTAGAGGTACCCGGGTGCATACCTGTTTTTTCTACGCTCAGCATTTGAAGCGCATTTGTGTGTTAGTGGCATACCATCTGTTAACTCCTTCGTGCAATAACATTTAAATTTTTTTTGGACATTAAGCTTAACTTTCTTTCATGAAAAAAAACAAAAGAGATTGTGACCTGGGGAGTTGCTTTCTTTGTAAATATTGTTTACCTGAATGGAAGCCTGCGATTGAAGCGAATAAAAAAACTATTTCTTTTAAAAAAGGTGAAGTTATATTTAAAGAAGGTGAACCTGTAGAAGGTATTTATTTTGTTTACAGTGGCACCGTGAAGGTGCATAAAAAATGGGGAAATGAAAAAGAACTGATCATACGTTTTGCAAAAAGCGGCGACATCATCGGGCACCGGGGGCTGGGAGCTGAAATTATTTATCCTGTAACGGGAACGGCCCTGGAGCCTACAACGACCTGTTTTATCAAACTTCATTTTTTTAACGCTACACTCAGGATCAATAATGATTTTACAATCCGGCTATTGATGTTTTATGCTGAAGAGTTGCAGCGGTCGGAAAGAAAAATGAGTAACCTGGCCCATATGCAGGTAAAAGGCCGAATAGCCGATGCATTGATTTCTTTAAAAAATAAATTCGGCATAAGAACCAATGGCGCAGTAAATATAACACTAAGCCGGCAAGACCTTGCAGCATATGCAGGTACTACTTATGAAACTGTTTTCAGGGTATTGAACGACTTTACTTCCGAAGGCATTATTTCCATTTCCGATAAGGAAATAAGGATACTGGAAGAAGCAAGCCTGGGTGAACTCACGAAGTAATTTTTTAATTGTAATTAATTTTAAAAGATGCCCTGGATTAAACATAAGCATGCTGCAATAACATGCTGCATTGTAAGAAAATGTGCGCTTTTAATTTATCAATAAGGTGCGGTAATCACACGAGGTGTACACATCAAATTACTGTATGATCCCTTAACAATTATTATCCAGAAACCCAGGTAACATGGTCAACCCGAAACATGCCAAGGATCTAAATTGCCGGAGTTTTTATGAGCCTTAATATGATTCCTGCAGGACGAGGAAATTTCGTTATGATAGGTTTTTTTAATGTTGAAATACTCGTTTCAATTTTACATACGGATTTGACACGGAGTGTGATATAATTCTTACTTTTGAATCAAACGTATAAAAATTTCTGAATGACTGAATTTCATCCCTGTCCTGCGTTTTTAGCTCTAAGCGTACTGGAATGAGTCGTCTTTTAAAGGTTTATTTTGCATACTGAACTATTCCGGATGTATGGCACAAACGATTAAAAATCCCCCGTATATTTTTCGGCGAAAGTTGAATGATGGTGTATGCTTACGGGCATTGTTATCTGGAAGTGCCTGTCTTTTTTTGCCTGCTGTCCACGCCCAGGACGTACAGGAAGTGGCTGCCGAAGCAAATTCTTCGTGGTTATGGAATTTTTTGGGTCACCTGCATCCTTTGGCCGTTCATTTCCCGGTTGCGCTGATTTTATTCGCCGCCATCCTGGAATTGTTTACTTTAAAAAATTTTGATTCAAAACTGCGGCCGGGTATAAATTTGCTGGTCATCTTCGGAGTACTATCAGCGGTTATATCAGCACTCCTCGGACTGTTATTAGCCGGTACCGGCGATTATGGCAAGGATTTACTGACACTTCATCAATGGACCGGGATTGCCACAGCCTCCCTCGGGGCTATTGCTTTATATTTATCAGTGCGCCTTCGTAAAAAAACCAGCCCGGGTCTTGTATCAGCATATCGTGCCATACTCTTCGTTACAACTTTCGGTATATCCGTGGCCGGGCATTTTGGAGCCTCCCTAACCCATGGTAGTGATTATATTTCCGAAACAGTTCCCTGGAGTGAGGATTACAAACCACTTATCGTAACTAATTTGGATGTTGCTTCTCTAAAAAACGATACCGGTAAATTGGACAAAAAGCAGGAAATTGAGCTAAACACACAAGTAAGGTCAATACTGGCGCATAACTGTTATAAATGTCATGGTGCAGATAAAGTGAAAGGTGAATTGCGGCTTGACAGGAAGGACATGGTGTTCAAAGGGGGTGAACACGGATTGGTCATTACACCCGGAAATCCAATGGAGAGCGAAATGGTAAAACGCATAACATTACCAGCCGGTCATAAAAAAGCGATGCCTTCCAAAGAAAAAAGACTCTCGGCCAGTGAGATCGATATCATTAAATTATGGATACAGAAAGGAGCCCCCTGGCCTGCCGATAAGGACAAGGATGTATTGTACCGGGTTGCAGAACTACAGCCAAGGAATCCAGCACTGCCGGCGGTTTCAGCCGGCTTTCAAAATCCCGTAGACTTATGGGTAAATGAGTATTTCAAACAGAATAAAATAGCGTGGACCAAACCTGTCGATGACAGAACCTATCTGCGAAGGATATCCCTCGATATTATCGGCTTACTCCCTTCACCGGAAGAAGAAAGAGCGTTTGCTGCAGATAATACCCGGGCAAAGAGAGCCTTATGGGTGCGTGTTTAAACCGGGAGGATGACTATGCCGGTCATTGGCTTACATTCTGGAACGGTAAATTTAACATTAACGAACCGGCTATATCACCGGGGGCCGTTATAGCATTACTGACTGGTTGTACAATCATTGATTTAATGTCCCTATTCAGAGTGAAAAGATTTCATCAGGCCGAGACCAGTCCACGGGCTATAAAGACGGCATCAATCGGCGCGGCGTTATTAATGCCAGTCAAAAAACAGAGATGCAGGCGGCGCAAAATGTATCGCAGGTTTTTCTTGGTCTTAATTTGAAATGCGCTTCCTGCCACAACAGTTTTATAAGTAACTGGAAACTTACCGATGCATATGCTTTTGCCAATATATTCGCAGATAGCTCACTTGAAATAAATCGCTGTGATAAGCCTACCGGAAAATATACAAAGGCAGCCATGCTTTGGTCAGAGCTGGGAGCCATTGACCCCTTAGCCAAATCGCCTGTTAAAAGAAGGCAGCTGGCTGAAAATATGACCAGGCCGGAGAATGGTCGTTTTTATCGAACCATTGTAAATCGTATATGGACTCAATTGATGGGCCGCGGACTTATTGAACCGGTTGATGTGATGGATAATGAACCCTGGAGCCAGGATCTTCTCGACTGGATGGCTTCTAATTTTGTAGCAGGCAAATGTGATCTCAAAGAGTTGATTTTTCTAATTGCAACTTCTGATACCTACCAGTTGCCTTCGGTTGCTTTTAAGGACCCTAACAAGATCACCTCGCAGGATTATAGGTTCAGGGGCATGCTTCGAAAAAGAATGTCAGCAGAACAATTTGCGGATGCCGTTAGTTTTATAATTGAACCCGTCTTCCCGGATTCATTAAAAGGTTATAACCAGGTTGGCAAACCAACAGCGGTAATACAAAAGCCGTCTTTTGTAAGAGCCTCACTTGTTATAATTAATCCTTTCCTGATTGCATTAGGAAGGCCCAGCCGCGAAACCGTGTCTACCAGCCGTGAATCGCAGGCCAACCTATTGCAGGCGCTTGAGCTTACCAAAGGTGAAAGGTTTAATGAAGCGCTAATGAAGGGGGCCGGCCACTGGAAGCAAAAGTACCAGACCGGGGATGTGATTATTAAGGAACTTTACAACAAGGCGTTTAACCGTGCGCCTAATATAAAAGAATTCCAGGCGGCAAAAAAAGTATTGGGCATTAATCCGGGTACCGAAGCAATACAGGACCTTTTCTGGGCCGTTGTTTTGCTTCCTGAGTTTCAAATCATTTATTAACTGATTTACTATTAATCCAGGAAAATGAAAGCATGGAACAGAAGGGAGTTTCTTCAAAAGACAAGTGCCGCTACATTGGCGACCCTTGCGGGGCACTTTTCAGTTTGGCTCCTGTAACAAAAAATCACTGCGAGCAGATACGGTTATCCTGCTTTGGATGGCCGGCGGCATGGCGCATACCGAAACTTTCGATCCTAAAAGATATACTCCATTTGCGAAAGGTATGCAGGCAAATAATGTGTTAAGTACTTTTGCGCCCGTACCTACAGCCTTGGATGGTATATATTTTTCCCAGGGTCTTGAGTCTATTGGAAAAGTGCTGGATAAAGGGACCCTTATCCGGTCGTACGTGGCTGCGGATATGGGGTTTATTTTACATGCGCGGCACCAGTACCACTGGCATACCGGTTACCGTCCCCCGCAGTCGGTGCTTGCCCCTCACTTTGGCGCATGGATCGCAAAACAACTCGGGCCCGTAAATCCTGTAATCCCTGCTTTTATTGACATCGGGCAACGTTTTACTTTGGGTGAAGGAGAAGAACTCAAGGCCTTTCACAGTGCCGGTTTTTTAGGCAATGAATTTGGGCCATTCCTCATACCCGATCCATCACAGGGGCTGGATAGTGTGCGTCCTCCCTCGGGCATGTCGAATTCAAGATTCGAAAGAAGAAATCAATTGTACGATGAACTGATCAAACAGAGCCCGGTGGGTGAATATGGCAGTGATTATCAAAAAGAATCATTGAAAAGATCGATGGAACAAGCTTACATTTTGCTAAAATCTCCGGAGGCAGAAGCTTTTGACCTGTCTAAAGAACCGAAAGAAATTTATGATATATACAATACCGGCAAATTTGGCCTTGGTTGCCTGATGGCAAGAAGGCTTACGGAAAAGGGTGCCCGTTTTATCAGTGTTACTACTGAATACGAACCCTTTAAGGGATGGGACACTCATGAGAATGGTAATACCCGCCTGGTTGAAATGAAAAGGCAGATCGATGGCCCCATATCCCAATTGATAAAAGACCTCGACCGTACAGGCAAGCTTGACAGGACCCTGGTTGTGCTCGCCAGTGAATTTAGCCGGGATATGATGGTGGAAGGAAGGCCTGAAGCAAAGGTGCAGGAACAGGTTGAGCAGCCGGATATAATTAACGAAATGAAACATTATGGAATGCACCGTCATTTTACTGATGGCTGTTCGATGCTTATGTTTGGCGGCGGAATAAAAAAAGGACATGTATATGGCAAAACAGCAGATGAACGGCCTTGTAAAACCATTGAAAAACCTATTGTCATCGACCAGGTCCATCAAACCATTTATCATGCACTTTCCATACCTGAAGATGCGCACTATCTTGTAGAAAAACGCCCATTCTATACAACTCCCGATGGGCTGGGCAAAGCTGCCCTCGATTTGTTCACCTAAGTAGCATGGGCATTAATAAAATAGCTTCCAATAATTTTATATACGATAAGACGTTTTTTGAAACTTACCGGGAACCTGAAATTTCTATAATTAAGCTGATGGAATAAACTCACAGGATTATTTGTACAGGTCGGGTTTATGGACTCTACAAGAATGTATGTAAAAATATTTTCCTTTACCCGGAATTGAAAGTAAACTACCCGGAAATCATTGACTTAATGGAATTAAAAAACGGCTGTTGATTTCTCAAACAGCCGCTCAAAATTCTTTCGCAAATTAATTCACATCTTCTTTCATTGCCTTCAGCTTTGATTTGGGCAAGTGAATTTGGAATCCAATGCTGATATTCAAAGCATTAGTAGTTGTGGCATTTCCAAATCCAACTGTCAGGTTGTATTTAGGCAGTACTTCCAGTGCAATATTCTGGTTTAAAAAGTAGGCTATCCCCGGGCCAATACCAATACCCAGGC
>JBBJMD010000232.1:0-5536 GCA_037719925.1 Ferruginibacter sp.
CGCAGCATACCAGGGATATTCCCATTTATCGGGCATGGCAATGATATCCTGGTTCTTTAAATGTGTCCAGTCATTGTTGCGCCCCTTTTTTTTGCCGTCATTCACAGCTGTAATGCCATCACTGGTGGTAAGCCAGCGCTCCACATCGTAATGATAATATTGTTTGCTCCACAGCATGCCTGCCAGTGCCTTGCGCTGGATATTCTTGAGGTCATCAGATATATTAACGGGGAGGATGGTCCTGTAAAAGTGATCCGCTTCCAGCTTGCGCACGGAAAATATTTTTTCAAAACCTTTGGTAAAAGGCCTGTCATCAGCCCGGCTCGTAAGCCTGCAGTAGATGGTCTTTGTTTCGCCCCCATTAATCTTTAATTCATAAACGGGTGAAAATTTGGTGCCTTCCTTACGCGCCCGCAGCTTTTTGCGATTTGCCCCATCAATGATCGCATCATGAAAGGCATCTTTTACAAAAATCGTTTCATTTGCTGCGCCGGTTGTTTTAGTAAGATTGGTTTCGTTATCCGTAAAGAGGGTATCATCAGGATGTTGAAAATAAAAGAAATAGTCACCGATGCGCTTGTGCTTTACCTTAACCGAAGTTTTGGTTAAAAAAGTAATACTGGGCTTGATTTCCTCCGGGTTGTCTACCCACCTGTTGTAAAACCACAGGGTAGGCAATACGGTTATCGGAGCAGTAGTATCATTACGGTTGGTAATGTCGATTTTAATATAGATGTCCTGCGGGTTCTGTTTGGCATAAGTTATATTGATATCAAAATACTCATCCTTGTCAAATACTCCCGTGTCCAATATTTCGTATTCGGGATCGTGCATGGACCGGCTGCGGTTAATAGCTTTTAGGTTTTCATAAGGGAATTCGTTCTGGGGATACTTGTACAAATATTCCATATAATAATGAGTTGGAATATTATCCTGGTAGTAGTACAATTCTTTTACATCTTCCCCATGGTTGCCTTCATAATTGCCAAGGCCGAATAAGCGTTCCTTTAGAATTTTATCTTTCCCGTTCCAGAAAGCCAGGGCAAAGCAAAGATTTTGAAAATAATCTGAAATGCCGGCGATGCCGTCTTCTCCCCATCGGTAAGTCCTGAAATGTGATTGATCAAAAGGTAGGTAACCCCATGCATCGCCGTGATGGCCATAGTCTTCGCGTACAGTACCCCATTGGCGTTCGCTCAGGTATGGGCCCCATTGCTCCAGGGGAATCGGTTTCTTTTGATTAACGGCTAACCGCTGGTGCTCTGCTGTCATGATAATTTTATTTCGTAACTATTACACCTGTTGCTGAACGCAGGTATAAATTAACAGGTAAATCATGGCATGTCAACCGTTGGTATAAAAAATTATCGTAAAAATAAGCTTTTGCAAAGAGTATTCCGTTAGGGGTTCAAAAATACCAGGAGCAATTTAATCGAAGAAAACCTGCCCTTTCATAGGTCAGTTGCCAGGGATTTAATGCCAAAAATCCCGCATAGGTTATACCCACGGCAGGACGATTGAATCGCGCGTAATGCATTCATCATTCAGGTAACAAAACCTGAGTTTGGGTCGACAACAAAAAACTATGCCCTTCCTGCATAAATTCTATTTCACCAAAAATAGCCAGTGCCCCTTTCACGGGTTTTTTTATCTCTGTTTCAAACTGTTTTGTTGAAGGCCCGTTCCCGGTTACGCCAGGGGATCTGATGGGGCTTCCTTGCGCAGGCGTGGCGATCCATTTTGACCTGCGAAAATCCCTGTTGTCCGATTCACTCACCCAAATGCGTGCATTAATTGCAGCATTACCTGTGTGCATTTTTAAAAAAAGACTTTCTTTATTTTGTGTGAATTTCCAGGTAAACAGGGGTAATTGTTTTCCGGATGCCACCGCACGGGCAAAAGCAAAAGCGGTACTGTTCACCCTTGGGTCCGCATCTGCGCGGGCATGATTCGCATTTGAAAGTTGCAGTATCCATTTGGGCCCAACCAGGCTATCCCAAGAAAAATTTAAGGCATCTACCGGGAAAAAATTATCATTCGCAGCAGATACTACCAATTTAGGGATGGCGAGCTGTTCTTTGTAAGAAAAGGGATCAATCATTTGCATCAATGCTTTGCCACGCGGGAGCTCCAGTTCCGGCAATAAACCGGTAGCCTCTAACGATGGGGTGCTGTATTCGCCAAATACTTCCAGGTGATGCGGCATCTGCGCTTTACCATTTAATACATTGATGGCAACAGGAATAATCCCTTTAACCCTCGAATCAACGGCAGCTGTTAACCAGGCGGCATGGCCTCGTTTGGAGTGACCGGCAATGATAAAACTGTTTACCGCAATACCGCTTTCTTTTGAAGCCAGCGCCGTTACGGCATCCATAGCGCGTACAACGCTTTTTACCATTGGAAATAACAATGGCCAGCTTTCATCGCCTGTGCTAATATAGCGGGAAAAAGTATATGCCTGTAAATCATCTTCCTCTCTTCCATTGAACGAAGGCTGGTTGGGAATATCGCTGAGAATCGCCGAAGCCGTTCCCGCAGAGTCGCTGATTATTTTCAGGCTGGCGAGGTCTGCATGCCGGTTGTAAATATGACGTAATACCAATAGTACGGTGTTTGCACAAGGTGCTTCTTTCGGCAGGTACACCATTAGCCGGTGAGACCAGGGTAACTTCTGCCAGGTTTGAGAAATAAGATCTACCTCCAAAAAAACGCCTCCGGGAGTTTTTGTAACCGTAGATAATTGCCACTTAAAGGAACTATCCGGCGCGCGGGTATAATTAGCCAGTGCCCCCGGCGGTTGCTGTGATAAGCAACTATGATGGATTGCTAACGTAAAGAAGCAAACAATGTGTAGTAATAATAAAAAGTATCTTTTGCTATGAACAGAGCTTGCTTTGTTTAGGTTGGCTCCCTGCGTGTTTACACCTCCCTGAACCTTATCCATTCCATTTGTGAGTTTATTGGTTTGTTCCCTTATGACCGGGTTGAATATCTTCTAAAACATCGTTTATATTCACCTTTCTTCCACCGGTATTTAAAAATGGTTTCAAGAGGTCGATAGGAACAGGGAAGATCGTAGTGGAATTATTTTCTGTCGCGATCTCCCGTAAAGTCTGCAGGTATCGTAACGTCAGTGCGCTTGGTTCAGCTGACAGTATTTTGGCGGCATCAGCTAATCTTTGTGAAGCCTGGAACTCGCCTTCCGCGGAAATAACCTTGCTCCGGCGTTCTCGCTCTGCTTCCGCCTGTTTGGCCATTGCGCGCTGCATTTCCTGGGGCAGATCGATTTGCTTTACTTCCACATTTGAAACTTTAACACCCCAGGGTTCGGTTTGCGAATCGATGATCTGTTGCAGTTTATGGTTAATAATATCCCTTTGCGAAAGCAGGTCGTCAAGTTCCGACTGGCCAAGCACACTTCGTAAAGTAGTTTGAGATATCTGCGAAGTGGCCAGTAAAAAATTTTCCACCTGAACAACGGCCTTTTGTGGCTCCAGTACCCTGAAATAAACCACCGCATTAACTTTTATTGAAACGTTATCACTGGTGATTATATCCTGCGGAGGCACATCCAGTACAACCGTACGCAAACTAACCTTTACCATTTTGTCAATAAAAGGTATTAACAAAATAAGTCCCGGCCCCTTGAGGCCATCCCCTCCGATCAACCGTCCTAACCTGAAAATAACGCCCCGCTCATATTCCCTCAGGATCTTTACGGCGCTTGCCAAAAGACTGATTAAAAAAAAGGCGATGATCAAAGTTGCAAATGGAATTTGTGGCATTGTATTTTGATTTTAAGATGTTACTTTTTCTACGTAAAGCACCAGCTTTTTAATTGCTTTTACCCGCACGGTTTCGCCTTTAATTATATTTCCGCTGATAGAAGAAGCATTCCATATCTCCCCCTGCACACTTACCCGTCCTTCAGGATCAAGGGGGTCGAGGGCAATCCCTTTAACCCCGGTCATTGCTTCCGGGCCCGTTACTGCTTTTCGCTTTTGAGATTTTAACCCTGCTCCTATCACCAACAAAAAGAATAATGCTGTTACTGCAGTTGTACTTATGATTACCATTCTGGAAATGCCGGCAAGTTCTAAAGGCGAGCTCGTCTTTATCAGCATCATTGACCCCAGTAATAGAGAAACGATGCCTCCTATGGCCAACATACCATGACTGACAATCTTTATCTCGAGCAGCAGCAGCAGAATACCGAAAAAAATTAATGCAAGACCAGAATAGTTAATGGGCAAAGTATGCATTGCATAAAAAGCAAGTATCAATGCTATTACCCCTGTTATGCCCGGCAGTATAGCCCCGGGATTGATCAGTTCAAATAAAATCCCGAAGAAACCCAGCATCATCAGGAGGTAAGCAATGTTCGGGTCACTGATTATATTTAAAAATTTATCCATTCCACTCATGCCATAAACCACGATGGTGGCATTTTTTGTTTGCAAAGTAACCACCCGGCCATTTAAATTAATTTCCCTGCCGTCGATCCGGTTTAGCAGGTCACGGTCGGAGAATGCTATCAGGTCAACCACCTTTTTCACTACTGCTTCAGCAGCTGTAATTGAACTACTTTTTCTTACAGCATCTTCCGCCCATTCAAGATTGCGGTTTCTTTTGCCGGCAATACTACGGATAAAAGCGGCTGCATCATTGGTCACTTTTTCACTAATAATGCTGTCCATGCTACCATGAAGGTTAACAGGATGCGCGGCGCCAATGTTAGAGGCTTCGGACATTGCGGCAATATTTGCGGCCAAAGTAATGAAAACCCCTGCCGATCCTGCATGCGCCCCTTCCGGGGATACATAAACCACTACCGGTACCGGGCTTTTCAACAGTTCGGTTACTATATCCCTGGTTGACTGCAGCAAGCCACCGGGAGTATTTAGATGGATCAACAGGCAGGCTGCTTTCCTGCTATCTGCGTTTACGATCGCTTCATGTATAAAATCCGCAGTAACAGGGTTGATAGGACCTTCTATTTTTATTGATACCACGGTTTGCCCCGTTATCACCAGGGATAATAAAAGGTGCAATGCAAAGAAGGTGAGGATATGCTTCATAAAATACCAGATAGCTATCAAAGTGGCAATATGCTACTGTAATTTACCCAAATAAAAGACAGTTCAGCATAATTATATTTTTTATCAGGATATGGAATCATCCATTAACCGGTTGGTTCGATCCCTTCAGTTAAAATACACGGTATCTTAAAAGGTGGTGAAGATTTTAATTGAATAAATCATATCCACAGACCGCTGCGAAATATATTTCATCGCTTCTGGATGACTCAATACTTCATCGATGTTTTTTGTGTACACTTACCTGCTATAATATTGGGTATATTTTTCTACCAAATCACTGCAGCATTAAACTGTATTATCAACTCCAATTGCGTCAAAATGAGTTCTCAAAGCCGAACCTATGATGATGATATGTAATTTTCGCAATCTAACAATCCATGAAAGGGTAATTTTAATAAAACCTTTTGGTACAATTAATGCTTATTTTGCGAGAG
>JBBJMD010000072.1:0-18291 GCA_037719925.1 Ferruginibacter sp.
AAGCGGAAACAATAAATTTGCCAATGGCAAAATGATTTTTTTGTCCGGTTCTCCGGAGCTGGAAAGGGTTGGTGGAATACCTACAGGACGGCTTAGCGGCATCGTCAATCACCACATTCCAAGATATTTACGGACCAATCAACTACCCTCTTATGAAACCAATTGCATAGAGGACTGGGAGACGAAACTCGACAAGATCGTTGAAGAAACTATTGATCAGGACATGACCCTTATCAGTGGCATACCACCGTGGATGCAAATGTATTTTGACAGGCTCACGGAGAAAAGCGGTAAAAAGATCGGGGAGTTGTTTCCGGATTTTCATGTGATGGTGCAGGGCGGCGTAAACTTTGAACCCTATAAAGCAAAGTTGTTTGAAAGTATCGGAAGAAAAGTTGATTGCATTGAGCTTTTTCCTGCGAGCGAAGGATTTTTTGCCTTCCAGGATTCGCAGAAAGCTGAAGGGCTTTTATTAAATACCAATAGCGGGATTTTTTTTGAATTTGTTCCTGCTGGCGAGATATTTAATGAAAAGCCGGCCAGGTTATCCTTGAAGGATGTTAAAGCCGGTGAGAATTATGCATTGGTGGTCAATAATAACGCCGGGTTGTGGGGTTATAATATCGGGGATACGATCCGGTTTATTTCCACCAACCCTTATCGTATTGTGGTTACCGGCCGGATCAAACATTTTATTTCCGCATTCGGCGAACATGTTATCGGCGAAGAAGTGGAAGCTGCATTAATGGATGCTGCATCACGTGAAAATATTCGCATCACGGAATTCACTGTGGCACCTGTTATATCGCAGGATGGCGGAAAAAGTTACCACGAATGGTTTATTGAATTTGAAAATTTCCCATCCGACCTGGCGGCATTTTCCAGGAAAGTAGATGACAACCTCCGCCGGAAAAATTTGTATTATGACGATTTAATTGGCGGCAGCATCCTTCACCGCTTGAATATCTCCGTAATCAAAAAGAATGGCTTTATAGATTATATGAAAAGTATTGGCAAACTGGGCGGCCAAAATAAAGTCCCCAGGTTAAGTAACGACAGGGTAATTGCGGATGGGTTAAAGCAATGGGTAGGCTTATTGTCGAAAGAACATATCACCTAGTTACTGAACAATTCCTTAATAGCACTGATCACTTTATAGATTTATCTACACTTGTTTTTATGCTGTTGATTTAAATCAAAAGATAAAACAATCCTCCATTTTCCCCATGGTAGAAAAATATATATCCCGCAGGTAAAATTTATGATAACTTTCAACGTTAATGTATGTAAATAACTTATTTTTGCGGAATTGTTTATAATACTCATAAAGTGAAAAGTAATAACCAACCTGGCGTAAATGTTTGCAACCAATACCATGGTATGGTTGTAACGTTTAGGACGCTTCCACATACTTCTCCCCGACGCCGACCTGGTTGCTGATAGGCCGAGCACTTGGAACATGCCCCTGTCAGTGAAAAAATCTCCAAAACCGGGCTCTTACAAATTTTTACTCACTTTATTTCAATTTTTTACAATTGGAAACCAATAACATTATAATCAGGGTAGCCTCACCCGATGATAGTCGCTACGCTACCATTATTACCGACGAGATGCAATCTTCTGCCAAGGCCCGCGGCACGGGTATAGCCAAAAGATCTCCGGATTACATAGAAAAGAAAATCATTGATGGAAAGGCGGTTATTGCGGTCACTAAAGAAGGTGAATGGGTAGGCTTTTGCTACATTGAAGCCTGGGGCCACGACCAGTTTGTCGCCAATAGCGGGTTAATTGTAGCACCATCCTTCCGGAAGAGTGGTGTCGCCAAACAGATAAAGCAGCGGATCTTCAACTTATCGAAGGAACGCTATCCCCATGCAAAAATATTTGGATTAACTACCGGGCTGGCCGTAATGAAGATCAATTCAGATCTTGGCTATGAACCCGTTACCTATTCGGAATTAACTGATGACGAAGAGTTTTGGTCAGGGTGCAAAAGCTGTGTCAACTTTGATATTTTGATGAGCAAAGAAAGAAAAAACTGCATGTGCACGGCTATGTTGTATGATCCGGCAGATCATTTTGAACCGGAAGAAACAAAGGAGGATTTTAAACAAAACTCCAAATTGTATGAGCGGTTTATGAAAATAAAACAGAGCCGGTTATTAAATATTTTTAAAAAGAAAGAGCGCGGCGGAAGTCTTACGAAATCGTTGCTAAGAGCTTTCTTTATTCATTAATAACAGGTATGGATTAGCGAAAGCAAATGACGCGCTTATGCTTGCAGGTGTATGGACAAAAAGAAGGAAATATAATAACCTTTCCTTATCATAAAGAGTGGGCTCGCCATCCGTTATTTCGTTTAGCAATTTAACAGTGACTTGCACTGGCAGGTATACCTTGTTATAAAGTTTCTTTACTACAATTATTCAGAACCATGAGAGAAAATAAGAATATGGACTTAGGTGAAATTCAGGACGATTCCATCACTGCTTCCGATCAACCAAATAAGACCTCTGTTGTTCTAGGGTTTAGCGGGGGACTGGATACTTCGTATTGTGTAAAGTACCTGACAAATGAAAAAGCTTATGATGTTCATTCCATCATTGTGAATACAGGCGGTTTTACGGAAGAGGAATTAAAACAGGTAGAGGCCCATGCCTATAAACTGGGAGTTAAAACCCATACTACCGTGGATGCGGTGAAAGATTACTATGATAAAATAATCAGGTTTCTTATCTACGGAAATGTTCTTAAGAATAACACCTATCCCTTAAGCGTAAGCGCAGAAAGATTAAGCCAGGCATTATTTATTGCAGAACATGTTAAAAAGATGAATGCGGCAGCGGTGGTTCATGGAAGCACCGGCGCCGGCAACGACCAGGTAAGATTCGATATGATCTTTAATATCATGATACCCGGCGTTGAAATTATCACCCCGATAAGGGACATGAAATTGAGCAGGGAAGAAGAGATCGCCTACCTGAAAAAGCACGACGTTGACATGAACTTTCAAAAATCAATGTATTCAGTCAATAAAGGATTGTGGGGTACCAGTGTAGGTGGTAAAGAAACGCTGAACAGCAACGGTATGCTTCCTGAAGAAGCCTGGCCGACACAGGTAACTGAAAGCGGATCGCAGGCGCTGGAAATAGAATTTGAGAAAGGAGAAATTATCGCGGTGAATGGAGAGCAATTCGGCCATCCTTCCGATGCGATAAAAAAAATACAATCCCTTGCGGGCCCCTATGGTATCGGGAGAGATATTCATGTAGGTGATACCATCATCGGTATTAAAGGCAGGGTAGGCTTTGAAGCGGCTGGCCCCATGGTAATAATAAAAGCGCATCACGCCCTGGAAAAACATGTTTTAACCAAATGGCAGTTGAGCTGGAAAGACCAGCTGGCTTCATTTTATGGCAACTGGTTACACGAGGGTCAAATTATGGATCCTTTAATGAGGGATATCGAAGCTTTTTTCATCAGCTCGCAACAAAATGTAAGTGGAAAAGTATTCGTTGAACTGATGCCTTACCGTTTTCAAATTACAGGTATCGAATCGGGTTACGATTTAATGAGCAGCAAATTCGGAAAGTATGGTGAAATGAATAATGGCTGGAGTGGTGAAGACGTAAGGGGATTCACAAAAATATTTGGCAATCAAACGATGATCTATCACCAGGTAAAAGATAGTATGGATGGCAAATAAAATTAAAGTTGGTATTGTAGGCGGGGCAGGTTACACCGGGGGAGAACTCATAAGGATCTTATTAAACCACCCCGGTACCGCGATTGATTTTATACAAAGCAACAGTAATGCCGGAAAGCCGGTACATGCTGTTCATGGTGATTTGATCGGTGAAACTGATTTGATGTTTTCAGCCGGGCTTAGCGGGGAAATTGATGTGCTGTTTTTATGTGTTGGCCATGGCGATGCAAATAAATTCTTATCAGCGAACAACATTGACGAAAAAATAAAACTGATTGATCTCAGCCAGGATTTCAGGCTATCTCAGCAAGCTAGGCACAACGGCAGGAGTTTTGTATACGGACTGCCTGAATTAAATAAGGAACGGATTAGTTCAGCGAATAACATTGCAAACCCGGGTTGCTTTGCAACAGCGATCCAGCTTGGCCTGTTGCCTTTAGCGAAGGCGGGGTTATTGCAGGAGATTTACGCAACGGGCATCACGGGTTCTACTGGAGCCGGCCAGGCCTTAAATACCACCGCGCATTTTAGCTGGAGAGCGAATAATATACAGGCATATAAAACTTTAGAGCACCAGCACCTGTACGAGATCGGGCAATCATTGAGCGAGCTTCAACCCGCCGGGGATGTTAATATTAATTTCGTGCCATGGAGAGGTGATTTTACTCGCGGCATTTTTATAAGTTCCCAGCTGAAATCTGATGAGCCCCTGGAAAGTTTGATTGACTTATATGAAGCATACTATGCCGCGCATCCTTTTGTAACGATCAGTACTGGTTCAATTTTTTTAAAACAGGTTGTGAATACTAATAATTGTGTAATTCAACTCGAAAAAGTGGGGTCAAACCTGGTTATCCACACTGCGATCGATAACCTGTTGAAAGGAGCAAGCGGCCAGGCTGTCCAAAATATGAACCTGATGTTTGGACTGGAGGAAACGGCCGGGTTGAAATTGAAAGCGAATTATTTTTAAGGGAGGTTTGGGCATTTACGCCCCTTCTTTAAACCCACTAAAACAACCAAAAACCAT
The DNA here is from genome assembly GCA_037719925.1 of Ferruginibacter sp. Lineage (GTDB taxonomy): Bacteria > Bacteroidota > Bacteroidia > Chitinophagales > Chitinophagaceae > Ferruginibacter. The sequence continues at coordinate 4,737 of JBBJMD010000072.1, forward strand.
CGTATGAATCTCTTTGATGTATACCCACTTAACGACATAACGATTGACACAGCCAAGGGTTCCTATGTATGGGATGATTCGGGGCAAAAGTACCTGGATCTTTATGGCGGTCATGCCGTTATCTCCATTGGTCACACTCACCCGCATTATGTAAAGCGTTTAGAGGACCAGTTGCACAAGGTGGGTTTTTATTCCAATTCAGTAAAGATTCCATTGCAGGCTACATTAGCAGAAAAGTTGGGCCAAGTTTCTGGTAAGGAAGACTACCGGCTATTCATGTGTAACTCCGGGGCAGAAGCCAATGAGAATGCACTGAAACTTGCCTCCTTTTACAACGGGCGGACAAAGATCATTGCTTTCAGCAAGGCATTTCATGGCAGAACATCGCTTGCAGTTGCAGTTACGGATAACCCTAACCTCGTTGCACCGGTCAACAAGACCGGCAATGTTTTGTTTCTTCCCTTCAATGATGAAGCGGCGCTGGAGGAAGCATTTATGCAACATGATATTTCATCAGTCATCGTCGAAGGGATACAGGGTGTGGGCGGCATAAATGTTGCTTCCGTTTCATTTTTACAAAAAATAAGAATTTTGTGCAATAAATACAACGCTGTTTTTATTGCAGATTCCGTACAATGCGGTTACGGAAGAAGTGGTAAGTTTTATTCGCATGATCATAGTGGCGTTAATGCTGATATTTATTCAATGGCAAAAGGGATGGGCAACGGTTTCCCGGTGGCGGCCATTTCTATTGCTCCTAAATTTCAGGCAAAACATTTTATGCTGGGTACTACCTTTGGCGGTAACCATCTGGCCTGTGCAGCGGCCTTGGCGGTATTGGAAGTAATCGATGAAGACAACCTCATTAAGAACGCTGAGACGGTTGGTAACTACCTGATAAACGAATTAAAAAATCTTCCTCATATAAATGAAGTAAGGGGTAAAGGGCTTATGATAGGGATAGATCTCCCGGAAGAATTAAAAATGGTCAGGAAAAATATATTGTTCAATCACAAAATATTTACAGGGGAAACAAAACCAAATGTCATCAGGTTACTGCCGGCCCTGAATATAACAAAAGCAGAAGCGGATATCTTTTTACAGGCTTTGAAAAAAGAATTGCATAGCCTTTCGGTTGCTGTATAAAAGGCAGCGTGGTGCCAGAACCGGTTCTGCATTTAAGTAATTACTGATTACCTTATATTCTTACATTCGGAACAATATAGATACCAGTGCATACAGGTTCTTAACATTAAACCAATTATAAACAATTGAAAAATTTTGTTTCTGTAAACGATGTGGCGGATATCAGCGGCCTCGTTGCTAAAGCGCTTAATTATAAAAAAAATCCTTTTGCCGACAGGGTTTTAGGTAATGGTAGAAGAATAGGTTTGCTTTTTCTGAACCCGTCTTTGCGGACAAGGCTGAGCACCCAGGTTGCAGCGACTAACCTTGGCCTGGAATCCATCGTTTTTAATGTAGACAAAGATGGATGGGCGCTGGAATTCGAAAATGGTGCCATCATGAATGGAAGCACAGTAGAACATGTAAAAGATGCAGCACCCGTTTTAGGTCAGTATTTCGACATACTTTGTATCCGCACTTTTCCATCATTGAAAAACCGGGAGGCTGACTATAGCGAACTGGTTATAAATTCATTTATCCGGTATTCGGGGGTGCCGGTAGTAAGTTTGGAAAGCGCGACCTTACACCCATTACAATCTTTAACCGATATTATTACCATCCGGGAATGCCTGGACAAGGATATTACAGCCAATGCAGGAGTGCCATTGGTGAAACCAAAAGTGGTGCTAACCTGGGCGCCACATGTTAAGCCATTGCCCCAGTGTGTTTCCAATAGTTTTGCGCAATGGGTCAATGCCTGGGGCGAGGCGGATTTTGTAATCGCCCATCCGGAAAATTATGAACTGTCAGCCGCTTATACGAAGGGAGCAACGATCACTTCCAACCAGGATGACGCATTGAATGGAGCTGATTTTATTTATGTAAAAAACTGGAGCGCCTATACCGATTACGGTAAGATATTCAGTAATGATCCAGCGTGGATGCTAACGGAAGAAAAATTAAAGCTCACCAATAACGCAAAAGTGTTGCACTGCCTGCCCGTGCGAAGAAATGTAGAATTAAGTGATGAAGTGCTGGATAGCGGTAATAGTATAGTAACAACCCAGGCAGCAAACAGGGTTTGGGCGGCACAGGCGGTCCTGGCGGAAATCCTAAAAGCGCAATGATGGAAAAAATTTTTGTGATAAAAATTGGCGGTAATGTAATTGATGACAATGCGGCACTGGCAATCTTTCTTGAAAATTTTGCAGCTATCGAAGGGAAGAAGATCCTGGTACATGGCGGTGGTAAGATAGCAACTAAAATAGGAGACAAGTTAGGTATACAATCAAAATATATCAATGGAAGAAGGTTAACGGATGCTGCCACGATCGACCTGGTAACAATGGTGTATGGGGGTCTTGTCAATAAAACAATCGTTGCAAAATTGCAGTCATTGCAATGCAATGCGATCGGTTTAACCGGAGCTGACGCCAATATCATTCCTGCAACGAAAAGACGGGTAGTAAACCTCAATAAAAACAATATTGGGGAAGAAGGGGCTGGTTCGAAGAACGGGCCTGAAGGGGCTTCCGGAAGCATTGATTACGGATTTGCCGGCGATATCAGCCCTGGTGGTGTAGACATTAATACCCTTAATATTTTTCTTTCAAATGGCTTTACAATGATCGTGGCCCCACTTACGCATGATGGCAAAGGACAAATGCTCAATACCAATGCGGATACGATCGCGTCTGCATTGGCAGCCGGGTTGTCCAAAGATTACGAAGTAAGGCTGGTCTATTGTTTTGAAAAAAAAGGAGTACTCGGGGATATGAACGATAACGGTTCTGTTATTCCTTTAATTACGAAAGAAAAATACAGGCAGTTAACTGATGATAATAAATTGTTTGAAGGGATCATTCCAAAAATAGACAATGCCTTTGCTGCCATTGAAAATGGGGTAAAGGAAGTATTGATCGGTGATGCAAATGACCTGCTGCAAAATGTATCCGCAAATACCTGCGGAACGTTAATTAGATAGCATGAAAGAAATTTTGTACAATGATGCAGTATCGTTACTAAAGCAATTGATTGCAACCCCTTCCTATTCCAGGGAAGAAAACATCACTGCCGGAATACTTTCGGCATATTTCGAAACAAAAGGTGTGGAGCATGGAAGGTTGGGTAATAATGGTATGCAAAATAAAGAACTATGATGCGGGCAAACCATCCTTGCTGTTGAATTCGCATCATGATACCGTTTTGCCTAACAAGGGCTATACCTTGGATCCCTTTCTGCCGGTTGAAGCAGACGGTAAACTGTTTGGATTGGGAAGCAATGATGCCGGAGGTTGCCTGGTTTCTTTGATGGCTGCCTTCCTGCATTTTTACGACCGGCAGGATACAAAATACAATATAGTATTTGCAGCAAGCGCGGAAGAAGAAATAAGCGGGGTTAATGGAATTGAACTTCTATTGCCGCACCTTGGCAAGATCGATTGTGGAATCGTTGGCGAACCAACGGAATTACAGATGGCCGTAGCTGAGCGCGGCCTGATGGTCATCGATTGCATTGCCACGGGCCGGGCAGGCCATGCAGCAAGGAATGAAGGCGAGAATGCTTTGTACAAAGCTTTGGACGATATAAACTGGATAAGAAATTATAAATTTGAAAAGGTAAGCCCGTTATTAGGGGAATCGCGTTTAACCGCAACCGTGATCGATACAGATAACAGGCAGCACAATGTTGTTCCGGCGCAGTGCAGCTTCATAATGGATGCAAGAGTAAATGAGTTGTATACCTTCGACGAAATGCTGGAAACGTTACAAGCAAATTTAAAAAGTTACTTTAAGCCGCGTACAACACGCATGAAATCAACCTTTATCCCATTGGACCATCCCCTGGTGAAAGCGGGGATACAGTTAGGCAAATCATATTATGGCTCTCCAACTACATCAGATAAGGCATTGATGCCTTTCCCTGCCTTGAAAATGGGGCCGGGTGATAGTGCGAGAAGCCATAGTGCAGACGAATATATTTTCCTGGATGAAATACAAAACGGCATCACCACGTATATCGAATTGATTGAGCAGGTTGTGTAAGATTGCAGGGTTGAAAAGATAATAATCGTCTCGCATAGTTTGGTTGGAATGAATGTACATTCAACGCAAATTTTTACCCTTTCACCCCCGCTTTATAATCTGTAAGTGAAATGTTATTGATAGTATCAGGGAAGAGAATATTATTCCTTCCCGGTAATTCATACCAATGTATTTTTATAAGGGAAAAACAGTAGCCCGGATGCAGGCCCGGGATCTTGCTTTAATCATATTTATAAGTTGAATGTAAACCTGGCAGCAACAATAAAAAAAAGTATCTCAATGAAACTTTGGCAAAAAGACAAATCATCATTAAACGAAGTGGAGAAATTTACTGTTGGAAAAGACCGCGACCTTGATATTCACCTGGCGCCATTTGATGTGTTAGGTTCGCTTGCGCATACAAAAATGCTGGAGTCTGTCGGACTGCTTACAAAAAATGAATTGTCATTATTGGAGATAGAATTAAAGAACATCTACCATTTAATACAAGAGGGCAATTTTACATTAAGCGAAGGTGTAGAGGATATTCATTCACAGGTTGAATTAATGCTGACAGAAAAATTAGGCGACGTTGGTAAAAAGATACACAGCGCCCGCAGCAGGAACGACCAGGTGTTGGTAGACCTGAAATTATTTTTCAGGAACGAGATAGAAAAATTAGTAGGAACTACCAGGGAACTATTTCAACTCCTTGTCCTGCAAAGCGAAAAATATAAGGATGACCTGCTTCCCGGGTATACGCATTTGCAACTTGCAATGCCTTCCTCATTTGGCTTATGGTTTGGCGCTTACGCGGAAAGTTTAGTGGATGATTTAATAACCCTGCAGGCAGCTTATGAAATAGTTAATAAAAATCCACTTGGCTCTGCCGCCGGTTATGGATCTTCGTTTCCCATCAACAGGAAGATGACCACCAGCTTACTGGGTTTTGAAGATTTAAATTACAATGTTGTGTATGCGCAAATGGGAAGGGGCAAAACAGAACGCATTGTTGCATCGGCCCTTTCAAATATTGCTGCCACGTTGTCCAGGTTAAGTATGGATGCCTGTTTGTACCTCAATCAGAATTTCGCCTTTATCAGTTTCCCGGATGAACTGACTACGGGGAGCAGCATTATGCCACACAAAAAAAACCCGGATGTATTTGAACTTATCCGTTCGCACTGCAACCGTATCCAGGCATTGCCGAACGAGATCATGCTAATGACAACCAATTTGCCGTCTGGCTACCAGCGCGACCTGCAGTTGCTTAAAGAACACATTATTCCTGCATTTGAAAACCTGCAGGCATGTATACAAATGACCGGCCTTATGCTTTCTAATATCCAGGTAAAGAAAGAACTGTTAAAAGATGAGCGGTACAAATACCTTTTTAGCGTGGAAGAAGTGAATAAACTGGTCTTGCAAGGCACGCCCTTCAGGGACGCTTACAAAAAAGTGGGGATGGATATTGAAGCCGGTAATTTTACATATACTCCAACAACGGCGCATAATCATGAAGGTTCTATTGGCAACCTGTGTAACGACCAGGTGCAGCGCATGATGGATATGGTGATAAGCAAATTCAATTTCAAGAAAGTTAATATCGCCATCCGGGAATTACTAAGTTAATGTAATGATTATCAATTAGGGTATTTCCCGGTAAAAATAGCCGGATCGTTGAAGCTTTATCATTAAAGTACTGGCCTATTTCTTTGGAAAAGGCGAGGGGTTCGGTTCCAAAGCCGGGAAAGGGCTTCAGGGGATCTAGCCAGGCAAAATAATTTTAAACCATTGTTTACTTTTGAAAGAGTACCTTTTATTCATCGATACGGAAGCTTCAGGATTGCCAAAAAAATGGGAAGTTCCTTATGCGGCTGCTGGTAACTGGCCATATGCCGTACAGGTTTCGTGGCTGATATATAGTAAAAAAGGAAAAAAAATAAGCGAGCAAAATCATTACATCAACAATGATGATTTCGAAATTTCGGCTTCAGCAATGCGGATCCATGGCCTGAGTAAAAATTTCCTGCAACAAAATGGGATCTCGCGTAAGGACCTGCTATGTAAACTTTCTGAGGATATCCAGGCTTACCAGCCAATGATCGTAGGGCATTTTATGGAATTGGATTACCGGGTCATCGGCGCAGACTATTACAGGGAAGGCATTGAAAATCCAATGGAAACATCGCCCACGTTTTGTCTTATGAAGGCTTCGCAACACCTGCAGCAAAACCCTAAAAATAAATTTTTACGCCTGAGCGACCTCTACCGCTTGCTTTTTAATCAACCATTATTAGCACAACACAACGCCATGGCAGATGCCGCCGCTACTGCTGATTGTTTTTTTGAACTGGTTAAAAGAAATGATATCACTTCATTCACACAGCCATCTTTCGGTAATCCTGGAAAGGAAAAAGTAAGGGGCAGGTTTGGCTGGGTCATCGCCTTAGTGCTACTTCTATTCAGCATACTATTAATAGCGCTTTATTATGGATAGCCGTGTTAATTTCATGAAAGGGATAGCTCCTTTTAACCTGCTGCCCGATCATACACTGGAAGGTATTGCCGGGCTGCTGATTGAAACGAGGTACCGGAAAGAAGGGATTATTTACCGGCAGGAACTGAGTAAAATGAAGGGCATTGACATAATAGCGGAAGGGGAATACGAAACTTTTTTCTACGATAGCAGTCAAAACAAACGGCTTGTGGAAATATTCCGGGCAGGCGACTGTTATGGTGGGATCTCAGATTTACTGAATGGGAAACGATCACTGTGTACAGTTATTGCCCGGAAGGGTACAATGGTGTATACCCTACCCCGAAAGGCTTTTCATGAATTATGCAAGAATAATGAGGGATTCTATCAACACTTCACAGATTCATTTGGGCATAGGATGCTTAATGAAGAATTTGCTCATTTCTATAAGAACCCTACCAATTTTGAAAGGAGTTTTATAACCTCCGAGCAACTGTATTCCCGCAGGATCGAGAGCGTTGAATACAGGGATATTGTTTGGTGCAGCGCCGGTACACCGGTGTCCGAAGCAGCCATCGTGATGGGAAGGCAAAAGGTCAGTTGCCTGTTTGTAAAAGATAGGTCAGGCGAGATAATTGGATTTGTAACCGATATTACGATCAGGGACAATGTGGTCGCTAAGAAGTTAAGTTATGAAAGCCCCATCAGCAGTATAATGGATAATCCCGTTGCCGCTATCAATGTGCATGCGTTTGTATATGAAGCTGTGCTTAGCATGTTTCGATCCAAAACCAGGTACCTGTTAATTGAAAAAGAAGGAAAATATATTGGATTCATCAGCCGGAATAAATTGTTGAGTGAACAGGGTCAGTCCCCGTTGGTTTTTATCCAGTCTGTGCGGCAGGCGGTATCCATTGAGGAGTTAAAAAAGAAGTGGGAAACAGTACCTCAGTTGGTTGTACAGTTGTTGGACCGCGGCGTACATGCGGCCATTGTAAACCAGGTGATCACTGCGGTATCCGATACCATTGCCATAAAAGTAATTGAAACTGTTACCCGGGAACTTGGGGAGCCCCCCGCGAAATTCGTATTCATGGTGTTGGGCAGCGAGGGCCGCAAAGAACAAACACTTAAGACCGACCAGGATAATGCGATAATTTATGAAGATAAGGCAAACGAACACCGGGATGAAGTAAGGGAATATTTCTTAAAGCTTGCTTCCCAGGTTTCGGATCATTTGAACACGATCGGCTTCAGTTATTGCACCGGTGGATTTATGGCGCAAAATCCAAAATGGACACATTCTTTATCGCACTGGAAAAAAAATTATCAAAGCTGGATCAATGAAAGCGTTCCTGAAACCGTAATGCAGATATCTACCTTCTTTGATTGCCGCTATTTATTCGGCAATGAGGCTATTATGAAAGAATTGGAGGTTTTTTTAGATGAACAATTGCAAAACCCCATGGAGCGGCTTTTCCATTTCATGGCCAAAAATGCATTGCAATATGAGCCCCCGCTTACTTTTTTTAAAAATATACGCACTTTTAAAGTAGATGAAAAGGAGGTGTTTGACATCAAAAAATCGATGACACCGATCGTTGACCTGGTAAGGGTATATGCTTTAAAGAACCAGATATTTGAACCCAACACCGGCGAACGCCTCAAAGCATTAAAAGATAAACAAATTTTTACAGAAAATGAAGTGACAGAACTGCTACAGTCTTATTATTTTTTGATGGGGCTGCGATTAAAGACACAGTCGAACCGGATCATAAGGGATCATGCGCAAACAGACAATTACATCATCCCCCAACATTTATCAAGGATCGACCAGCTTTCACTGAAAGAAATCTTTAAAACCATTGAGAACTTCCAGCTGCGCATTCGCATGCAGTTTACGGGAAATTTATTGGGATGATGTGGTTATAGCGACACCAGGTACTTATCGTGGATCCCGGGTATTTGATACTGGCTATTGGCTATTGGTTACTGTTAGCTAATGCCGGATTCCCATTTTTTTCCTAACATTTTCTTTATAAGTAAGTTATTCGATTATGATTATCTATGATGGTTTGAAACAATTAATATGTAATTTGGCGGCTCAAATGCTGCGTCGGAAGATCGAAAGGCTTTTATTTCCGCGGCAAAAAAATTAAAGATCCTATGGCAGAAGCCATTCAAAAAAAAAGAATCGCTGTTTTTGGTTCCACCGGTTCTATCGGTACACAGGCACTTGAGGTGATACGTGCCAATCCGGAATTATTTGAAGCGGAAATACTGACCGCCCAGAACAACGATGAACTCCTCATTAAACAAGCACTTGAATTTAATCCCAACGCGGTAGTTATTGGTGATGAAGGAAAATACCAGGTTGTTAAGGAAGCATTGTCATCTACATCAATTAAGGTGTTTGCGGGCGAAAAAGCTTTGGAAGAAGTTGCTGATTTTGACAATTATGATATGATGCTTGCGGGCATTGTTGGCTTTGCCGGCTTAAAGCCGACGTTGAAGGCAGTTGAAAAAGGTAAGGCTATCGGGCTTGCCAATAAGGAAACCCTTGTTGTGGCAGGTGATATTGTAATGCGCAAGGCGGTGGAAAACCGTGCACCCATTATCCCGGTGGATAGCGAACATTCAGCCATATTTCAGTGCCTGCTGGGTGAAGGAAGGAACAATATTGAGAAGATTATTTTAACAGCAAGCGGTGGCCCTTTCATTGGAAAAAAACCTAATTTCCTGGTGAACGTAAAAAGAGACCATGCTTTAAAACACCCCAATTGGGAGATGGGGGCAAAGATATCTATCGACTCCGCGACGCTGATGAACAAAGGGCTCGAAATGATTGAGGCCAAATGGTTGTTTAATGTGCAACCGGCCCAGATACAGGTGGTCGTGCACCAGCAAAGCCTTATACACAGCATGATACAATTTGAAGACGGCAGCATTAAAGCGCAAATGGGGCCACCCGATATGAAATTGCCTATCCAGTATGCAATGGGATTTCCACAACGCGTAAAAAATGATTTTCCCCGGCTTGATTTTAAGAAATACCCAACCCTTACATTTGAAGAACCGGATGTTAAAACTTTCAGAAATTTAGCATTGGCCATCGAAGCTTTATTTAAAGGGGGTAATATGCCGTGCATACTGAATGCGGCCAATGAAATAGCAGTCTGGGCCTTTCTCCGTAACCGTATCGGCTTTTTGGATATGACTGCTGTGGTTGAGAAAACCATGCTTAAAACCCCGTTTATTGATAAACCAACACTGGAAGAATATTTTGAAAGCGATGGGGAAGCCCGTAATTTTGCGGCTTCGCTGATTAAGCTATAACGCCGCCCCATTTCTACGAAGGAGTTTGCGCAGGGCATTTTTAATCATTAATTTTTAATCACAATAAATATTCCCCGCCACCATGGGGACAGGGGTAAAATGGATACAATACTATTAGCTATCAACTGGGGCAATGTAGGGTCAAAGACGGCACAATTATTATTGTCGCTATCAATATTGGTCATATTACATGAATTCGGGCATTACATAACTGCTAAATGGTTTAAATGCAGGGTTGAAAAATTTTACCTGTTCTTTGATCCCTGGTTCTCGATCCTTAAAAGAAAAATAGGGGATACTGTTTATGGTATTGGCTGGTTGCCGCTGGGAGGTTATGTAAAAATTTCTGGTATGGTGGATGAGAGCATGGATAAAGAAGCCATGAAACTGCCCCCGCAACCATGGGAGTTTCGAAGTAAACCTGCCTGGCAAAGATTAATCATTATGCTTGGGGGTGTTACGGTAAATGTATTACTGGCATTTTTTATTTATGCCATGATCTTGTTCGTTTGGGGGGAGAAGAAGATCGTTAATAGTTCGTTGACGAATGGCATTTACTGCGCAGATAGTTTGTTGCTGAAGTTTGGGCTGAACAATGGCGACAAGATAGTTGCCATCAATGATAAAGAGATTAAATATTTTGATGACATTCCCGGTAAATTAATTACTGCAACAAAGGTAACCGTTGAAAAAAACGGGGCACAAAAAGTGATCGATATGCCCATCGACCTCATCGGGCAGCTGGTGGAAAAGAAAAAACAGGGCGTTGGTTTTATTGAGCCCAGGAGAGAAGCGTTTGCAGGGGACATTGGGGATAAGCTCTTTGATACCAGTTATGCCAGGAAAGCCGGCCTGAAATACCTTGATAAAATTATTTCCATCGATAGCGTACCGGTAAATTTTGTTGATGAGATCGGCCCTTTGGTAGAGAAAAAAAAGAATGGTGTTGTTCAGATCGGGATAGAAAGGAATGGTGAGAAAATGGCTATCGAAAGCAGGGTGAACAATGAGGGTAAGATAGGTTTACCCTGGGTAGATTTTGATACCATGGATAGCCTGGGCATGATTAAGATCGATGCTAAAAAATATTCTTTTTTTGAAGCGTTTCCAGCCGGAGTGGTAAAAACAGGCGAAAAACTAGGAGGCTATATTGACCAGTTCAAAAAAATGGCGAATCCTAAAACCGGCGCCTATAAAGGGGTAGGAGGCTTCAAAACTATCGGTTCGGTGTTCCCTACACCCTGGGATTGGGAAAGCTTTTGGAGTATAACTGCCTTTTTATCTATCATACTGGCTTGTATGAACTTACTGCCTATTCCTGCATTGGACGGCGGGCATGTTGTTTTTAATTTGGCGGAATTGATCAGTGGCCGCAAACCATGCGATAAATTTTTGGAGTATGCCCAGGTTGTGGGTATGGTTATATTATTGTCGTTAATGTTGTATGCAAATGGGAACGACTGGTTTGGCTGGGGTAAGGGGAGATAGAGGATAAGTACTTTCGCTTAAAAATGACCTCAAACAAACCTTCTAAAAGATAGGGCAATAAGCCTTAACAGAAAAAGCTTTCAGCAACTGCTATTATTACCAGGGAAAAGTGATTTTTAAAATACGAAAAGAGAAAGCTGTTTCGCGACACTTTCTCTTTTTTGCGGGAATTGTTCCGTCCTAAAAATACACACTGCTAACCTGCAAGCTTTAAGAACCTGGTCTCAAATCGGATATCCAGCATCCAGCATCTAAAATCCCCTTACAACTCGATCCCTATTTTTTTCATCAGGATCGACGCATTGATTGAACTGCAGATTCCTTCTTTTAACTGGTAGTCGAAGAACAGTTCCTCGTTACTTACCTGGGCATCAAAATGATAGTTCAAAATGTTATCCGGGTAGTCATCCTTTATTTTAGCGAGTACAATATCATGCGTGGCAATGATTCCGGCAGCCTTGTGTTTAATCAGTTGTTTGGTAAGGGCCACGGATCCGGTGTGCCTGTCGAGCGAATTGGTGCCGCGCAAAATTTCATCCAGTAATATAAATATCTTGTCATTGTTATTTACCTTTTCAATCACTGTCTTTAACTTTTTTAATTCGGCATAAAAAGTAGAGGTATTCTCTTCCAGGTTATCAGCAACACGCATGCTTGTAATTAACTGAACGGGTGAAAGGCTGAATTCGCGGGCGCAAACAACAGATCCCATCATGGTTAATACCACGTTGATACCGACGCTGCGGAGGTAAGTGCTTTTTCCTGCCATGTTGCTTCCGGTGATCAGCATCAGTTCACCCCTTTCTGTTATGCCGATAGGATTATCCACCCGTTTCGTTTTATTGATAAGCGGATGCCCGATTTGTTCACCCTTTATATAAAAATGTTCGGACATTAATTCCGGGAAACACCATTCAGGATGATTAAAGTGTAAGGTTGACAAGCTGCTCACCGCCTCAAGATTTCCCAGTGCTTCAAACCAGTCGGAAATATTTTGCTGATTTCTTTTCTTCCATTTTTCCAGGGCCATTACCTGCTGGAGGTCCCACTGCAGCAGGATCGCCAGGGGGATAAATATCACAGGATTCAGCCGGTAGTCGAGCCTGCCGAGGATACTTTTAAGTTGTTTCAATTCGCCCGATGCGATGCCATTTTCCATTATATAAGTAGAATGGATATGTTGTAAAAGGGGAGATTGAAAATTGGATTTTTCTATCAGTTGGATGCTTTCCGAAAGTACGGAGAGTTCCTCTGCCATTTTTGAAACCTGGTAATGTATGGGTATCACTTTTTTGCTGATAAAATAGGCGATGACTGCGGACGCCAGCAAAAAATAATTTCTCACCGGGTCGCTCAATTGTTCAAAAATATTCAGCGCAATTACAGTAACCATCAAAACAGGGAAGAGGTATTGAAATGGCTTCCAGAATGCGTGATTAAAAACGTTTTTCTCCTGGATCCAGCTATGAAGGCGTTCTTTTGTTTGAATAATAATTTTCTTTTCTTTGCCTAGCGCTTGTAATTCCTGCCTCCATTGAGTTATAGCCGACAGTTCTTTAATGGCTTCCTGCCTTTGTAGGATAATGTCTTCCGTAGCGGGTTTTAGCATCCAGGCTGCCAGGGTTGAGCTTCCCATTTCTGAAGTAGTCCGGTTGATGTATTGAAACAGGGATGCCCTGCCAAACAAGTCAAGGTCATTGGCATACAGGTGATCATGTGGGGTATAAACAACCCCGTCTTCAAAATGATGATAATTGCCTGCAAGAGCGGTTAATTCATCCTCAATGATTTGCATCAGGTATTTGGTATGACTGATCTCGCTTTTGTTATCCAGGTCGGCATATACAAGCCTAACAAAAATTATTACTAAAATTAAAGTGGCTGTTAAATAGGCCAGGTTAGCATTAAGAACTAGGTAAATAGTGGCGATAAGACCGGCCATAACGAAAAAGCGTCCCCATCCAAATTGTGATTTTTTTCGCAACAATGAACCAAGAAGTATTGCCAGATCCACGGTTCTTTTAGAATAAAATATTTCAGGACGCATAATTTTCTCTTACAGTTTGTTAAATGAAGGTATTACAAATCTGAAGTTCCACAGTT
>JBBJMD010000233.1:0-5498 GCA_037719925.1 Ferruginibacter sp.
TCAACTTTTTCTACGGGCCCTCTTTTTCCCGCTGGTTTCATATGAATAAAACCGATCCCATAATTGGAAGCAGCAGCGTTTGCAATAAAATTCAACCCCGAAATGGCGCCGCGTTTTTCAATGGCTTCCACCTGGCTGAGCAGGCTATCAACCTTATCCATAACGGTTTGTGTTCTGTTGAGGGAAGCACCCGGCGGTAGATTCAAAGACATTACAATAAAACCCTGGTCTTCTGTGGGGATAAAACCACTGGGCGCGTTTTTAACCATCCAAACAGTGCCCAGGATAACAATCACCAGGCCGGCAATTGCGATCCATTTCCGCCTGATCAGGAAGCGAACGCTTTGCTGGTACCTATTGGTGGTAGCGCGAAAGCCGGCATTAAATCCCCTGAAAAACCTGCTCCCGAATCCTTTGCGCGCGGTGTGGCCTGCTTCATCGGTGCCAGGAGATTTTAAAAATAAGGCACATAAAGCGGGGCTTAATGTTAATGCGTTAACCGCAGAAATCAAAATAGCTGTTGCAAGGGTAAACGCGAATTGTTTATAAAATACTCCGGCGGGGCCTTGCATAAAACCTACAGGCACAAATACTGCAACCATTACGAGGGTGATGGAAATAATAGCCCCTGTTATTTCACTCATGGCCTGGATAGTGGCTTGCCTGGCAGGCAGCCCGGTCTTTTCCATTTTTGTATGTACGGCCTCTACTACCACGATAGCATCATCTACCACCACCCCAATTGCCAGTACCAGGGCAAATAAAGTGAGCAGGTTAATAGTGAACCCAAACAACTGCATGAAAAAAAAAGTACCGATCAGGGCAACAGGCACAGCTATAGCAGGGATCAACGTTGAACGAAAATCCTGCAAAAAAATAAACACAACGAGAAATACAAGTACGAATGCGATGATTAATGTTTCCTGTACCTGCGCAATAGATTCATCCAAAAAATCTTTTGCACTATACATATTTATGTAACCTATTCCTTTTGGAAAATTCACTGATGCCTTTTTCATTACTTCATCAGCAGCCGTAAGAATATCGTTTGCGTTGGACCCTGCTGTTTGAAAAACACCGATACCAGTGCCCGGTTTTCCTAAAACACTCAGGTTTATGCCGTATGAAAAAGAACCAAACTCTACCCTTGCCACATCTTTTAATCGTATTAAGGATCCATCCGGTGCGGCCTTCAAAATAATTTGCTCATAATCCAGGTTCCTGGACAATTTTCCTTTGTATTTAATAATATATTCAAAGGATTGCGTGCTGCTTTCGCCGAACCTCCCGGGCGCGGCTTCCAGGTTTTGTTCCCTGATAGCAGTCACCACATCCTGCGGGGAAAGATTATGGGCAGTCAGGCGATCAGGCTTAAGCCAGATCCGCATGGCGTAATCTTTGGCCCCGAACACCTGTGCCTGTCCGACCCCCGGTATACGTTGTAGTTCAGGCACAATATTGATCTTAACATAGTTCTGGATGAATGTTTCATTATATGCCGTGTCCGTGCTGTATATCAATGGTATGTAGATCATACTGTTTTGCTGCTTTTGTGTTGAGATACCTACCTGTATCACTTCCTGGGGTACCTGGCTCACAGCTCTTGATACACGGCTCTGTACATTCACTGCGGCGAGATCCGGGTTAGTGCCCACGGTGAAAAACACATTGATCGTCATTGAACCATCATTGCTTGAGGTAGATGTCATGTAAGTCATGTTTTCAACACCATTGATGGCTTCTTCCAATGGAGTTGCTACTGCTCTTGCTACTACTTCAGCATTTGCGCCGGGATACGATGCGGTTACCTGCACGGTTGGCGGGGCAATGTCCGGAAATAATGTGATGGGTAAAGTGAACAACGATATCAACCCTAACAAAAGAATTATAATGGATACCACTGTAGACAAAACGGGCCTTTCAATAAATCTTTTTATCATGCTATTTGATTATTTATCTTGAATTGCGGTATGGGAATTATAAACTTGAATTTTAGGCAACTCCTCACTTTCCGCGATGTAGGGGCGATATATAATTACATTGGCCTTGCTTTTAGTAAGCTATCCAATGACATTGGCTGCGCCTGGATTACTGCTCCGTCTCTCAGGCGGTCGAGGCCGGTAAACACAATCCTTTCACCCGCCTTTACTCCACCCAGAACCAAATAATAGTTACCGCTCGTGCCCGCAATGGTAAGTGGTTTACTTGTTACCTTGCTGCTATCACCCACGGTAAAAACAAAAACCTTATCCTGTAATTCAAATGTTGCTTCCTGCGGTATTATGAGGGCATCCGTAAGGGAACGCGGAATACGAACCTTGCCTGTATTACCCGACCGTAACAGGCCGTTTTTATTATCAAAACTTGCACGGAAACTGATGGAGCCGATTGTATTGCTGAATTGTCCTGCCACAATTTCTACTTTTCCTTTTTCAGGATAAACGCTGCCGTCGGAAAGCACCAGTTCAACAGGGGGCATGCGCTTTATTTTTTCTTCAATTGTTTTCCCGGGGAATTGATTTTTAAATTGGAAAAAATCATTTTCACTTAAAGAAAAATAGACCGATACTTTGTTGAGTTCTGAAATAACAGTCAACGGCTCCATGGTAGTTGTTCCGACAAGGCTGCCGGTTTTATGCGGAATTCTTCCGATATAACCGTCCACGGGTGCCTTGATCATCGTGTAACCCAAATTGATTTCGGCATTTCTCACAACCGCCTGAGCCTGTGAAACATTAGCAGAAGTTGCGTCATAACTGGATTGCGCCGTTTTCAACTGCACATCTGATATTACATTGTTTTGCACGAGCGGTGTTAATTTGGAAACATTAATCTGTGCGTTGACAAGGTTTGCTTTAGCAGCAGCCAGACTCGCCCTTGCATTGCTTAATTGCGACTGGTAAGCACGGCTGTTGATCTGGAACAACGACTGACCCTTTCTCACATGAGCACCTTCGTCCACAAATATTCGTTCTATATAACCATCTATTTGAGGACGAACCGGATGTCTTTGCTTCCTTCAAGTGACGCTGAGTATTCATGGTAGGTAGTTGCGGGCAAAGCGCTTACGGTAATAACCGGCAAAGCCTCCGGCGGAGGAGCCTCGTACCCGGCATTGCTTGCAGATGAATTACATGCAGGTAAAATATATGCTGAAATTAACAGGACAATGAGAAAATGAAATATATGGCTCGGTTGGATAATTTTTCTAGTCATAGCAGTAGTGTTAGTAAAAAGATTATAACAGGTTAAAAATATTTAAATCTTGCAGGACGACCTTATCGATAGACTGTTGCCATCACCCCAAATTTATAAGCGTACCTTTCAGGATACAATATAACATACAAAATTATTTATATAAATAAATTATATGGGTTGTGATTACGGCAAACTTCAGGGTGTAACGCGACAGGGTTTAATAAGTCAACCGTAAATAGTATGCTTTAAACTCATGAACCATCTCTATATTCAGGTTGGAACGTTGTTTGATTTACATATACTTGTTACAAATTTTTTATCCGTAACGACAAATGCACTTTTAATCAATTTAAATGGAATCAATGGAAAATGATAACGCGAATTCTTCAAAAGACGTGAAGCCGACACCGCCTTCAGAAACAAGCAACACAGATAGTGAATTAAGGCAAGCTTCACCAGACAAGGCAAAACAGGATGCAGATGAAGCATTACCCGAACATGAACGGAGCACTTCCGAAAATGCGAATGCCAAAGAGGTGGATGACCTGGTGCAGGGTAAAAACCTGGAAAAGAAATACAGGGGAGGGGATATTACGGACGCTGATGAACATAAAGATTCAAAAGAAAAATAAACTGACCCCGTCCCTAATTGAACGTTGTTGTTGGCGGCGGCTTAAGTCCAGGGTCCTGAGAAGTAAAGGCATTCATAAGGATATATATAAAAGGGCGGCATGAGATTGATCAGCGCTTTTTGATTTATACAAAACTTTCCTGATAATAAAAGCGACGCGTAATAATTTGTCCTTACCGGTGTAGGATACAAGTAACTTTTTCCTGCGGTAAACCTGTTGAAATTAGGGTAATCCTTAAATACTATTGGCTTGTTTTTTTGTAGTGTTCTCCCCCTTTCCGTCGGAATCATCTTTAGTATGCTTGCCGGCATTTTTGTTACTAATGCCATTAGCGCCCTTCTGTGTATTCTGTTGTGATTCGTCTTTGTTTTTTGTTTTAGTACCATCAGTGCCGTTGTTGCTACTGTTGTTTTGCTGTTTCATAACATGTCCTTTAGAATGTTTTAAATTAAATTTTGTAGTAATCGTACCGGTTTATGATTTGATCTTAAGTGTTTATCCAATCAATATTCCATAATTTAACTTTAGAAGCATTTTCCATTTTTGAAAACCTGGTCCCTTAAAGCCAGGGCCTGGATCAATTTTTGCCTATTTATAATTTTTAGCCTGCAGACTTCAGCTATCATCTTGCAAACTCGTTAAAATTAAATTTATATATTCTTGCAATACCTGCGGTTATCGAATAACCATGTTGCAAAATGTCTACAATTATTTATGTGGGGTATGCAATGGTCAGTTTACTTTGTCATAATTGGGTAAAAGCTGACTGTTCGCTGACAGATAAATAAGAATAACAGGAGCGCATCACAAAACACTTAAACAAGTTAAGGCAAACCATCAACCCAAAACTTCTTTTATTTTAACCGTTTAAACCTGCAGGATTATTTACCTTTCATTCGGTTTCTAGCATACACAAAAGAACTTTAGAGGGTGGCCACCTTCAGCCGTTTATAACTCTTCTAAAAAGCAACCCTTCGATTTACTACACATACTTTTAACGGCATCGAAATTGCATCCCTGGATTTAAAACATTTCTATGAGAAAGCTATATTTCATTTCGATCCTCTTTGTTCTTGGCAGCTGCGGCAATGCCGGTGATACGGCCACCCAGGGAAATAATAATGATAGTGGTGTTAACGTCGGTGGCGCCACGATGGATCATCCCTCTGGTGTAGATAATAGTTCGGTCATCAGTACCGATACGGCTGCGATAAACGTTCAAAATACAATTATCAAGGCAGATTCATTAAAGCACCACGATAAGTAAATATTGTAAACTGGTAATGAAAGCGATGAGATAAAAAACATTGCTGCAGAAGGTATTTGTTCACCTATAAATTCGTACGCCTGTCAAACGTGGCGACATACCCCCGTAAATCTTGCTTTTTTGAGGGTAGTAACTTACATTACCAAAATTCAGGTCATGGAAAGAAGAAATTTTATAAAGTCCCTCGGTATTACCGCTGCAGTTACCACCATATCGCCGCAACTGTTTGCAGCTGCGGATAAACGTCCTTTGGGAGTACAGGTTTGGACCATCCGGGAGTACCTGAAAAAAGACCTGGTCGGCTCGCTCGCAAAACTTGCAAAGCTTGGCTACAATGAGCTGGAATTATTTGATTATAATGGAACCTATTGGGGTAAAAGCCCAAAAGAATTCAACAAGAT
>JBBJMD010000234.1:0-5483 GCA_037719925.1 Ferruginibacter sp.
TGTGGTATTCCACTTATAAGCTTAATTTGCTGGTGCATTGTTTCATCTACGATCTTGTCAATTTTTTCTTCCCATTCCGCCATACAGTTTGTTTCGTAATAAGGCAGTTGATTTTCCCGCAAATATTTAGGTACATGATGGTTTACGATACCGCTTAGCCTGCCGGTAGGTATCCCCCCCACTCTTTCCAGCTCGGGTGAACCACTCAGGAAGATCAGTTTGCCATCGGCAAATTTTGTATTACCTGTTTCGGCCATATAGCACAACAAGGCATTCCGGGCGGAATTGATATGATTATTGATGGAATCTTTGCTAATAGGTATATATTTTATACCGCTGGTTGTTCCACTCGTTTTGGCAAAATAAATTGGCTGCCCTTTCCAAAGAACATTGTGTTTTCCTTCCTTGATCTTTTCGATATAGGGTTTAAAAGCTTCATAATCCCGGATAGGTACTTGCTTAACAAAGTCCTCGTACGTCTTGATATCCTCAAACCCATGGTCCTTTCCGAAAGAAGTTTTGGCCCCGGTTTTTATCAACTGGCTGAAAATGGATTGCTGGTCCTCGAGTGCAGTTTCCATCCCTTTTTTTATTTGCTTATAGATGTAACCCGCAAATGGCTTGGCTAAAAATGATTTTATTTTCATGGCCTATTCCCAAAAGGGAAATTTATTATCGTTATCAATGTAGGTTCCCCTATTCGAATTATTCATATTTTCTTCCACCTGCAAAAATGACCAGGAAGTGAAAGTAAATGTAGACTGTTTTCTTAAGAAACAGGGAGATTTAAGGATCATTGCAATCACAATTCCAATCCTTGTCCAGATCAATTACAGTAACCACTACAAGCTCATTTTGTTTTGGGGCAACCACAATCCGTACGTTTTGCTTATCGTGCGTCAGTCCTTCCAATGGATAAGTTTTACCGAGGTGATCTTCCTTAATTTTATCATAATTTAAAACCCCTGTCTCCAATATTTCCATTACTTCGGACTCATCAATATGCCTGCATTCCATCCGGCAACGGGCGTGCCTGCTATAAACTACCGTACCTGCCTTCCGGTTGAATCCATCAATGTTTTCCTCAGGTAACCTAACATCAGCAGGCTGGTTATGAGGAAAACTGCCACGTTGATTTTTTTTAACGGAATACAGCAATAAGGCTGCAGCAAACAATACGATAAAGGGCAGGTATCTTTTTGTCATGGCTTAATAATCCCTGCAAAGTAATGAAAAGATGGTTTTTGGATGCATTCTTCATAATGTGCTACGGGCCTAAATAATTGTAGCAGCGCAGCGTATCTTTGCAATGTGATTAAAACTGTTGCCTTACATACTTTAGGTTGTAAACTGAATTTTTCTGAAACCTCCACCATTGGGAAATTGCTGGAGAATGATGGTTTTATAAGAAAGGGCTTTGATGAAGTAGCGGATGTGTATGTGATCAATACCTGTTCTGTAACAGACAATGCTGACAAGGAATGCCGCCTGCTGGTGAGGCGCATCCAGCGCAAAGCCCCTGAGGCGATGGTTGTGATCACAGGTTGTTATGCCCAATTGAAACCTGCAGAGATAGCCTCGATCCCCGGTGTTGACCTGGTACTGGGGGCAGCCGAAAAATTTAATATCACCGAGCACCTCAAAGAGATCACTAAAGGGGACAGTGCAAGGATATGCAGCTGCGAGATAGAGGACGTGAATATATTTACAGCCTCCCAGTCTTTGAACGACCGGACAAGAGTATTTTTAAAAGTACAGGATGGTTGTGATTATAATTGCACCTTCTGCACAATTCCGATGGCAAGGGGCAAAAGCCGGAGCGACCTCATTGAAAATATCATAGTCAATGTAAAAACAATTGCAGCACAGGGTGTAAAGGAAATAGTATTAACAGGGATTAACCTGGGGGATTTTGGAAAAAGTTACCAGGTGCCCGTTGAAAAAGGGGGAACTTACAAAAGAAGTGAAACTTTTTACCATTTGATCACCGAACTTGATCAATCAACAGGACCGGCCAGGTACAGAATATCGTCCATAGAACCCAATTTACTTACCGATGAGATCATCGGGATGGTGAGCAATAGTAAAAAGTTCATGCCGCACTTTCATATTCCATTGCAAAGTGGGAGCAATAAAATACTGGGACTCATGAGAAGAAGGTATAAAAGAGAATTGTATGCGGAAAAAGTCGCCAGGATAAAAAAACTTATGCCACATTGTTGCATAGGCGTCGACGTTATTGTTGGGTTTCCGGGAGAAACAGAAGAAGACTTTACAGAGACCGTTGAATTTTTGCGGGAGTTGGATATTTCATACCTCCATGTATTTACTTATTCAGAAAGATCCACTCCCTGCCGCCACGATGAAGCCGGTAATTCCGGTTCTAGTCCGGAACCAGCGAAACAAGGTCTTGCGTAACCTGAGTTACCAAAAGATGCAATATTTCACCGCTCAAAACGTTGGTAATACGCGGGAAGTATTATTTGAAATGCACAACAAAAATGGAATAATGGAAGGCTACACAGATAATTATATTAAAATATCCGCTCCTTTTAAAAAAGAATGGGAAAATAATATTGTATCATGGAAAATATAAATGAATATAATTTCAGCAAATTCCAGGTTACGATCCGTTTTGATATGGATGATGAATTTATGAAACTGGTTCCGGAGCACCGTGCATATATTAATAGCCTCATTGATAAAGGAACGATAGATTATTATTCAGTAAGCATGGAAACCCAGCGCTGCTGGATGATCATTAACGCCACCAGTAAAAAAGAAGTGGATGCCTACCTGTTGGAGACACCACTCCACAAATATTGGACGATCGAGATTGACGAGCTATTCGTCTACGATTCTCAAACCTACCGCCTGCCGGCCCTCCAATTCAATTAATCCAGTAATCTGATAAAGGTTAACAATCAACAACACAAATTATCAGGACAGCCCGCATATTTTCCGTTAGCTAATGTTCATTCTTTGTCTACCAGGCAATATGTAATTACATGAGATGAATTTTTAAATTGCACGTTTTTACAACCTGTAAGGCCAAAAAATATTGTTTACTATTTGATACACTGATAAGCCATTACCTTTTTCTATGCGACCCTTTTACGATGTGTAATTGCTGACTTAAAAAAAGGCATAAGGCGCATAATCCATGTAAGTGGTGTATCTAAAATGGAGGAAAAAAGTTATTTTTTATCCGGCAATGCAAAAGCGATATACTGGTCACCTGATTTACTGCCGATCTTGCCTCCACCACATGCGATCACTACAAACTGTTTGCCATCGATGGAATAGGTGGCGGGAGTAGCATACCCCGGTACCGGGAGCTGCGCCTGCCATAACAGCTTGCCCGTTTTTTTATCAAAAGCATGCATTTTCGCATCCTTGGAAGCGGCAATAAAAACCAGGCCACCCTTTGTAACCAGCGGTCCGCCATAACCTTCTGTACCTGTAACAGGAATACCTTTTTTAGTCAGCTCCGGGTATTCTCCTAATGGCACTTTCCAGAGCAATTTTCCACTGTTCAGGCTAACTGCATTCAGTGTGCCCCAAGGCGGCGCGATACCGGGATAACCATCCTTATCGAGGAAACGGTTATATCCTGTCATGGTATACGGCACCTCGTCGAGTATGCTTGTTTTTTTCTGCAAAGAGTTGGATACTGCAAATTTGCTTCCTGGTGTTACTCCCGGTTTTAATTTTGAAGCCGGTTCTTTATCAGTCAGGTTCAATAAAAAAACCAGCAAGGCCTCCTTTTCATCCCCGGCAATCTGTTTAAATCCCGGCATCATATTTTTCCCGTTGGAAATTATCTTCGATACCTGTTCTTGCTGGTATTTGTTCTCAAGGTGCAACAATGAAGGAAAAGATGCGCCATTGCCTTTTAATTCCGGCCCGTGGCAGGATCCGCAATACCTCCCATAAACATTTTTACCAATGCCCCTTACCGACTTTTCATCCCCTTCCGCAACATCAACCATGGTAAGGCTCCAGGGCATTTCGCTGCTGTTTACATAGAGGATGCCTGAAGCCGGGTCAACAGCAGCACCGCCCCACTCTCCACCCCCATCAAATCCGGGAAATATCCAGGAACCATCCTTACTTGGCGGTGCGAAAGGAACGCGGAATTTTACCTGGTTGTAACGTTCCATCATTTCGCGGTGGGCGTCGGGTGTACGGTTTGTAACATCGTTGGGACCGAATTGCTGGCGGGCAAAAGGCTCTGGCAAAACAGGGATAGGCTGTGTGGGCCACACTTCCTCCCCCGGCAAAGCAGGCAAAGAGGGTACCCGCTTTTCCTCAATGGGAAAAACAGGTTCCCCATTAGTGCGGTCGAAAAGGAAAATATACCCATGCTTAGTGATCTGCGCAACGGCATCTATCTCTCTTCCATCAGGATGGATCGTAACCAAATTGGGATTTGCGGCCAGGTCGCGGTCCCACAGATCGTGATGCACAACCTGGTAGTGCCACCGGTATTTCCCTGTGGCAGCATCCAAAGCTATCAGTGAATTACTGTACAGGTTGCTGCCCTTACGGATGCCTCCATAGAAATCGCCGCCAACAGAACCTGTTGGAACATAAACGATTCCTCTTTTTTCGTCCAGGGACATGCCTGCCCAGTTATTGGCGCCTCCTAACTTTCTCCAGGCATCTTTATCCGGCCAGTCCTCGTAGCCTTTTTCACCGGGATGCGGAATAGTATGGAAGATCCATTTACGTTCGCCGGTGCGTACATCAAAAGCCCGTATATGGCCGGGCGCTGCGTCAGCGGCTTCCCCTACACGCATACCCATTATAAGAAGTTCCTTATAAATAACGCCTGGCGTGGTATTGGCAATATAGGTGCTATAGGTTCCCGGCTCCCTGTCGAGATTTTCTGTAAGGTCAATATAACCGTTCTTGCCAAAGCTCCTGACAGGCTTCCCATCCGCGGCATTAATGGCATAGGTTTTTGATCCTACGCTATAGATGATGCGCTTGTTCTCCGCTTTGTCATCCTGCCAGTAGAGCACGCCCCGGACTACTTTATAATATTCATAGGGATCTCTTTTTGATGCCGTATCTTCCGTGGCGGGGTCAAATATCCATTTTACCTGCCCGGTCGCTGCATTCAATGCAAACAACTTTACCTGTGGTGTTGTGCCATAAAGTAAACCATCAACCATGATGGGGTTACATTGATTTTGAGTGCGGTTCGCTGTGTCACTGTCACCTGAACTGTATGTCCACGCTACCTGGAGTTGCGACACATTTTCTGTATTGATCTGCTCGTTCGAAGAATACCGGTTACCATCTTTCGATCCGGCATAAGCGCCCCAGCCACTGTAATCGTTCGCAAAGCGGTTACTGTCTTTGCAGGATATGCACCCTCCTATCAGGGCAGGAATAATTACCAGGAAATTGAGGCGGGCAAAAATGTTACCATGATATTTCATATAAATCTTTGGGCATTTAAAAATGATCAATTA
>JBBJMD010000235.1:0-5461 GCA_037719925.1 Ferruginibacter sp.
GCCGCGCATTCCAAAGCTGGTTACTCAAATTATTTTGGAACTGCGGCGTTTTTTGCCTTACATAATAATTGAAATCGGTTTTGACCGACCAAACTTTTTTCAGGTAAACCGTTGCATCAATACCCAGGTCGTTTGTGTTGTATTTAATTGGGGCATCATATTGTTGCGTGGTATTGCTGTTGAACATAAACCGGTTCGAAACCGAAAATTCATATTTCTTGGGCTTGGATTTATTCAGGTAAATATTAATACCGGCGTTCAGATTTTTGGTAACATTAGTGCGGCCGTTTATGATCTCCGTGCTGTGATTATAATTTGCATTCGGGCCCAGCTCAAATCTGAGGTCAAGTTTTTTTACTTTACGCCCAAAACCTCCGTAAAAAGAAAAACTGTAATTACCATTTGTATTAACCGGCTGGCTGATGGTTTTTCCCGAGTTGCCGTCAATTATACGGCTGTTGGTAATGGCATTGCTCGTTTGTGAAAAGTTGAGCGACTGGTACAGGAACATGTCTTTGATCATGTCGTAACTTTGATGTGAAATGTTGATATTATTTCCAAAAGATGGCTTCAATAATGGGTTGCCAAGATACTGGTTAAAGAAATCGTTGTTATCCCGTAATAATTAACGATCGATCCGCGGCTGTGTTGTATTTCCATTATAATACAAGCGGAGATTATGGTTGCTTTTGTAAGTATAGGTTAAACTCGCATTGGGAAAAAAATTGGTGTAATTCCGCCGGTAGATTCTGTCAAGTGTCTGGTCGGTTAAATTAAATTGTGTTAACCCAATACCTGACCCGAAATTGTATTTCAGTTTTTTATCAGTAAAACTGATCTTAAAACCAGGCTTGTTAATTGTAATTTTTTGATCAAATAGATTGGTTAAAGAATCCACCATGTCATCATATTTACCTGAAGCGGATGAATACGAATATGTCTTTTGATCATTATTGCCATTACTGATACTTGCTTCGTAATTTAATTCCAGCGAATATTTTTTACTCAGCGGTTCTGTATAGATCGCCCTTGCCAACAGCTGCCGGGTACCTTTTTCATAGTCTTTTTGCTGATCAAATTTTTGGGAAAAAGATATCACCCCGTCCGTGTAAATATCATTATCAGATTTTAAAAAGTTTGTGCCTACGGTATTTAAAGAATTCCAGTCTGCAGTTAAAGAAAAGGTCCTCCTCAATTTTTTAAATTTATGTTTAAACATAATATTCCCACTAAAAAATTGTTTGTCTGAATTGGTATTCAATTGTCTCAGGCTTGTATTATTAAGCTCACCGGATTTCCCGGTATTTTGCGATGTTCTGTACGACTGGCTCTCCAATTGGTAAATGCTTGATTTGGCGGTAATTTTTAATGAATTGGAGGAGTCTATCTTAACATCGAAAACCGCATTCAGCTTGAAACTTTTTTTGTTGACATGAATATTTTCAACAGCGTTGTCATTAAAAAAAGAATCTGCAACCTGGGTTTGGGTAAAACTCCTTCTGGTATTGATATAGTCCTGTAAATTGTATTTCGGCGAAATGGACAAACTTTTTTTGTCGTTCCATTTGTTTGAATATTGAACTCCAAGGTTATTGTTTTTGAAGAGGCCGTTTTTCGTATCCACCCATGGCTCGTCATCCTGGTTGCCCTGCCAATTAAAATTCAGGTTTCCCTCTTCATCTGCATTAATGGAAAAATTATCATCCGCACCACCGAATTTATCATTGTCCTGCCAGCTTAATCCATCTTGCCCTGTATTGCCATTCAGAAAATACCCCGCTATCTTACGTTTACCCTTAAAGGCATTTAACAGGATATTGTTATTGTACCGGTCGTCTATCTTATCCTGCGTTCCTCCTGCCAGGTCGATCTTGCCAAAATAGCCCTTCTTCCTATCATCTTTTAATTTCAGGTTGATCGTTTTTTTTGTTTTACCGTCATCGATACCCGTAAACTCTGCCTGGTCGCTTTTTTTATCATACACCTGCAGCACGGTAACAGCAACTGCCCTTAAATTTTTTACCGCCATACCGGGATCATCCCCAAAAAATTCTTCCCCGTCAACCAAAACTTTTTCCACTGTTTCGCCCATGGCCTTTATCTTACCGTCTTTATCAACCTGGATACCCGGCAATTTTTTGAGGAGTTCTTCTACGTTGGCATTAGCGCTTACCTGGAAACTGTCTGCCGTAAATATGGTGGTATCGCCCTTGATCCTCATTGGGCTACCAGTTTTTAAAATGATCTCCTGTAACAATTTACTTTTGGAGGTCAGGGAAAGTGCAGGTAATTGTATGCCGGCATCCGGCACGGTAATATCATCAATGAAATCGGCGAAAAATGGATGGGTAACAAGTAAAATATACTTTCCCGGTTTTGTTTCTCCAATATTAAACCCGCCTTCTTTATTTGTACGTATGAATTTGTATAAAGTGGAATCACCGGTAGTCAATAAAGCAACGACTGCATTACTCACTTCTTTTTTAGCAGCGGTATCCAAAATTTTACCGGTAACTGATTGTGCGGAGGAGATGAAAAAAGTTAATAAAAGACCGGTAAAAAGACATAAGGCAGTTTTAAGTTGCATTATAAGGGTTTTGGTATAGAATTAAATATTGTGTTGTTAAAAGTCTAAATTATTTTTTATAAATGGTTCACGTGTATCCTTAAATTAACGTTAAACAAATATGTATTGTCTTGAGATACAAATCGATCAGATTTCCACAAATGGTATCTTCAGCCAAACAGCCGGCAAATATAGCATACAACGGAAATCAAGAAATGCCGGCAACAAAAGGAAAGGTGCAGCAGGCGGTGAGGCGATAATACCGCGGCGGAGTGGAAATATTCCTAATGCTGCGATATCAATGTAAAATTATAAGAAGGGCTTTGTGTAACACTTCTATCTTATTTGGAAACTACCTGGCTATCGTTTTAAGATACGCAGGGCGATTACTTTCAGAAGAGGCGCCCACTGCGGCGGAAGCCTCCGTTACAGGCAGTTTTAATAATGGGCAGAATGGCAGCTACATGTTATTTTAAGGCGAAGATAATCCAGGGCTATGAAGGTTTCTACCTGGTTAAAAAAGGTAAAATGTATTAGACTACATCCTGGCTGTACGGCGCTTCTTGATAAGCCTGATCCGTATGGCAATTACTGTAAACGCGCCCCTTGATGGCTTCGATTAGCTGGGACATGCATTACAACTGTAACGAGATAAAGCAAATGAAGAAAAAGATTTTACTTTAAGTGATTAATATTCTCCTGCCGGCATTGAAGGGTATCGTATCCAGGTAGACAGCCTTTTTTATTTCTGCATTTACGCGTAGCGATTTATTAATTATTTTTTGAATTTTTACTGGCACAAACAGGCGCACCCCCCGGGGCCGCTAGTTCATCATTAATACGTTTACACTTCTTTGTAAAATATTAAATGCAATCTCGGCCATCAGGTTTTCTTTATCCAGCGTCGGGTTTACCTCGGTAATCTCGAAACAACAGATCTTCCTGCTTTGCATCAATTTACTGATCAGGTCTTCTGCTTCCCTTTCCTTCAACCCATTGCTTACAGGAGTGCCCGTCCCTTTTGAAATGGAAGAATCGAGACTATCCACATCGAAACTAACATAGATGTCCGAGCAGTCTGACAGGTAACGTAGTACTTTACGGCTCACACTTTCAGCACCATTACGTCTTACTTCGCTGGTGGTAATCACTTTGATACTATATTTGTCAATCAGCGCTTTTTCTTCTTTTTCAAAATCCCTGAGGGAGATAAGTACAATATCTTCGGGAAGGATCTTCGGATGTATCTTTCCTATATTTTTCAGCTGTTCCCAGATCTTTTGAGTTTTTTCATCCAGGTCATGTACTTTGTATTCTTCATTATTATCGCTGATGGCAGTGGCCAGCGGCATTCCATGCATATTCCCCGTTGGAGTGGTATAGGGAGTATGCAGGTCGGCGTGCGCATCGATCCAGATCACTCCCAGTTTACTCTTAGGTTTCGCGATTTTGATCCCGGCAATGGTTCCGCCGGAAGTGCTGTGATCGCCACTTAAAACTACCGGGAAGAAATGTCCCCTGATGGAATCCGCAACCGCCTTGCTGACTTTTTCATATAAGTTTAAAATACCCAGTATCCTTTTGCCATAAGGCGATTGAATCGGTTCAAATAATAAATTGTTTTCTACCTCTATTTTTTCGGAAGGAAAGTGCACAAAAAAATTACTCATAAAGTCCAGCGCCGCGATCTTTATCGCATCCACACCCATACTTGCGCCCCGGGTTCCGGCACCAATCTCGCTGGGCACTTCAATAAGTTTGATATTCTTCATAAATACATTTTATCCAGTGTCACATTTATACCAGTTTGCATGGAAATCCCCCCGGAAAAATACCAGGAGCCCTTCAGTTCATTTTTACCTAACTCCAAATTTATAACTTTCCTCCCAAAGGGTCATTGCCCCTGATGGTGCCCAAAGTTTTTACCGGTTTGAATCGTACGAACAACTCTTCACTGTACCAGCCTTCTGTTCTGGTTTTCCGGATAACTTTGGCATGGTCCGCCGCTTTGTAAGCAAATTGCTTCATTGCTTCCCTGCTTTGCCAGATACTAAAAGTAGCTTGTTTCACAAAAGGTATTTCGCCAATGCCAAAGGAGGTAATATACCCTTCCGCATTGCCCATTTCTTTGGCGGAGCCATGCACATTTTTCCAAAAGGCTTTTAATTTTGAGAAGCGGATAGTCGCCCGGGTTAGTACAGCAACAGGCCCGGTATAAGCAGGGTTTTTTGTTAATTGGCCAAATGGTTCTTTTCCATCCCAGCTTCCATGCCCCTCGATGGGCTCTAAAAAAATCGTCCATGTTTCACAATTAAAAAAGCGCAGCCATTTCCCAATCAATGATCCATACAAATCACTCATCATTGCCTCTCCAGTTAACTTAGCGCTAGTGGTTGGGGCAGGCCTTACGGCCAATATTCCCCATTGCTGCCAATCGGGGTGTATGTCGAAGGTCCCGTTCTTTCCGCAGCCAAGGAGCTTGTAAAAAGATATTTTTTTATTAAAGTAAAGGGGGAACCTGTGCACTGCCATGGCCAGCAGGGCAAAATAAGTAAACCGCCTGGGGTAGCGTATGATCGTGAGCGTAACCAGCATGATGCAACCTAAGCAGAATTTCGCATACGAAATTGGAAAGAATGAATGATGTTTAAAAGTCATTTTAATATTAGCGACCTGGTTGATCATTAATCACCTGGCTGTGGATGGATGATTCCTTTTAAATAAGTCGGGCGCTCCGCCTGTCCGTTTGCAGGCGCCGGTGAGTTATGCCAACGAATAGTTTACCCGGATTCCTGGGGTAAAATCTAACTATAAAATGGAAGTATGCAGGACTTAAACTTATCGACGGGTATTGCCTTTCAATTTAACCGGTCGGAATTGTCAACAGTTATTCTA
>JBBJMD010000236.1:0-5431 GCA_037719925.1 Ferruginibacter sp.
CCTTGATTTTTTTTGTTTCTTTTTTTTATCAAGAAAAAAAAGAAAACAGCAACCATCCTTTCTCCTGGTGTTAGCAGGTACTGCTTAGATTAAGAATAGCTTTTATTTCAGCATTATTGGTCGAACTTACCAAGCATTCAAATTTTAATTCCCGGATGGCGAAGTTTATTTTATCCACGCTATTCCTCATCTCCTGCAATGGCTTATTTTTGCCCGGCTTAACAATTAAGTTAAATCTCTTTCATAATGATAACAAAGCTTTTAAAAAAATTAATCTTTCTTTTTGTTTGTTTTTCAATTTCCTATACCACCATGGCATGGGGCGTAGAAGGCCACCGGGTAATAGGGCAGGTAGCCGACAGCTATCTTACAAAGAAAACAAGAAAAGAGATTGCCAAAATATTAGGCTATGAATCTGTTGCGATGGCAAGCAACTGGGCTGATTTTGTAAAGTCTGACAGCTCCTATAATTACCTCTTCAACTGGCATTTTATAAATTTGAAAGCTGGTTTAAGCGAAAAGGAATTACACGCTTATCTCGCTATGGATACCGCTGTTGATGCATACACGAAAATTAATTTTTTGATAAAGGCCTTAAAAGAGACAGGTCTCCCCGCTGAACAAAAATTATTGTACTTACGGTTGCTTATTCACCTGGTGGGTGACATTCACCAGCCGATGCATACAGCAAGGCCGGAGGATCTTGGTGGAAATAAGATCAAAGTATTGTGGTTTGGGGAATCAAAAAATTTACACCAGATGTGGGATGACCAGCTCATCCTTTTTCAGCAATTGAGTTATACCGAATACGCGGCTGCTATCAACCATACTACAAGTGGCGAGGTGAATGAATGGCAACATGATTCCGTTAGTAAATGGGTACTCGAGTCTTACCAGTTGGCCGAAAAGATATACAGTGAAATAAAGCAACCTGATCAACGCCTGGATTATAAATACAATTTTAACTATGTGAGCATATTGAATCAGCGCCTGTTAAAAGGCGGCGTACGGCTGGCCGGGTTGTTGAATGAAATTTTCGGTTGAATCCGTTCGCACTATTGAAGAAAACATATTTTTCGTGCAAAGTAAGTGCAGAACCTTTTTTAAATGATGTACACCTTCAATAGTCCGTGCCTTAACCCGAATTATTGAAAATGGGGCGGCACCCATATTTATAACCTCATGAAGGGAAAGAAAAAATTTATACTGATACTCGTGCTGGGTATGATCACAGCCATTGGACCGTTCTCTATCGACATGTATCTCCCCGCCTTCCCGGATATAGCTTCAGACCTGCATACAACAGTCGCTCATGTTTCATTGTCATTATCCGCGTTTTTTATAGGAATATCAATAGGGCAATTTATATACGGGCCATTGCTCGACAGGTTTGGGCGAAAAAAACCACTTTATGCAGGACTGCTCCTGTACATTTTAGCATCCAGCTTTTGTGCAATGGCAAACACTGCAGATAGTTTGATCGCACTGCGTTTTTTGCAGGCCCTCGGGGGGTGTGCGGGAATGGTGGCATCTAGGGCAATGGTAAGGGACCTTTTTGATGTTGAAGATAATGCGAAAATTTTTTCGATGCTGATGCTGGTGGTGGGTGTATCACCCATTATCGCACCTACATTGGGTGGATATTTAACAGCATCGCTTGGCTGGCATTATGTTTTTGTCTTATTGACTATCATGGGTGTGGTAATCCTGGCAGCTGTTTATTTTCTTTTACCGGAAAGCCGTAAACCCGATCCGGAATATTCATTAAAGCCCATTGCGATCATCAATAGCTTCATCAGTGTATTAAAGGAACCGCAATTTTATACATATGCCTTCACAGGTGCCGTTGCTGCGGCCGGCTTATACGCTTATATTTCGGGTTCTCCTTCCGTCTTTATGGAAATTTATAAAGTATCTGAGAAAGAGTATGGATGGATCTTTGCGCTGGTAGCAGGTGGCCTGATCATTTCCAGCCAGGTTAATAGTTTTTTATTGAGAAAATATAAAAGTGAACAGATCATCCGGGTGGCATTATTATGCCAGGGAATCACGGGCATCTGCCTTTTCGTTGGTTCCTGGTATGGGGTGGTAGGGCTGGCAGGTACCATTGTATTGATATTGATTTTCCTGAGTTGCCAGGGCTTTACGTTTCCGAATTCATCTGCGCTTTCCATGGCGCCTTTTAGCAAAAAGGCCGGAAGCGCTTCTGCGCTGATGGGGGCCATTCAAATGGGAATCGGTGCATTTACTTCGGCCCTTGTAAGTTTTTTGAGCAATAATACCGCCTTGCCCATGACGGGTGTGATGGCAGCTTGTTCCCTCCTTAGTTTTTTAATTTTAATCATCGGCGGAAAGATAATCCGGTACAAAGCAACTGTTAAAGAAGTAGAAGAGGAGACGGTGGCCGGTATGGAATATTGAGGGTAGCAATGATTAATATAGTGTCGGTCATTATTGCTAAATACCTGAATTAAAATCTTTCAATTTTGCTGATGGCGATCTTTTCATTAAAGCGCTGCTCATGTTTTTTTTGATCCTGTATTTTTCTCACCACGGGCATGCCGTTAATTACTTTTCCAAAAGCGGCGAAGCCAAGACTGTCTCCCTCGCTTACCTTCCCATAATCAAACTGGCTTTGATCTCCGATACAAATAAAAAATTCCGTGTTCGCAGTGCCAGGGGTTGTACGGGCAAGCGATATTGTGCCGCTGGTATGCGTTAACCCGGTTTGCTTTGTAGACTCATGTTCAATACCGGGCACGTTAGGAAATTTCTTATCATTAGTGTTGTAAATTCCGCCCTGGATAAGGCCCACATTTCCGGCCGGGCTTAATCCTTCCAGCAGGATAACGCGGTAAAAGGAACTGTTGATATAATAGCCTGAATCAATATATGATAAAAATGCCGCTACGGTTTTGGGTGCCTGTTTGGGATAAAGCTCCACGATAATATCACCATAGCCTGTAGTAATTTTAAGTTGCGGGTTTTTAGATCCGGAGTTATTACAACTAAAAAAAAGAATAACAAGAACGGAAAGGAAGAACTTACTCATAGACCCAAATTAAAGAGTGCGGCACACCTTGACGATCACTTGTAAATAAGTAACTGGAACGGGTGTTGTTAGCCCGCGAGTTTTACATTGATTGCATTGGCCCCCTTTGGTCCCATCTCTACTTCAAAAATAACTTTACTATTTTCTTTGATCTTATCTAAAAATGAATTCATGTGAACAAATACACTTTCCTGCGACTCCTGGTCTTTTATAAATCCATAACCCTTGGCTTCATTAAAAAAGGTAACTGTTCCTTTCCTGATAAGATCAGCAGGGTCAAACGGTTTTTGTTTAGGGACGCCGATCTCAATATCTTCAACATTAACTTTTATCTTTTTTCGGGGATCGGGTGGGGTAGATGAGATGTTGCCATTTTCATCAATATAGGCAAGCATGTCATCAAAGCTTTTTCCTTCTTTGGCATTATCTTTTCTTTCCTGTTTTTTCTCTTCCTTATCTTTTTTGCTTTTTTGTTTTTTCTTTTCTCTTTCTTTTTTACTCCATGTTTCCTGTGATTTAGCCATAAGTTTACTTGTATTTGTTGTTTTTATTTATTGTTGTATGAACTGAATTTGTTACCTGTCTCAATAATTAAGTATAAATTTCGATTGAAGATACAAATTTCTGCAACTTTTGTCAAAAGGTTATTGAAAAGTTTTACAGCCACGCCTTCGGGAATGTGCACAACTAATGGCTATAAAGAATAAAGAATTTATTCTGCCGGATGAAAAGATCCACGGGCAAACAATCCCCGAATTGGACATTAATGAAACGGGGGCCTGGCAGTTGTATAATTTTTTCTATCACGAATTAAGGGGTAATAGCGTGTTCGGTTTCTTGTTTTTAATTCCCAAAATACCGGGGTTTAATTCAATATTTAAACTCCGGGATTCTCCAGGGCAACCCAAATTATTATTTTACCGTTTACACCCTGAAATGCAGTAACTTGATATTTCGTTTGTTAAACGCCATTCCAGCTACCTGGCGCTAAATTTTTTTGATGAAAAGTCTCCTGGTCGCGGTTTTATTATTCGGGTTTGGACTTACTTCTTTTGCGAATCATACCAAAGGCGGATGGATGTATTATACATATGTGGGACCTGGTTCCGCAGCCGGAACTGCACGGTATATTGTAACACTTAAGATCTATACAGAATGTGCGCTCACGGAAAATCAATGGTGCCCGAATGTTAACATTTCAATATTTGATGGGGGCAGTAATACCCTCGTTGCCGAACTCGATATCTTCAATACGCGGGTAATTGACATACAGAATTGTACACGGCAGCAATGCCACCAGTGTGTTAATAATATTCCGAATATTTGTTATAAAATTGCCACATTTGAATTTACCCGTGACCTCCCCATTACTCCAACAGGATATATCATCTCTTACCAGCGCTGCTGCCGGATTGCCAATATTATTAATCTGCAGGGTGGCTCAAGCACTATTGGAGATACCTGGATGGTTAAAATTCCGGGTACTAATGGAGATGATCCATTGGCGTACCAGAATTCAAGCGCCCGGTTTTCGCAAAATGACACGGCCATTATTTGTAAGTCCAACAATTTTAGTTTTGATTTTAGTGCAACCGATCCAGATGGTGATTCTCTTGCCTACAGTTTTACCGATGCTTATTATTCATCGAGGAGCAACGGTTCGCAATGTGCCGGGCAAACGGAGCCTCCGCCTTACAGGTTTGTAAGTTATGAAAGCCCTTATTCAGGCAAGCAGCCCCTGGGAAAAGACGTTACCATTAACCCCGTTACAGGTATCGTCGGTGGCGTTGCCCCTTCAGTTGAGGGCACATATGTGCTCACTTGTACAGTTACAGAATATAAACGAGGCACCAATATCATTAAATCAACGGTACATAAATCCCTGCATGTTTTTGTCGCCGACTGTTCATTAACGCAGGCACTTTTAGAACCACTTTACTTCAGTTGCGACGGGCTCACCAGGCAATTTAGTAACAAGGCTACAGGCGGAAATATTAAAACATATTCATGGGATTTTGGAGTAGAAGGGGCCCTGGACGATACCTCCGCTAGTGAAAATCCTTTTTTCACATTTCCTGATACAGGAACCTATGTTTTAAAATTAGTGGTAAATAAAAATCTACCCTGTTCCGATTCAGCTTATTCCATTGTAAAAGTATATCCTGTTTTTAAACCTGGTTTTTCGGTACAGGGGCAATGCAAAAATACCCCGATCGCATTTTTTGATTCGTCTACCACTACTTATGGCAAAGTGGATTCCTGGGTTTGGGATTTTGGCGATGGCACATCTACCACCAATGCTTCTTCGTTTCAGGACGCAACTCACTATTATGCAACAGAGGCGGAATATATGGTTTCGCTAACAGCAGGCAATAGTAT
>JBBJMD010000237.1:0-5420 GCA_037719925.1 Ferruginibacter sp.
AGTGTCGGAAGCAGTTTGATTTAATAACCCCCGGTTGACCGGACGCTTAGGTGGTATGATTTTAAACTTGGAGGAAAAGAATGTATCCATTCAATTGTAGAGCCATGCGAATCTTTTGGAGAAATGCCGCTGTTTGATGATGGATATTATGCGGCATCAGCCGTTGCAAATGAAGATAGTACTTTAATAAGGCTTCATAAATCCACCTTCCTTGAATTATTAAAAGACAATAACGATATTCTCCTGGCCTTCACAAAGCTATTTTCCGAAAGACTGAGATTTAAGATGCTGATTATAAAATCCTTCGCCTCTAATTGTCCGGAAAACAGGATAGCTACTTTATTAAATTACTTAAAAAGAGAAAAGAAAAATTTCTGCAGTACCTGTAACCAACTAAATCTTACCCGCCAGCAAGTTGCAGATATGACTGGTTTAAGGGTTGAAACTGTTATCCGGACCATGCGCACAATGCACGATAAAGGGGAGTTGCGTATTGCAAAGGGAAAAGTGTATTGTACAGATATGATTGAAGTCACAATGGCTTGATTGTTTTTATGGTATTTTGGAAGAAATTTCCATGGATCAATACCTGCGCAAGTGGCTTTCCATTTCATTTTTTAATTTAATGCTGGTTGCTTTGCTGGGTGTAATCATGCGTTATAAAATTGCCTTTTATCTCCCTTTTGTTCAACAAAAATTTGTATTACACAGTCATTCGCATTTTGCTTTTTCGGGATGGATCACACAAACTTTAATGGTATTGCTTGTTCACTATGTTGCATTAAAAAATGGTGAGCAGGTCTTTAAAAAATACCGGTGGCTTTTATATGCCAATCTTATTACGGCCTATGGCATGCTGATTGGTTTTTTCATCCAGGGCTACGCCTTTTTCTCCATTAGTTTTTCCACGCTTTCTATTTTCGTATCGTATTTTTTTGCTTTTAACTATTGGATCGACCTCAACCGGTTATATGAAAAAAAAATAAGTCATCTCTGGTTTAAGGCAGCATTGGTATGTAGTATTATTTCATCGGTTGGTGCTTTCACCCTTTCTTATATGATGGCTAATAAAATTACACACCAGAACTGGTACCTCTCTTCAATCTACTTCTTTTTGCATTTTCAATATAACGGTTGGTTCCTGTTCGCGGGTATTGGTTTGTTTGTGTCCAGACTGGAAAATATAATTACTACAAATACTTACCTTAAAATAGCCTTCCTCCTTTTTAGTTTCGCCTGTATTCCTGCGTATTTTTTATCGGTACTTTGGATTCCCCTGCCCTTCATTGGTTATTGCCTCATTGTAGCAGCGGTTCTTGCACAACTGGTGGGCTGGACCCTTATTGTTAGCATTATTTATAAGAATCTTTCTTTTATCAGCATTGGCTTTTTGAAATCCGGCAGGGTGATTTTGTTATTTTCAGCGATCGCGTTTTCCATAAAACTGTTGCTGCAATCAGGTTCTGTTCACCCGGCCCTGAGCCAGTTGTCGTATGGGTTCAGGCCCATCATTATCGGCTACCTTCACCTGGTATTATTGGCGGTTACGAGCCTTTTTTTAATGGGGTACATTGTTTCCTTCCAATTAGTAAAGATTACTAAAAGCTTTAAAACAGGTATGTTTATTTTTGTTGCAGGCATAATAATTAATGAATTGCTATTAATGGTGCAGGGCGTGGCGGCGTTGAGTTATACCATTATACCCAACATCA
The DNA here is from genome assembly GCA_037719925.1 of Ferruginibacter sp. Taxonomy (GTDB): domain Bacteria; phylum Bacteroidota; class Bacteroidia; order Chitinophagales; family Chitinophagaceae; genus Ferruginibacter. The sequence goes on from JBBJMD010000237.1 coordinate 1,713, forward strand.
ATATATTTCTTTTGATTGCCGCAATAGTTTTGTTAGCCGGCATTTGTTTCATCTTCACAAGCAATGTAAAGCTGGCAAAGCCTGGTCGCTAAGCTAATAATGTTTTGACCGGGCAAACGCGCGGACATCACCAAAAAATTTATCTTAAAGCCTTCACCATTGCCGTTACTTCTTCTTCACCGGCAATATAAACGTTGCCGTAATCACTTACATCCTTATTGATAAAGGTAACAGGGTTAGGCGCGATTCTCCTTGCAGAAGAGTGGAATTCTGTTGCGCCGCATGCTGCCTGCAGGGCGGCAATATTTGTAGAATTTACCCCGGCGCCGGGCATTATTATAATACGGTCCCCTGCCCGTTTTACAAGCTCCGCCAATATATCAGCAGCATCCGGTGCTGCCGATTTTTGTCCTGAAGTAAGTATGCGTTCGCAGCCACAATTCACTATTTCTTCAAGCGCTTCGAACGGATCAGGTGCGCAGTCAAATACCCGGTTACAGGTAACTCCCATATTTCCAGCCCATTCAACTATGCGCTTTAGCCGTTCTGTGTCGATGCGTGAATGTATAGTTTGCACGCCTACTGAAATTCCATTGCAGCCTAATTCTTTGCACATTTCTATATCATCTTTCAAAATATCAAACTCGTCATCGCTATAAAAATAGTTACCTGAGCGGGGTCTCAAAATTGGATATAGCAATATAGAAAGTTTTTCCCGGGCCCGCTTTATCGTACCGTAGCTAGGTGTAGTGCCACCTTCTATCGGGTTATCACATAATTCAACCCTTGCGGCCCCAGCTTTCTCCGCAATTATGCAGGAATCAATATGGAAGGCACATACTTCGAGTATGGCTTTTTTGGTGTTTAACATTATACTTCTTTTTTTTTAAACCCGTTAAACTAAATAACAATGCGGGAAATATCTCCTTGAGTAATGCTGTATTAGAGCATATGCTTACAAGAAAAGTTTTTCCCTACCCGTACATTTGTATCAATTAGTTCTTTTTTAAACAGCGAATTACCCCCGGTGGCATTGATTCATTATCGTGGATATTTTTTTTCGAAGTTTAGACATTAATCGATTCGCAAAAAAATACGATCATTTTTTTATTCCAATTAAAATTATGTATTTTTATTTATACATGTACTGGTGCAGAAATTTCTAACCAGCATATGAACTCCCAAACTTTCAAAATAATCTGTTATGAGAAAATTCCGCACTGTTTCTTATGTTGCCTGCTAACTTGTTCCCTGCTTTCAGTAAATGGCCAGCAACGAACCTTAAAAGGTATTATAGTTAATGAAAAAAATGAACCGGTTGCCGGGGCTTCCGTAACGGAAAAAGGAACCACCAACGGCACTTCTTCCGATGCTAACGGGAATTTTGTATTGAACACCGGGCCTAATTCAATTTTAGTAGTTTCAGTAATTGGGTATCAAACCAGGGAAGCTCCTACCGGCAATGCCACCACGCTAACCATATCACTGGAGGCTGCTACTACCGAGCTGGGAGGTGTAGTAATTACCGCCCTGGGTATCTCGAAACAAAAAAGACAACTCGGCTTTTCCGTAACAGAAGTTAAAGGCGCAGATATTGCCCGGACGAATGAGATCAATCCAATTAATGCATTACAGGGGCGGGCCGCGGGAGTGCAGATTGACCAGGGTGCAGGCGGATTGTTCGGTAATACTAAAATTGTGATTCGTGGTAATTCCACTTTGGGCACAAATAATCAACCCATTTTTGTGGTGGATGGCGTTATCATGGATAATGGCACTTTCGGGGGAACCGGCCGTGATTTTGGCAATGATTTCAAAAACCTTAATCCGGAAGACTTTGAATCAATCTCCGTGCTGAAAGGATCTGCAGCCGCGGCGCTTTATGGCAGCAGGGCCATTAACGGAGTAATACTCATCACAACAAAAAAAGGTTCAACACGAAAAGGGATCGGCGTATCATTCACGCAATCTGTAAATATTGCTGACCCCTATGCCGGTCCTGAATTCCAGAATATTTTTGGTGGCGGTACTGTAGGCGCGTTTTTTACTGATAACCGCGAACCGAACTACAAGCCGGACGAAGCCTGGACTACGAAGGTATTTCCCGTGGATCCTGCAACAGGGGAACAATATATCGACAGGCAGATCTATCGTGAACTTGAAAACTGGGGCCCGCGCATGCTGGGGCAGGAAGTCAGAAATTACGATGGCACCACAACAAGGTATTCCCCGCAACCAAATAATTTTTTAGATGCTTTTCAAAAGGGTGTCGGTACTAATACCAACATAGCCCTTGAGGGCGGCTCTGAGAAATCCACTTTCAGGGTTTCGTATAATCATAACCAGGGAGAAGGTGTGGTGCGAAACAATAAATTCAGTAAGGATGCTTTTGATATCCGGGCTACACATCAACTGACCAGGGCCATCAATATTGATGCAGGCGTGGCCTATAGCAGCTTTAAGGGTGAAAATCCTCCCAGGCTCGGTGGCCTCGATGCCTTTGCTTCTTACAATTTCGGGAAATTATTTACCTGGGTATTACCTAGAAATTATGACACAAAGTATTGGATGCAAAAAGAGCAGTACACGAGTATGTTCGGCGGTGCGCCTGATTTAAATAATACCAATGAACCTAACAAAGCCCCGGAATCAAGGTTCTGGTTCAACCTTTTCGAAAACAAATATCTCCAGAACGAACAGTTGTTCCGCGGCAGAATTGCTATTAACGCAAATATTACATCCTGGGCAAAATTGTTGCTGGAAGGCAACCTGAATAATATATATCAAAAGGGAAAACAAAGAGCTGGGCGAGGGCCCGTCATATTCCGGCGGCTTATATGGCCTTGGATTTGAAAACAAACAAAGCAAGTTCCTCAAAGCTTTGCTGATGCTTAATAAGGAGATTACACCAGATTTTAGCGCTTCCGGTTATATCGGCGCAGAAGTACAGCGTTACGAAAATTCTTTTTCATATTCTGAAACCAGTGGTGGACTTAATTACCCGGGGAATTATTTTATCGCTAATTCGAGAAACCCTGCGCTTGTTAATGGTGGTATAAACAGTTCCAAAAAATTCAATTCCTTATACGCAAGCCTGGATCTTTCTTACAAAAACCAATTGTACCTGCAAACCACATGGCGCGGGGACTGGTCGTCTGCACTTACTTATACTGATGGTACAGGAAATAATTTTTATAATTATCCTGCAGCGAGTTTATCCTGGATCTTCACAGAAACCTTTAAAAGCCTGCCTTCAGTAATAAGTTATGGGAAGCTGAGGGCGAATGTGGCTTGGCTAGGATCAGATACAGATCCATTTACACTGAATCCCGGTTTTGCTTTTAATGGATTCAGCCGGGCTAACGGTGGCTCGGTGCCCACTTCTACCTTTAGTAGTAGTTCTGTATTGCAGCCGAATATTAAACCGGCACGTAAGTTCTCACGGGAGGTTGGCCTTGAAATGCGTTTTTTACGCAGCCGCGTTGGTTTTGATGTAACACTTTACCAGGACAACACTAAAAACCAGATACTTGAAATTCCATCCACCGTAGAATCCGGAGTAACGTCAATTTTAATCAATGCCGGTAATTTACAAAATAAGGGAATAGAGATCTCCATCGACGCCTCCCCTATCCGTACTGAAAAATTCAGTTGGAACACGGCGTTGAATTATTCGAGGAACAGGAATAAAATTGTAGAACTGTACCC
>JBBJMD010000238.1:0-5383 GCA_037719925.1 Ferruginibacter sp.
AAAATTTTTGGAGGGGCCAGGCCAGTATATTTTTGAACCAGGCATAAGCATCCCCAAATGCAGACTGGCCTGCTTCCATACCCATCATTCCCGGAATAACAGAGCCGGGCACCTGTCCGCAGATCCCCTGTACCAGTATTCCTTCCACTTCATTCATTGGCGCTACGAGCATATCGCAGGTGGATGTGCCCATTACTTTACTCAGGTGATAAGGTTCTATCTGCCCTCCCACTGCTCCCATATGCGCATCAAAGGCGCCCACGCCCACTACCACAGCTGTCGAAAGTCCTAAACGCCCTGCCCATTCAGCTGATAAATTACCTGCCGGTTGGTCAGCCGTATAGGTATCCTTAAATAATTTTTGTGTAAAGCCCTTTAACAAAGGATCAAGTGACCCAAAAAAATCATCGGGAGGCAAGCCGTTAAATGACTCGCTCCATAAAGCTTTATGGCCTGCGCTACAAACACCTCGCTTCATTCGCGTAACATCTTTCCCGCCCGAGAGCAGGAAGGGTATCCAGTCGCAGTGCTCCACCCACGAATGAATGGCGTTCCTCACCTCCGGGTCAGCGCGCAGTGTATAAAGGAGCTTTGCCCAGTACCATTCTGATGAGTAAATGCCCCCTACAAACTGCAGGTAATTGGTGCCGAATTGTAATGCGTGCTCATTTATTTCCGCAGCTTCTTTTGTAGCGGTATGGTCTTTCCATAACACGAACATTGCATGGGGATTGTTTTCAAAAGTAGGCAACAGGGACAGCGGCGTGCCGGTTTCATCTACAGCCACAGGCGTAGAACCCGTGGTGTCAACCGATATGGCCTTAACATTCGATGCCACTGCCGGACCGGCCTGAAGTAAACAACTTTTAATGGTCTGCTCAAGTCCTTCAATATAATCCAGGGGATGCTGGCGAAACTGGTTGGTGGCAGCATTGCAATACAACCCTTCCTTCCAGCGGGGATAATAAAAAACAGCGGCAGCGACTTCCTGCCCGTTAGCTGCGTTTACAATAATGGAGCGCACCGAATCAGAACCATAATCGACTCCAATTACAAATTGATCGTTCATAATCAGCAGAGCAATTTTTAGGCAAATATAATAATATTTGTAAAAATGACAATTATTTTTTCACTTGTTTTTACCAGCTTGGTTTTTACCAATATTTTGGCGGAGAAATTTCGACAATGAAAATTGAAACCGGGTACGTGACAACAAATTAGTATGGTGAGTTGCAGGATTACAAGGAAATATAGCTTGTTAATTACTCGGCTTCCTGGTACGATTACCCCGGAGATTTCGGATTTTTATGTTCCTGAAATCAACCGGCTGCCCTTCGCTTTGTAAAGCGATAAAGCCTTCCGTGAGTAATTTTCCATCCTGCTTTATAGCAGGGTCGAAATTGGCTACAACCCCGCCCCCTATCTGTGGTTTTGAATATTGCAGCACGGTATCCCCATTGATGATATGTGTGATCAGGGAATCGCCCAGCACAATGATCTCGCCGCGTACCCATTGATCCCCTTCGTAAGTTTTAGAATTGGAAGGAATACAATGGCGCGCGTCTACTTTACCCTCGAAAACCACATCTGTACCCGGCGAACACATATTTCCCGTTGGCCTGGCAACGCCGTCGCCCAGCCCTGCAAGTAACTGGAATTCGATGGATATTGGCCAATTCTGTTCGCGCGGCATAGTTGCGGGATCCTGTGAATGGAACATTACGCCACTATTCATAATGGTGTATTCTGGTGCATCCTTTCGCCATTCGCCTACAATGCGATATTCAAAAACCAGGTGGTAGTATGAAAATGGCCGTTTGTAATAGAGGTGCCCGAAGCGTTCATTAAAAGTATCATACTGATCATACCGGATCTTTATTATACTGTCCCCTACCCTGAAAGTGTTACCATAATTTTCGCCGGTTTCGTGGTGGTTGATCTTGGGTACCCAGTCGTTGATATCCCTGCCGTTGAATAATGATATCCATTCTTCTTTACCGTCTTCGTGCTGGCTAAACGCAGGTAAAGAAAGCAGTAATAAAACGGCAGTTAACAGGCGGGTTGAATGTACATATTTTAGTTGCATTTGTTATGATTTTTGTATGGCGAATTTACAGGTAGATACGGGAATATTATCCTGATCAAAAAACAGTGACCGGAATTTTTTTCTTGTAGTTCGAAAATAAGGCTACTGCATTTGTATACGAGCGCACCAATTTGAAAGATAACTTAAAACTATCTGAAAGGCCCTGGAACACCCCTATTTAAATAAAGCAAAGAAAATTCGAGGGAGTATTTTTTGCGGCAACAATCCATTTAAAGGTTACAGCGTTCATATGGTGCGGGGTGCCCGGGTATTTTGCGGAATCCCCTTGCGGTATAAGTTGTTGGCGCGTTCAGGATAGTATTGCTTTCCAGGTTTTGAAGCAGGGGGTATTCACAGGTTTCTTTCATTCTTCTGAAGGGATTATTTTTATGCCGCAAATGGATAACTGCAAGATCAATAAAACAAGTATTAAAAAAAATATTTAAATAAATACGTTTATTAGTGAATATTGCTATTTTTAGGAAATCATTCTGTTCCCCACTAAATATCCTGCTGCAAGAAACTAATGCCCTGCTCAGCATAGAAGCCAATAAGTATTTGCCAAACTAAATATTTATCGCAATTGGCAGGCATAGCCATAGGTTTGTTCCACAGGGTTTTGTTCGAATACGTGGACGGTCCTTTTTTTCTTGTAATTTCAAAAGTATTTAAACATTCATTCACATACCAAACTTAAAAAATGAGCACCATCATTGAACGATATGTCATCAGGCATGTATCGGGAACAAAAGCCAGCCAGGTTGAAGAATTTGATTTTGATAAGCCGGAACTGTCAATTGGCAGGGCATCAACCAGCGATATACAATTTGACCCCGAGCAGGAAACAGTTGTCAGCAGGGAACATGGTAAAATCGTAAAAGTAAGTGCAGACCCACCGAAATTTACCGTTACTGATAACAACAGCCGTAATGGAATTTTTGTAAATAAAAGCAGGGTTAAGGGGACCGTTCCTTTATCAGCGGGCGATGAGGTGCAATTGGGTTCAAATGGCCCGGTATTTACTTTTGATGTTTATCCCCGGCCCCAGGATATGATGGCGGCAACAAGGGTAATAGAGATACCTACCACGATCAGGCCCACTACCATTACTGATGTGCAGCCTTCAGCAGTAAATTCAGGTGAGCCTGTTAAAACCGGCCTGGGGAAACAAACGGTGGAAAGAATGCTTGTAAATGAAAGAAAAAAATCTACCGGAAAAATGGCGATGATCATTGGTAGCCTGCTGGTGGTGCTCATTGGTCTTAGCCTTCTTTTTAAAGACTCACTATTCCCTAAACCCGGAGAAACTAAAATTGTAAACAATATAATCCAGGATTCCACCACGAAAAATAAAAGGTCACCGGAAATGATTGCGAAAGAAAATATAGATAAAGTAGTGCAGATCGAATTCGGGTGGCAGTTGTTCGATGCAAATACCAGTGATGAATTATGGCACAAATACCAGGTAGTAAAAGGTGCTGATGGAGTAAGCCGCTATACGGCGCTGTACATCCAAAACAGCAGGGGAACAATAGAACCCTTTGTAGACGTGAAAAAGAATGTTCCCATTGGTACGCCCATTGGCTTTTCAGGCGCAACGGGGTCCGGTTTTGTAGTTTCTGAAGACGGTTTTATTCTTACCAACCGGCATGTTGCCACCAACTGGAACACGCGGTATGGTTTTGCCGAATATGCGTTTCCGGGTGTATTGGTGCAAAATGAAGGTAACAAACTGGAGATCGTACCCAATGTTTCGGTGATGCCCCAGGATGTTGCGGGCTGGGTTCCTGGTGAAGCGTCCATGATCGGGGGACAAAGGGTAAATGAAGGTTCGGTGAAAGGCAGGAATACGTATATGAATGTGATCTTTGCGAACACTTCCCTTCGCAGGCCGGTGCAATCAGCAACCCCTTCCGACGATCACGATGTGGCCATGATTAAAGTGGAGCTTCCCGAGTCACTGACCAAAGTAAATATGAAAGACAATTATGACCAGGTAAAGCCCGGGCAAATGGTCACCGTGATGGGCTACCCGGGTGTAGCACCGGAGCAATTTGTGGTACGTAAATCGAATGACCCATTCAAACCCAACAGCCAGTTTAGCAGCGTTCCCACCCCAACGGTTACAACAGGGAATATCGGGCGGATAATCCCTGCTTCATCAGATAAAAACCTTACCTACAGCGCTTTTGGTGATTCTTACCAGTTAACCATAAACGCCACAGGTGCAGGAAACAGCGGGGGGCCTATGTTCGACGATGAAGGCAATGTTATTGGCCTGTATTATGCCGGCCGGTCTGATGCTGGCGGCACGCAAATTTCTTTCGCCGTACCCATAAAATACGGGCTGGAATTGATGGGCAGGAAGAAAGTTGCGAATTAAGTTTTAACGGCAGGTCGAATAAAATGTTGTGCCCTGGTTAAGTTGGCCGTGATAGCTGTTCATTGATGGGCTGCCAACCGGATAGAGAATAACGATACCAGTGAAGATGATGCAAAGTGATAAACAACGCTATGATGGTAATTTTTACCAGGCGATGCAACCGCACTTACTAAAAACAGCATTTCACAACGAACGATCAACGGACAACGACCAACACCCTAAACCAATTGACTAAATGGGATCTGTATTTGGCCAGTTTACTGAAGTTGCCGGCTACCGCCTGGGTGAACGAATTGGTTCTGGGGGAATGGGTGAAGTATATAAAGCTTATAACAGTACCCTCAACAGGATGGCCGCGGTTAAAATATTGTACCAGCCCGGGATGGTTGAACGCTTCCAAAATGAGGCCTATATTCAGTCTTCCATTACACACCCTAATATCGCCCGGCTGTATGAATTTACAAAATGCGGCGATAACCAGTGCATTGTAATGGAGTTTGTGGAAGGTGAATCGCTTGATAACCTGCTTCGCAGGAAAAAACAACTTTCCAGCGAAGAAACGGAAGACATCATCGGGCAGGTTGTTTCGGCGCTTGCCTACCTTCACAAAAATGAAATCATACATCGGGATATCAAACCTCAGAATTTTAGAATACAGCCGGATCGCACAGTTAAAATGCTTGACTTTGGAATAGCCAAACATAAGTTTTCGCCTAAGTTAACCCAGCTGGGATTTATCGTGGGCACATCGGAATATATGGCACCGGAACAATTTCAGCAGGAGCCGGAACAAAAATCCGATGTGTGGGCGCTTGGGGTGATGACCTATGAATTGATCACGGGCTATATGCCTTTTGAAGCTTCCAACCCGTCATCACTGCAGTTTAAGATAAATAAAGGCAGTTACACCGAAC
>JBBJMD010000239.1:0-5297 GCA_037719925.1 Ferruginibacter sp.
TCGGCTTTTGGCGCATCTCCACCGCCTGCATTCCATACCCTTACAAAAAAATATTGGTTATTTGAGTTAGTAATAGTAGGGCTCCATTTAATAGAATAGGCAGGTGTGGGATTGTATGTTTGCACCACTTCGCCGCCATCCTTTACAATGTCAATCTTTGTGATTTTATTTTTAGGGTTATTTGTATCCGGATCGTTGATAACTATCTCAAACTTAAAATCTTTGCCGCCATTAAGTGTTGAACCCATAATCTTACCGTTAACGTTGTACCTGCATTGAATATTTTTATCAAGGGAAGCATAGGTGCGGCGGTTCTTCATTGCATCAAGAATAGCAGCTTTTGTCCTGGTCGTTGCCAAAACAAAAGTGCGTGAAGTTTGTGCTTTAATTCCACCAAGACCATGGTTATCATTTCCTGCTACCGGAGAAACTTTCCAACCCGCATCCAATGCTTTTACAAAACCTTCGTGATGGATATTTTTGTTTGAATTGATAATTTCGAGCATCGTGACAATGGTTGTTACTTTAGCATCACGATGGGCCCAGTTATTATACTGTGTGGCTGCCGGATGATTGAAAGTGGCAACAACAGGGCCATCGCTGTTAGGCGGAACTGATTGGAGCCATTTATAAAAATGGGGAAGATCAACTCCCGTTTCAAGGGCATTTAAATAGGCCGAACTGTTGATAACATTAAGATGCCCTTTGCCGCCTGGGCCGTTGTTTTCAGAGAATTCAAAGCCAACCAATGGTACAAACTTGCCATCGCTTGCTTCGTTTGCTGCCTTATTAGTGGCTAACCATGCTTCGTTGTTTGGATTGGTGGGATAAAAGGCTTCTTCCTGCGAATGATCAGTAGTAACATAAAAATCATAACCACTTGCTTTTGCTGCAGCATAGTGATCCGGCGGAAACCCTTGAAATTTGCGCCAGTCATTTTTGGGTGTTCTGTTTCTTGGATGCGCCACATTTTGCGAATCAATCAAAATACCTGCTTCCTTTGCATTATCATATTGAGATCCATGAGACCAGGTATAAGCTGTGTGCGCATGTGTACTGCCTGCGTAAATTTTGAATGCTGGCAATGGTAAATTCTTTTGCGCATTTAATGAAAAAGCTGCAATACTGCTGGTAATAATGGTGAGCGCAAAACATAGTTGCCCTTTTAAATGTGTCATAGTTATCTTCAATTGTTTCTTAATTTAAATCTATACCCATTTGAGAGTTTAGAGCGCTTTTTAAATTAAATGGGTTTTGCAAAAACAGTAACTGATAGTAAAGAGACATTTGTTTTCTTTTCCTACCAAAATATCAGTAAAGCTATTTTTAATAACGTTTGGAACAAATAGAACTTCCCCAAAGTAGACACACTTTTTCAGCTCGTAATAGTTTTTATCGTTTCTCCCTGTTATCTATTAGTTGTCTTTTTATTCATTTTAATAAGTAATTTAACAGCATGGATAATATACATATTTGCTGTCCGAAATGCAAATGGGAACCCGATGGAAAGCCTTATTGGCAATGTACCTGTGGTAACGTGTGGGATACTTTTAGCACCGGCGCAAGATGCCCGGGTTGTGGCCTAGTTTGGATATATACACAGTGTATAACCGACGCCGGAGGTTGTGATAAAAGCAGCCCTCACCTCGATTGGTATGAAGGCCTGGATGATATAATAAAAAAACTGAAAGAAGAAATTGAGCAAGGATGGAAAGTACAGGTAGTTGAATTAGAACGGTAATAAAAAAGAAGGATTTATATAGCCGTTTTTCGTTTAATCATCTCAAAACTACAAACTGATCTGATCGTTTTTTGATTTCGGCCATGTAGGCATAAAAGCCGCATGTTCTTTTAATGCATCGATTCTACTCCCTTCCAAATTGCTTACTTTTATTTGATCGTATTCTACTTTAAGAGCTAAAAATCTCTCTTGAAAAAACGTATTAGTTTCATACGGTGAATATATATGTAATGGGTTGCAATTTTTATTTTAAGTAATCCAACTAATATGCCCCTGGCATACTTATCCAATATGCCATTTTTAATAGACCGGTTAAAGCTTATAGATCCAATCTCTTGCCGATATTGCGCACATGATTATTCCTTACCTCAACATTTTTCTTTACAAGAAAACAAATATTTATGTAATCGGTTGCATGGGAGAATGTTGTTTACCTTAGTAATCTAACCCTATATTGCCTGCCATGCAAATCCACCTTTCCCTATATTTCTTAGAGCCATTATCAACCAACTAAATAAAAAAAATGAAAGCAAAAATTACAATTGTAGCCTTTTTTCTGAACATCATTTGTTTAGGATTATTTGCTCAGATTCCACTTGTTTACAATGTTGAAAATACGGGGGCAAGCTGTGCGCCTCCTCCTTTACCCTACTTCAACCAACTGCCTGTAATCAATCCTTTAACTGACCCTTTTATGCGGTCTGATAATATGGGACGCTCTACGAATTTCAGCGACTGGGAATGCCGGCGCAATGAAATTAAGGCAGAAATTGAAAACTATGAAATAGGAACTAAACCCTCGAGGCCAGACACCATTACAGCCAGCTACGCTGCCGGTACACTCATAGTGAATGTTACTAAGAATGGACAAACGCTTACACTAACTTCGCAAGTTTCCCTTCCAACGGGGAGCGGCCCCTTCCCTGCCGTGATCGGGATGAACAGTCCTTCAGGTAGTATTCCATCCGACATTTTTACCAGTCGAAACATTGCAAGAATCACATTCAACCATAACCAGGTAACGACTTATGGAAACCCGCAACTATCGAATCCGTACTTCCGGCTTTACCCTGATCAGAATCTTGAGAATTCGGGGCAATACAGTGGCTGGGCTTGGGGAGTCAGCCGCATAATCGACGGCCTGGAGCTGGTTCAATCGAGTCTCCCTATAGATTTACAACACATTGGAGTAACAGGTTGTTCCTATGCCGGTAAAATGGCTCTATTTGCCGGTGCATACGATGAGCGTATTGCACTCACGATTGCTCAGGAATCAGGCGGCGGTGGCGCTCCCGCCTGGCGGGTTTCAGAAACAATTGGAGCGGTGGAAACCCTTGGCGCAACGGATTATAGATGGTTTAGGGACAGTATGCGACAATTTGCTGGTACTAATGTTTCAAAACTTCCTCATGATCATCATGAATTGATGGCCATGGTAGCGCCCAGGGCATTACTGGTTACGGGTAATACAGATTTTGAGTGGCTGGCTAACCCATCTGCCTATGTATTTGCAAGGGCAGGCCATGAGGTTTGGAAGACATTTGGTATAGGAGACAGGTTTGGTTTTTATATAGATGGTGGGCACAACCATTGTGCAGTGCCAGCCAGCCAGGTTCCGGCGGTACAAGCGTTTGTTGACAAATTTCTCGTTGGTGACACCACTGTAAATACAAATATTACTACGCATCCGTAACCCCAGATAGATTATCAAAAGTGGTACCAGTGGTGGGGAAGCGAAATCCCCGTTTTGCCCGTTGAACCACCTGGTATTCAAAAATGGCTGGAAGCAGAATGCGGAAAAGCAGGTTCCAATTGGGATGTACTCAAAGATACTGCAGCTTCCAATGGAACTTATGTAGTAGTAAAAAGCGGTTTGAACAGTACCGCAACTGCACCTGCAGGTGCTGCTTCAGCCTTAGTCTTTTCATTTACGGTAGATAGTGCGGCCAATTATAATTTTCTTGCACGAGTAAATTGCCCCACTGCAGATGACGATAGCTACTGGATAAAGGTTGATACCGGATCTTTTGCAACTGCTAATGGCCTTGCTACGTCGGGATGGGGATGGGTAAAATTAACAAACGCTATGCTCAGCGTAGGAGCCCACACCTTAACAATTGCCTACCGGGAAGATGGAGCCAAACTTGATAAATTGCTGGTTACCACCTCAGGGGCTACAATTACCGGCCTGGGGGAGGTAGCAACCAACTGCAGCACTCTGCCAGTAAATCTCGTGAGTTATCAGGCTGCATTAAAACCAACAGGAGAAGTGATTTTCCGCTGGAGCACCGCATCGGAACAGAACAATAAACAATACCGACTGGAAAGAAGTCAGAACGGAAGAGAATATACCACTATAGCTACCATTGCAGGTAAGGGTACATTCAACGGAAAATCGGAATATTCCTACACTGACCTTAAGCCAATGAATGGGATGAATTATTACCGCCTTATTCAAGTAGATATAGATGGCAATAAATCAGAACTGGGAATTAGAGCTGTTAACATTACTGTGGGCAAAACTTCGATAAATGTGTATCCCAATCCTGCCCATTCAGAGTTAAATATTGATCTGGGAACCCACGAGACTACTCAGAAACACATTGAAATTTATAATATTTCCGGAAAAAGAATTTTCAGCAGATTACTAAATGTGAAAAACGGGGTGATGAAAGTAAACCTGGATCAGCACCAAGGTGCCGGTATTTATTTAGTGAGAATTGGTGATAATGATCAGGTAAGTGTAATCCTTAAATAACCGGTAATTTATTGAACACCTTAATTGGAGTTGTACTTAAATCATCAGAAAAAAATGTATAAAGTCCGTAGGAGATAAGTGCTGCTTCATCTAACGTTGGTTTAAAAAACCCTGGTGGATAGGGGAATACGAGCTGAGATTGTAAATTTCTATAATGATTGTATTAGTGAGTGATTTTCTAAAATAAAAGGAACCAGGGGAACCCCGGTTCCTGGTGAAGGATCATTAAAAGAGCTACTGAAGACAGGGATCAGGCAGGATTAAAGCCTACACTTTAAAATTAAAGAAGCTCGTAAAACATTGAGTTTTACGAGCTTTTCTTTTAAAAGAAACCACTGTGTCGGGGCGGCAAGATTCGAACTTGCGACCTCCTGCTCCCAAAGCAGGCGCGATAACCGGGCTACGCTACGCCCCGAACTTAAAACAGCCCGTGAAGCGGTGAGGGAGGGATTCGAACCCTCGGTACAGTTTAACCCGTACGACGGTTTAGCAAACCGTTCCTTTCGGCCACTCAGGCACCTCACCAAACCTTCCCTTTTTAAAGGGTGGCAAAAATAAGTGTAATTATTATTACATCCCAAACGGATTTTTAGTTTTTTAAAAAATCCCTTCACCATTTAAAAGTTTTACCATCTCTATAATTGAAAGCGTAAAATGTAAGAAAGGCTTACTTGAATTAATCCTAAAAAAAGTCCCGGACTTATATATCAATCCGGGACAGAATATTTTGTTTTCGTCAGGTTACTTACATAGCAGCTAATTGAACTTTTTGCTGCAGTTCCATCACATTTTCTTTAA
>JBBJMD010000240.1:0-5258 GCA_037719925.1 Ferruginibacter sp.
GGAGACTCCTTTCCTGAATAAAGATTATTCACATCATCCGGTGTAATATCCCCGGAACTGATGGCCCCGATGCTTCCATCCGTCCACAATAACGGGTACCAGGGTTGAAAGCGGTTGAGTAAGGCGGGATTTGCAGCTGGATGTTTATAGAGATAATAATTAATTCCATCCGCGAAGGCATTCAATAATTTTTGTAACCAGGGCGGACTTGTATGATAATCCTCCACCGCTCCGGCGGAGTCGATTATGAGTTTCAGGTAAAGGTCGTTGTAGAGTTCTGATTCCCCTTTTATTTCTGATAGCCTGCCCAGCTTTTCAATATAATTCAATTCCACCCGCTTAAAATCATCTTCACATTGAGCATATAGCAATCCGAAGACGGCATCTGCGTCCGTTTTCCCATATATATGCGGGATACCATAATTATCGCGGATGATCGTAACCTGACCGGCCTGTTGCTGCCATTGGCTGATCTCCTTTTCAGTAAATGATTGTGCGAATAATTGTAACGGCAAAAAAAGTATCAGGAATATTTTTTTCATCCGGTATTATATTTTTATGAGCATTGCTGATGGCAGGAAGGTGTGAACAATTCGATCGTTGTCCAATTTCCGTGCGAATAAAAACAGGTTCGCCTGGTTCCGTAAATATTACCGGGGGAAAAGTGTAGAAGGGTAAACTGGTAAGCGGGTAAATTTTTTCACCAGCGGAAATTTGATGGAGGCTCAAGCGCCTGGGGCGAACGGGGGCATGCCGCTGGCTTTAACCTAATCCGCAGCTCCTTTATCCCCGACAAACCAGTGCTCTTTATCTTTGAACAGCACGTTAAAAGTGGTAAGTGAACCATAAATGCGGGTTATATATTGCTGCAGGTTTACTTTGTCGGCATCAGTAAGTATTTTATGGCTGTTGATATTCTGTTCAAGTACCCGCAGCCGGTCTCTCAGCATTACAATCTTATGAAAGAAAACATCTACCGGAATTTCCTTTGGCTTTTGACTTTTGTCATAAGGCTGTAAAAGCATAGCGCCACCTTTCCAGCGGTCACCGATTGGAACGATCTCGGTAACATCTCCCCATAAACGAAGGATCTTTAAAAGGGATCTCTCGGTAGCGGAAACCGTTTCCACTTCTACCGTTACATTTTCAGGAATGATCTCGTCGAGGTGCTGGTCAGTTTTGTCCACTTCCTTAACGCCGTGATGGATAAAAGAGATCAGGTAGGTGGCATACCTTACACCGCAAATAACGCCCGGCCCGTATTGCGTGTGCTGTAACCTGGTGCCGATGCCTAAAGTGGTTTGTTCCATATAAAGATAGTTGGTTGTTCGTTGCGGGAAATCGCTTATTGATCGTTGATTTTTGGCTTATTAATCTTTTTATTGTTGCCGTTGGTTGACTATTGCTGACATATTGATAAGAACCGGGAAAGGCGAAGTGCTGAAAGAAAAGCAATGTTTATTTTAGTCGCTTTTTTCCGTTTCCGGTATCCTCCAAATATCAACCATACTTTCATACGCGCGATGTTACTTTCCAGATACCCGCTTTTTAAAGGGTTCACAATTTTCAGTCGTAGTTGATCAAATCACTTGATGTTAGAAAAGCACAACAAGGAATATCAACACGAAAGGCCTAACTACACCAAACGCTGAATTTAGAAAAAGATTATTGATCGGCTAATTTATTTTTCTTTATAAGCAACTCTTTCCTGTACCGGTACGAAGCATTTAAAATATACTGATAAAACTCCACCGTGCCCGCCATCTGGGCAAATTCAAAATCCGGCTTGTACAGGATCATAAAATTATCAAGCTCAATACCCTGCAGGCGGGTTATCCTCCTTACGGCCGTTTTATTAAAGCGGTATTTTATATAATTTTCCTGTTCCTGCTCCAGCAACCTATCCTGCATCCTTCGCAATTGTTTGTTTCTTTTAAATCGGAAAATATTAATGAATTCATCCAGGTCCATTCCGACTGAGCCGGTGCCAGGATTGATAGAGGAGGATACTCCAGGTCTTTCAAAGCCGAAAATTTTATTGTAATACTGCCTGTTCTCAATAGAATCCTGCCGGAAGTTTTTAGTGTAAACTTTCACCTCTTTCATTGTCTGAAACTTCTCTTTTACCCTTACGTGTATGGAGATGTCGAAGTTGCCGATATCGGTTACCTGTTTTACGGCAAACTTGGCTGTGGGCTTATTGTTGTAAATAAAAGTAAGTGAGTCCTTGTCTGTTGTCACAATCTCGTAATGTCCCATGGAATCCGTGATCGCTATTGTGCCATTGCTGCTTTTGACCAAAACATCCAGTACCGGGATGGTTTTAGTGGAATCGTATACAGTACCCCTAACAGTAAGTTGCGCCGTTGCCGGTGCTACTGCAAGGAAAAAGAAGCAAATGGCGCAATATATTTTGATTTGCTGATGCAGGCAGGTTGGTTTATCGGTTGCAATATTACAGTAACAAATTGTGTTTGAATGATTCTGGGTTGCTTTTAACGGCTATTTTGCATTTTGGCCAGTTCGTTAACCACCTCGGGATAATGCATGTGTTCCAGCAAATGAATTTTTTGCGCCAGTGTTTCCGGTGTATCGTTTTCGGCTACCCTGCAAGTGGCCTGGAAAATTATCTCTCCATGATCGTACAGATCATCTACGTAATGAATGGTAATGCCACTTTCCGTTTCCATTGCAGCAATAACCGCCTGGTGTACTTTTGCACCATACATTCCTTTGCCGCCATATTTAGGCAATAATGCCGGGTGAATATTAATGACCTGGTTTGGATAGGCCCTGATGAGGGTTACAGGCACTTTCCATAAAAAACCGGCCAGCACGATAAAGCGAATCCCATGGGAATTCAATACGGGGATATAGCTGTCGCCATTAAAAAAACGTTCCCGGTCAATTAAAAGTGTTTCGATCTTATATTTCGCCGCTATTTGTAAAACACCTGCACCCTGTTTATTACATACAATGAGATCAACCCTGTAGCCAGACCGTCGGGGGTTATTGGTGGCTGAGTGAATTATTATTTTTTCAGCATTGCTGCCTGCCCCGCTTGCAAAAATTGCAATGGGTAAGGGGTTGCCGGGTTTGCCGCTCATTCGTTTCCAGATTTTGGTTAGGTATTTTATAAAAAAAGAAAATTGGCCCAGTGGGATACTAAAAAGCAAAATGCAAAAAGGCCAGATAAGCGTCATTAATAAAATGTAAAGCAATATCCATAAAGGGCCTTTTTCCAGCCCCGTCAGTACCAGTAATTTTCTTCCCGCATAACCACACAGGCTGCCTCCCAGGGCAAAAGTTAAAAGTATAAAAAAAAGGTTAATGCCACCTATCTGCCACCGCTGTTTTAGTTTTCCTAACATTACGCAAAAGTGTACTAAAAATTCGTGAATGTATGTAGTGAGGCCAAAAAAGAATGTGGCTATATCTCCTTGACAATTACATGACAATCACTTTGGCTAGAATGCAACAATTCGTTGAAAATCAAGCCTGGCTTGATAAAATTTTTTTTCTAAATGTTAGTATTATGTCAATATCCTGACTTATTTTTGCAGCCATAAAGGATATTTTTCCACATCAGACCCCGTTTTCAACTGTATGAGTCCCAATAGAAAAATCATTAACACCTTAGCCAGTTTTCTGTTTATAACATTGGTTTCTTTTACTAATACAAGTTTCGCCGCGGACGGGGAAGCATTATACAAAGCAAATTGCGCCAACTGCCATAAACCACTGGAAGATTATACAGGACCGATGTTGCAGGGAGCAAGAAAAAGGGCACCGACAAAGGATTGGCCGATCAAATGGGTGAACAATGTTAATGAGATGCTGGAAACCGATGCTTATGCTAAATCGCTATTAGCAAAATATGGTTCCAGGATGACACAGTTTAACCTTAAAGCCGAAGAAATAATTGCTATCCTGGATTATGCGGATGCTTACAAAGCACCGGCCGCCCCCACCGTGGTTGATGGTCAAAATGCACCGGAAGAAGACAACTCCCTGTTATTTGGAATACTCACGCTCATCCTTGCCGTAATTGCTCTGACGTTATTACAGGTGAATAGCAGCCTGCGGAAGTTATCTGATGAAAAAGAAGGGATATTGCGTTCAGAACCAGTGCCGTTTTACCGTAATAAAAGCTATTTAATGATCATTATCCTGGTGGTGTTTTGTCTGGGTGGGTACCTCACTTTTAATGCAGCAATGGGGCTGGGACGTATGAAAGGCTATCAACCCGAACAGCCAATTTATTACTCGCATAAAGTACACGCCGGAACCGCCCAGATCAGTTGTTTATATTGCCATGGGGGAGCGCAGGACAGCAAACACGCCAATATACCATCAGTCTCTACCTGTATGAATTGTCACATGGGAATAAAAGAATATAAAGGAGAGCCAATATTCAGGGAGAACGGTTTGCAGGTAAATGGTACGGCGGAGATCCAGAAATTATATTCCTATGCGGGTTGGAACCCTGATACGAAAACATATGATAAGCCAGGTAAGCCTGTTGAGTGGATAAAAATTCACAACCTACCCGATCACGTTTATTTTAATCATAGCCAGCACGTAAAAGTAGGCAAGCAAAATTGCCAGACCTGTCATGGAAATATTCAGGAAATGCCTGAAGTACACCAGTATACCGAACTTAGCATGGGTTGGTGTATCAATTGCCACAGGGAAACCAAGGTTGACTTTTACAATAATGGCACCGGCGAAGGCAACAAATTCTACAGCATTTACGAGAAGCTTCACAATGATATAAAAACCGGTAAAATGGATAGTGTTACCGTGGAAAAGATCGGTGGAACAGAATGTCAAAAGTGCCACTATTAATAACAATCAGCTAATTAGCCCAATGCGCTGATATGCTAGTTGAATCCTCAAACATAAGAGCGTTGAACTTAGAAATTTAGCACATTATTACCTTAGCATATCAGCATATTATACAAGTTTATGGAAAAAAAGTACTGGCAAAGTTTTGGGGAATTAAATGGCTCGGATGCTTTTCAGCAAACGGCGGAAAAGGAATTTAAAGAAGAATTATTGCCGTTGGAAGATTTGGATGATAAGGGTATTTTAGATGCCAAAACACCCCGGCGGGATTTTCTTAAATATTTGGGTTTTAGTACGGCCGCGGCTACCCTTGCTGCCAGCTGCGAAGTACCGGTTCGGAATGTAGTGCCTTATTTACAAAAGCCTGACAACATAATCCCCGGTATTGCTAATTATTATGCCTCTACCTG
>JBBJMD010000073.1:0-17703 GCA_037719925.1 Ferruginibacter sp.
ACTCATACTTTTGGTTTAACGTTTCAAAAAGAAATTAAACAGAACTGCCCGCTGTTTTATCATTTAACTGTCTTAAACGCTTACATAATATTAAAATAACGCACCTTGCAACTTCCGGCCTCGTATCAATGAGTTCATAAAATGGTTCCTGGTCGATCTTGAAAAGTATACAATCCGTTTTGGCAGTAGCGCTCGCGCTTCTTGTTTCGGCGTCCAGCAAAGAAAGTTCTCCGAACACCTCTTTTTCCTGCAATATGGCAAGGGTGGTCTTTCCCTTATGGATTTGAATTTGCCCGGCCAGGATAATATACATGCAATCTCCGGGCTCATCCTCTTCAAATATAACCATTCCTTGTTCTGCCTCCTCTTCCTGCATCAGAGGCGCCAGTTCAGCCAATGTTGTTTCTGGCGTATCCCTGAAAATACTGAGCGATTTCAACAGCAACACTTTTTCTAGCAGCAATAATTGTTGATTGGAGTTTGCAGACATATGCTAAAGTTAGAATATTTCAGGAAAAAAGAAAATAGTATTATAATTATTTCAGCGGGTTTACAAGGCAAACCATGCCGTTTCCCGCAGCAATAAATTTTCAGCTGAAGTATATTTTTTTATCAGGGAATTATCAATGCCATGCTGCTGCTTTTTAGAAGTGTAAAGGCAACATGCCATCGTCCAGTTATTGTATGGCCTTATTTCTTCGGCTAATATACGGGTGAGTACCCTTTCCACATTTTCGAAGAATTCAACGGGGTAAATTGTTCGCAGGCCATGCATCCTTTCAGCAATATTACCTGGTTCAAAAATCGTATTAAACTGGCTGGCGATATCCTTGCGCACGGCTATATCAATGATCTCCATCGCGTTGATGATACTTTCCTTTTTTCCAGTTGCATAGGCCGTGCGCACTTTATTGATATGCTCGCGGTCGTATAACAAAGCGAATACATAAAGCAATGTTTCCCGCAGGGCCTTTAGTTCCAGGTTAAAAGAGTTCGTGAGCAACTGGTATTTTTTTTGCCTGGGCTCCAGGCTGCTTTCCATATAAATAATCCCCGCACTGCGTGAAAGCATCTTTTTTGTAATGGCAATAAAAATATGCTGATCGGCCGGTTTAGGAACATAGTTGCTGCGATACATGGCCTTGATAATGATCATATATTCCTTCGGGTGGCTGGTAAGCAAGTCCACTAATATTTTATGTGACTCGCTGCCCCCAATCCTGCCACATAAAAGAATTAATTTTTCTTTTGAAGGTGTGTTGCAACCGTACCTGTTATATAAGAAAAAATAAACGGCAATGAATATTCGCCCGCAATAAAAAGTGACTGGATTACTTCTACTTCATGGCTGCTGATCCTGTTGATCAAATCCTGCAACAAAAATTTATCGCCGCATTTCCCGGCCGCCAGGAAGGCGGTTTTTCTAACGCCCGCATGCTCATCATTCATCAGTTGCAGGATCATATCGACCTGCAGGCAATTATCCCGGCTGCTAAATATTTCAGAAGCCATCAGTCGTTCCCGGTAGTCTATTGAGGAGACCATTTGTTTTAACACCAACGCGGCTATCTGCTTGCTTTGTGCCGATCCGTAAAATAATAAACCTCCAAGGGCGGCCTGCCTTATGACCGGTTCCTTGTGATCAATCAAGGGGAGTATCAAGTCGTTATCCACGCCGTTGCTGCACATAATATTTATTGATTCTGAAACAATCATTGGGCTGTTTTGCTCCTGCAAAAAAGGAAGCAAAATCTCAGTTGCGGAAGGAAAACTATTGTGTGATATCAGTTTCAGGGCGGCCGTTTTTACTTTCTCGGACGAATGATGTAAAACGGAAATCACCAGGTCATCCGACATGCCTGTGCCGTTCTTATAAAGCATATTCAAAATATTGATCACTTCCGTCTCGGAACCCGTTTTCGCTTTTTCCTTTAACCAGGCCAACGTGCCCGAATCGCTGACAGAAAAGCTCTCCTTGTCAAAATAACGACTGCTGATCGTCTTGATAATTGTTTTCAGGTACTGGCTGTTGATGCGGTAAATGCCGATGATCCAGAATACCCCGATCGCCAGGAGCAGGTAAGAGAGTGTCAGCAGGTCAACCTTGCGTTCGGGATGGTATTGTATAAACAACAAGAGGATCAGCCCGGTTATTAAAGAGGCGAAAGGATCCATAATGCCTTTGACGATTGTATGCGCCCTTAACCTTTCATGGTTGGAAAGCGGCTGCATAATGGTAAGAAAAACGGGACTGTTAATGGAGGTTCTCAAAACATCTACCACGATGGAAGCTGCACCAAATAAGTAGATGATCAGGTTTTGACTATGTAGATTTTGCGTAAGGATAATAACGGTAATAAAAACCAGCATAACAACAGGCGTTATCAAAAGCGACTTGATAATGCCTAGTTTATTGACCAGGCGGCCGGTAAAGATCGTTTTTACAAAAATCGCAATAATCCTTGTAACCGCCAGGAATAGGGCTATAAATTTGGCAAGCGAAACATCATCATGGAAGGCTTCCTTTACACCGGCATAAAAGGCAAAATTAGTTATGAGAAAAGCCCCCGTAATAATGATGCTTAACAATGATAACCGTCGTATCAAAGTATTGCCTGAAAAATTTTTAACGATCTTACTTACTTTTTGCGAGGTGTGTTTTACAGGATGTTTGTGTTTATGTTGAACTTCGAGAAGCTTACCGGATTTTTTAATGCTCAATAAAAAGGGGATGGACCCGCAAAGGCAAATTATTCCTATCCATAACAGGTTAATTACCAATATATTCTACTGTAAACAGCGCGAGCGTATAGCCAAGAAATTTAGCGGGAATATCGCCTGCGCTTATCACGCCAAATAGCCGTTTACTTTGCCTTGCATCAAATAACAAGGACGCGATACCCCAGAATTCAAGGTTATTCAGGAGGTACAAAACATTAAACCATGCAAGCATCCAGTACAGGAACCAATCGGTTCTAACGTAGATGAACGTCAACCTGAAAACGACTATGCTTGTTATCATAAAAACCGTGATGACAAGCGCAAGATTGCTGATATTGAATTTATGTTCGATGCGCGAATAAATGAAACCCGTTATCCAAAGCAAAAGAGACGAATATATAAATACGATCGGTAATTCCCTGATAGAAAAACGGGAAAGGAAAAGTGCAAATGATGCGGTAAAGAAAAACGCGATCCCGGCGCCCTGGAGAAACTGAAGAAAAAAAAGTTTTTTCACCAACCACCGTTCATCATGCCTGACATTCAATGTTCGAAGCCAGAAATTTTTTTGTTTCATGTAAGCGTTTCAAATAAGAGTTAGGTCGTTTCTGTATTGTGTTTTATAAGTTGCTTAATGAATCCTAATTTTACAGGGCCCCTTTTTTGCCTTGATGTATTTGTAAAATACTGGTGCGTTTGCAAAAATATCAATTGCCTTTCATCCCAATCATTATCCCCGCTGAGCATTTCATAAGCTATCAGTTCGAGTCGCAGCTTATTACCTGTTTCAAAAAAATCATCCCGCCCAAGGTAATCCAGGTCAGCATCGCAAATGACCTTTTGAAGTTCATTGGCCGGTGCCTGGGGTACCTTTGTAGCCATTATCAGCCCGCATATAGTATCAATTTGTCTTTCATTCATTCCAAAGCCGGGCAACTGTTCCCTGGCTATGCTGCAACTTTCTTCTTCATGCCCGGTATAGGCAAATATAAAACCCGTGTCGTGGTAAAGTGCCGCCACCTGCAATTCCAGTAAGATGTCTTTATCGGTAATACCTTCTTCTTTTGCGATCATATCGCAGTGCAAGGCAACATCCAGCGTATGACTGACATTATGATAAGTCAACGCCGTTGAAAGGCCTTCTGTAAGCATACCAATTATATGATTCCGGATTGCAGTCAGATTTACCATAATAGGGATATAAATATAAGGATATACGCCGATACCACTATTCATAGGTTAATAATCCGCGCTGGATAAAACATCGCCTGATTTTTACCGGATGGCGTAGTTCCAGGCCCTTGTCGCTTAATAGCCTGAATATTCCCCTCTTATTTCAATTTTTTTATTACCCAGTACACCAGCCCAAGAGCTATTGCCACCAATATAAGTTTGCCCGGCCAGCCAAATTGTGTAACTGAATATACCGACCAGGCCTCCATAAGAAGCGCGGGTAACTTGCCCAGCGAACTGGCGATAAAAAATACGTAGAGAGATACCTTGCCCATCGCTGCCGCGAAAGTGATGAGGCCCGAAGGTACAAAGGGGATGAGCCTTAATGAAAAAACCAGGTAAAAAGCTTCTTTGTTGCCCGCATCGGTTAATCTTTTCACCCTGGGGTATGCCAGCAACTGTTTGGAAAAAGCCTTTTTAAATCCTTTACGGTACAGGATGAATGCAATACCTGCGCCCAGGGCTTCGCCCACAAAGGAAATAACCGTACCCTGCCAAAATCCGAAAAACAAAATATTTGCTGCGGTAATAAATACACTGGGTATCAAACCAAGGAGAGCCACCAGTATACTGATACCTATGCTGAAGGCGACAGCAAAGTGCGGGAATTCCTTAAAAAGTTGGAGCAGGCTGTTTTCCATTAGGCCGGGGAAATGAGTGATGTACAGAGTAAGGTAAATTAACTACACCTGCTTATTTTTCTATGGTAAAACATTTGTACTAATATCGGCCCATGGGCGGCTTCGCGCTTTCTAATTATTTCTTTTGTCCCCGAGTTAAAGGTTTTCCATATTTTTTCATCATCCTGTCTTTCTTTTTTACTATAAAATTCACCTTACTGTTTTTCGCGGATTTTTCATGGAACGCGGGCCCGGCATCTTCTTTTTTGGGCGCCTTTACCTGGATGATCTTCATAAAAACTTTCGGCTGCTCATCAGGTGTTAATTCACCAGAGATAATAATGTTAGCAGGCAATGGCACAACCGGGATCCGGTATTTCATCAAACTTTCAATAGCATCCTGCGACTCTTTGTCTTTTTCGCTTATAAATGTGATCGCTATCCCTTTCTTATCGGCCCTGCCGGTTCTGCCTATGCGGTGAATATAATTCTCTGGTACTTCCGGGGTATCAAAATTAATGACATGCGTAACTTCTGCAATATCGATCCCCCTTGCAACTATATCCGTAGCAATAATAAAGCGGTAGTTCCCTTCCTGGAATTGCTTTACCGTATTAAACCGGTGATTTTGTTCCTTATTGGAATGTATCACCCCTGCTGTGCCCGGGAACTTAGCTTCGAGCTGCTCATATAATTGGTCGGCCAATTGTTTGGTAGCCGCAAATACCAATACTTTCGTCATGGTTTCATCTTCGGTCAACAATAATTCCAGCAGGTTTACTTTTGTATAGAAATTAGGGACTTCGTAACCAGTCTGTATAATATTTTCCAGGGGTGTTCCGGTAGGCGCGGCCTCTACCCTTACAGGATCGTTAAAATACGTATCGATCAGGGCCTCCACCTCATCGGTAATGGTAGCAGAAAACAACAGGTTCTGCCGCCTGGCAGGCAAAAGATCCAATATGTTTTTTAATTGGGTACGAAATCCCAGGTTCAGCATTTCATCTACCTCATCGATCACCAGTTTTTTTATCAGTTTTGTTTTAAAGGCGCCGTTCATTGCAAGATCGTACAACCTGCCCGGGGTGGCCACCAATACATCCACTCCCTTTTCTACTTCCAGTTTCTGCGTATTAATGTTTACTCCTCCGTATACACCAGCTACAACAAGGCTCATGTAAGTTGAAAGTTCTTTTACTGCCGTTACCACCTGTGCAACCAATTCCCTTGTTGGTACAATAATCAGTACCTGCGGTGACCGGTCTTTGGTAAATTTCCATTGACGCAGGCAGGGGAGCAGGTAAGCAAGCGTTTTTCCCGTACCGGTCTGAGCTATTCCACACACGTCTTTACCCGACATCACAATTGAAAATACCCGGTGCTGAATGGTGGTAGGATTGGTATACCCCAGGTCGTCCAGCGCTGTGAGCAAAGGTGTGTTTAAATTTAAATTGTCGAAGGTCATAACTTAAAAATCAGGTCCAAAGGTAGTTGTTAATTTGCAGCCCCTGTACCCGCGGATGGAGGCTGCACTTGTCCGTGTTAATACGTGCCCTTCCTGGCAACGTTTTCTGCTTCATTTATTTCGGGTAAAAGTTTTGCCTTAAACCGGAATTTTAAAATCTATATCTTTAAACCCAATGATGCTAAATGAAAAAATTTATACTGATCCTGTTTTATATTAATGTGTTGCAACAATCCTCTTCCCAATCAACATACGCTGAATACCCGGTTTATAAGGGTAGTGACCTGGGCCTTACCTACACTAAAACAAGTTGCCATTTTCGTATCTGGAGCCCTACTTCAAAGGAAGCCAGCCTGCTGATCTACCAGGCAGGAGAAGGGGGTGTTCCTTTGCAAACCGTTGCCTTACAAAAAGGGGAAAGTGGAACCTGGTTTACTCAACTACCGGGTGACTGGAAAAATATTTTTTATACATTTCGTGTCAAGATCAATGACCGGTGGAGCGATGAAGTGACCGACCCTTATGCAACGGCAGCAGGTGTAAATGGCAAACGCGCCATGGTAACGGACCCGGAAGACACCAATCCTCCAGGCTGGGCAAATGACCAAAGCCCGGTAATGGCCAATGACAAACCAGCAGATGCCATCATTTATGAATTGCACCTTAGGGATGCAAGTATTCATGCCAGTTCCGGTATCCTCCAGAAAGGAAAATTCGGAGGCCTTGCGGAAACAGGTACGACAAATAAGGAAGGGCTGGCAACAGGGCTCGATCATTTGAAAGAATTGGGGGTAACACATGTTCACCTGCTTCCCTTTTATGACTTTAATTCAGTTGATGAAAGCAGGAAAGAAAATGTTCAGTATAACTGGGGATACGACCCCCTGAATTATAATGTTCCCGAAGGTTCCTATAGTTCGGATCCTAATAATGGTATTGCCCGGATAAAAGAGCTTAAACAAATGATATCGGCATTACACAAAAACGGGCTGCGCGTAATAATGGATGTTGTTTACAATCATACCGCGCTTACAGAAACCTCCAGCTTCACCCAGTTAGTACCGGGTTATTATTACCGGCATAAAAAAGACGGTGGTTTTTCAAATGCTACGGCTTGTGGAAATGAGACAGCCAGTGAAATGCCGATGATGCGCAAATTTATGCTGGAGAGTGTATTATATTGGGTGAAAGAATATCATATTGATGGCTTTCGTTTTGACCTGATGGGTGTTCATGACATTGAAACGATGAATAAGATTTCATCGGCCCTGCATGCTGTTAAACCCGGTATTTTATTATATGGAGAGGGATGGACCGCAGGAGAATCCCCATTTCCCGATTCACTGCGGGCTATTAAAAAAAACGTTTCGCAACTCAATGGGATCGCGGTATTTAGCGATGATATGCGCGATGGCATAAAAGGAAGTGTTTTTGACCTAAAAGAAAAAGGATTTGTTGCAGGCAATATCGCCTTTACGGAATCCGTAAAATTTGGGATTGCAGGTTCGTGCAAACATCCGCAGGTAGACTATACCAGGATCAATTATTCTAAAATGCATTATGCTTCCGCTCCCGGGAACGTGATCACTTATTGCGAGTGTCATGATAATAACACCCTCTGGGATAAACTGGCGTTATCTGCTACAACAACCGGGGATGAAGACAGGGAAATGATGCACCGCCTTGCACTCACCATTGTACTTACTTCCCAGGGTATTCCTTTTTTACATGCGGGGGCAGAATTCATGCGATCTAAACAGGGGATAGAAAATTCTTACAATAGCGGGGATAGTATCAATGCGATCGACTGGAATTTAAAAAGTCAGCATATTGAATTGAATAAATATGTAGCGAAACTTATACAAATGAGAAAAGACCATCCCGCCTTCAGAATGAGTACTTCAGCGCAGGTAAGCCAGTATATTCATTTTGATGAGCGGGTTCCCGCAGGCACGATTGCTTACACGATCAATGGTGCTTCCATGAACGATCGGTGGAAAAAAATCTGGATCGGCTTTAACGGTACAGGGGTTCAACAAACAATCAATTTGCCCGAAGGTAAATGGAGCAATGCATTGGCTGCAGACTCATCAGGTGAGTTACATCAAAGCTCACTTAAGTTGAAGAAACACAGTGCAGCTATATTGTACAAAGAATAAGCATGGTGGTCAGCACTACTTTTTTCTGAATGGTGTTTGTTGGGATTTCTGTGCGGCTAAAGATTTCTTTTTAACAAACATCATTTATTAAAGAACAGGTTAATCATATCAATCGAAAAAATACAATTCAATCCGGGATCATAGTCGGTAAATCATAAACGGGCCTCCTTTTCAAGACCCAGTTGCTTCCTGCTTTGCATATTAAATTGAAACTGCTCTTCAGCCTGAATTTTCTTTTTTTTATTTTTGTTAATGTCCTTACCCTCAGTTGTCCACAGGTAAGGATAAAAACTAAAGACTTTGTTGCCATCCAGTTTGACCACGTCTTTTTTCCAATTGTTCCAGCGAAGCTTTTCATAAAATTTATTGAGGTCCCCACTAAAACAGAAAAATAAAAATTGTGAATAAGTCATATTAAGCGGTTCCCATAACAGCCTGTCGGGGGAAAGGTAATAGGCTTTGCCCTTATCTTTCCCGAGGCGACCGCCATTGATCGCAAAAAAACCTCCCACCGCATCATCGGCAATTAACAGGTAGGGGGATTCTTCTCCAAATTGTTCCAGCGTTTTGCCTTTGTTCCAATCCGGTACAGAGCGGACGATCTTTTTGCTGCCTGAGCCCAGTATCCTGATCCAGCCATTATCTATCATAATTCCGCCTGTTTTATGAATGACAGCACCCATGGGCGACCTGGTGGTTACCTGCATTTTATACAAAGCATCATTTGCTGTTGCACTATCACCCGGCAATACATCTACTTTGTTAGTGGCGGAATCGATCATCTGCTGAACAAATGGCCAACCATGATCTTTCACGTTCAAAAGGTCTTGCAGTTTTCTAAGCTTATGCTGGGTAAAACCGGTTAACGTATGCAATAAAAATATAAGGAAGAAAATTTTTTTCATGGGGTTAAAAGCCTGGATAAAGATATATACCTTTTTAAAATATAATTACAGTTAAAAAAACCATTCCTAATGGGCTTTTCGTTTATTTATTTATTTTTAACGAGCGAATCAGGTAGGAACTTAAACCTAATCTTTCATTAATACTGCTTTACCATTCCGGGCGGATTCTTTGGCGGCTTCCAGGATGCGCACCACCTGCATATTATTCTCCAAGGAATATAATCCATTTTCCGGCACTTTGATCTTCCCTCGTATTACATCTGTAAAGTAAGAAAAAGGGTCTTCATAAACCGCGAGATCGCTTGAAGCCACCCTTAAACTCTGTTCTGTTTTAGTGCTCCTGTTTCTCAGGCGCATGAGACTATTGTTTACAGTAATTACATAACCGCTATCGCCATAAATTTCCATATCCTTTCTTCCGAATGGCCAGTTCCACGAAGCCTGGATGATGCATTGCGCGGAAGGGTAAGAAACAATAATAGTGGCTTCATCATCTACTTTTGAATAAACATCCGGTTTAAAATTGCGTAGTACGGCCGTCACGGAAACAGGTTTTTCATTGCCCATCAAACAAGTCATTAGGTTAGCCCCATAACACCCAAAATCCACTACCGCCCCTCCGCCGTTTTGTACCGGATCGGTGAGCCAGCCCAAAAATTCGTTCCCCACACCAATTTCTTTTGGCCCTTCATGACCGTCATGAATAACCACTTTTCTTTTATGCCCGATAAAATTGCTATCGTTTATTAACTGGAATGCCTTAGCAGTAGACGGGTACCAGGATGTTTCATAATTAGTGAGCAAATAAATATTATGTTTCCTGGCCAGTTTTTCCATTTTAATAGCATGTTCAAGATTCGCCGCGAGTGGTTTTTCAACCATAACATGAATACCCCGGTGTGCAGAAGCTTCCACCGCAGCCAAATGATCAAAGATAGAGCCGTAAGCAGCGAGTGCTTCCGGCTTAACCGCTTCCAGCATTTTATCCAGGTCCTTATAAAATATGTCCTTGCTAAGATTATATTTTTTTGCATAACGGTCCGCCAATTCCTGGTCAGGTTCAAAAATTCCAACCACTGCAA
Organism: Ferruginibacter sp.; assembly: GCA_037719925.1. Lineage (GTDB taxonomy): Bacteria > Bacteroidota > Bacteroidia > Chitinophagales > Chitinophagaceae > Ferruginibacter. The sequence goes on from JBBJMD010000073.1 coordinate 10,186, forward strand.
TATCTGTCTTGCCTTTTCTTTCAAAGATAAACGGGGCATGCCCGTGCTTCAGTCCGGCCACGGCAAGGCGGAGCGGCGTGTTGCTGCTTTGCGCAGGTGCATCAAATGTGGCACAGGCACATATAACTGCCAGGAAAAAAAAGTTTGAAAAATGAAGCAGGTATGTTTTCATTTAGAATGGTTTTTAATATTTATAATTGTGAATCGCTGTTTACAAGCCGGTTAGTTTGTAAAGCTAATTCATTGGCCGGCAAAAAAAATATTGGCGTGAGAAGGGTGGCTTTATCATCCGCTTTTATTTTAATGCCCCTGGTCACCAAAACAATAACTTATGGATATGGAGCTTAAAGTATTGTAATTAAAAGGTGATACACCTGCTCATCCGGCATGGTTCAAACTCGTTTTTATCAATTAAATTATAGTACATTTATCCTTAAATTTTGCATATGAATAAATCATTTTTTCATTTTTTATTGATTGTTTCCATTGTTAGTTCAAACCCATCTTTTTGCCAGGAAGGGGTTAGTCTTTTTAACGGAAAGGATCTAAGCGGATGGCACGCGGATGTTCCTGAAATGGATAGCAATAAAAGGATTAAAACACCTTTCATCGTACGGAATGGTATGCTCGTAAGCATGGGTACGCCAGGAGGGCATCTTATTACGGATGCCGTGCACAAGGATTACCGGCTTGATATAGAATACCGTTTTGCAGGTAAACCCGGTAACTGCGGGGTATTAGTTCATTGCTCTACACCAAGGGCGCTTTATAAAATGTTTCCGAAGTCAATAGAATGCCAGATGATGCATGGTAATGCCGGTGACTTCTGGTGTATCGTAGAAGATATCAGCGTGGACAATATGGAAGCAAGGCGGGGCCCGAAAGCAGAATGGGGCGGCACCGAAGGAAAGCAACGCAATATTAAAAATCTTACCGATAGTGCGGAAAAGCCATTAGGTGAATGGAATAACATGGTGATCGAATGCCTGCGCGATTCTGTTAAGGTATGGGTAAACGGTCAGTTACAAAATTTTGGCTACAACTGCACAACAGAAAAGGGCCAGATCGCTTTACAGGCCGAAGGAGCTGAGGTAGAATTCAGGAAAGTCACCTTGTTGCCGATTACCAAAATAAGCCGGGAATTTCCGGCGACTGGTAATAATTAAAGCGCGTATGCGCAGGTGTTACCAGGCGGCCGGGCCAGGTACCCTTCAACTTTCATTGTTATCATTTTATCGACAAACGACCCATGCCTTATATGGTTTTAAAAGTATTAGTATAACGCCCCGGTGCACACACCAATTGCCTGGTTTTGCTTACCATTTGCCCGATAGATTATTTTTCTGATCAATATTTTATATTTTCACCTGTAACTAAACCCAGCAAAATGGAAAGAAACAGCGCAAGATTAAAAATAGGAGAAGGGAAGATCAGTGGATACAGTTCCATTTTCCTGGGACTTTTATCTTTTTTCGGCGTCATTTGTTTCAAGTATCCCGAATGGCTTACAACCCCGGAATTCAGGGAAGTGTACACCGGTGAGTCGATGAAGTTGCTGCTGACTTCCGCCATCATCGCCTCGTTCTTTTTTGCTGTTCTTAGTTTTATTTTAAGCAGCAAAAAAAAGTTGGCGCTTATCGGTATTTTGATATGCACCGCTTCTATTATAATCGGGGGATTTGATGTACAAGGGCGGTCAGTGGAAAAAACCGGCTGGCACCTGGGGCTCGATTGGTTGTTACTCGATCTCCTTCTGATGGCCGTAATTTTTGTCCCGATCGAAATGGTTATGCCCAAAAAAAAGGACCAGTCCAGGTTTCATGAAGAGTGGAAGACCGACTTGGTATATTTTGTGATCAGTCATTTGTTTATCCAATTCTTTGGCGTAATCACCCAAAAGCCCGCTACGCTCTTTTTTGGATGGATGGGCCTCTCAGGCTTGCACAGCTGGGTACAGGGCCTCCCGTATCTTGTTGAATTATTGTTCGCATTCCTGGTAACTGACCTTTTCCAATACTGGGCACACCGGTTCTTTCACAGCCATCACTACCTGTGGCGTTTTCATTCGGTGCATCATTCAACCAGGAATATGGATTGGCTGGCCGGGTCGCGCACGCATTTTGTTGATATTTTCGTTACCCGTTCCATGACCTTTATCCCGCTATATGTGTTCGGATTTTCTGAGATAACCTTTAATACGTATATTATATTCATGGCGATCCACGCCGTGTTGATCCATGCCAATACACGCATCAATTTTGGGTTTTTGAAATACATAATTGCCACACCGCAATATCATCACTGGCACCATTGCCTTGAGGCGGAATATTACGGTAAAAATTTCGCGACCATTTTTCCCTTCATAGATAAGATCTTCGGTACCTACTATTTACCTGGAAATAAATGGCCGGAGGGTACAGGTCTACACGAAGCAAATTTTCCTAAGGGGTATATGAAGCAATTGGTTTATCCTTTTACCAGGAGCCCTTTTGATGATAACCTGCAAATGGAAGATAAAACAAAACGGTAGTAAACGGGCAATCATACGGATTCGACTATCAAAACTCTAAGGAATTTATAACAGGTGAGGTGGGAATGGCGACAAAAAAACGTTAGTGGTACAAATCCACGTTTGCGATCGACAGGAGTAATATCGTGGGTGTGATACTGCAAAGCTTTTTGGTACTTAAACAACGCAATAATTTTCGCTCAGCATTTATCCGGCAAAGAGAATCATTTTTATCTTTCCTGACCTGTTCCTGTTTTATCCAGTAGCTTTGAAGTAAATCAACCGGGCTTATAACCGTATTTACTGATATGCAAACCCTCAATGATGTTCACCAGCAATTTGCAGCATTTTTTAAAAGTGATACGCTAAGACCTTTTGCATACCTGGTGTCAAAACGATTGTCTGAAGGACATATCTGTATTCATTTAGATGATCTCCGGCTGTTGCCGGATGAAATAAACTTCCTGGATAATTACGAACTTACAGGAGCCCGGAAAAAGCTGTTAAAGGAAACTTTGGTGGCTACTGAAAATGACGAGAAGCAGCCATTCATTTTACACAATGACCGTTTATACCTGCAGCGTTATTTTGCCTATGAATCCTCTATCGTTGATTCAGTGAGGTCATTTATTGCGTTTGAAAAAGAAGATCGGGAACTGCGCCTGCAGCTGCTGGCAACGCATAAAGATTTTATACGCTCGCTCGGTGCTCATAATAATACGGACCATCTTCTGCCTGAAGAAAAAATCGACTGGCAACAGGCTGCGGCCATATTGGGGGTACTGAATAATTTTACCATCATTACCGGTGGCCCGGGAACGGGCAAAACAACCACCGTGGCGAAGATCCTGGCCATATTATTTACCATGTATCCGGCATTGAAATGCGCGCTCGCGGCCCCAACAGGGAAAGCTGCTGTAAGAATGGCTGAATCCCTCAATGCGTCCGGTATCAATGTATCAGCTTATGTTAAGGATAAATTTAAGACCCTTGTGCCCACTACTATTCACCGGTTGCTAAAATATATACCGGATTCGCCTTATTTTAAACACGATATATCTAACCCGTTGATTTTTGACCTGGTAGTGGTGGATGAAGCGTCTATGATCGATGTGGCACTATTTGCAAAATTATTAAGCGCGATCGGCCCGGGCACAAGGATCATTTTATTGGGAGATAAGGACCAGCTTGCATCCGTAGATGCCGGCAGCCTCTTAGGGGACCTTTGCCAGTCGCAACGGCAAATGAATGAGCTGTCATCCCGGACAATTAGGATCATTAACAGCTTCATACCGGATAAACAAAAGCATATCACCCAACACCCTGTTGAAGATGGAAGTACAATTTTATTTGAGCATATCATTGAGCTAAAACAAAGCCATCGCTTTACAGGCGATGGTGGTATCGGCAAATTCAGCAAGGCAGTGATACATAGCCGGATGGATTTAATCAAATCATTTGTGGAACTGAACAACGACCCTGGTGTAGTTGTGGATACAACTTATTCAGATGACCTGTTTAACAACTTTATAAATGGCTATTCAGATTATATCAAAGAAAAAAATATCGCCAAAGCACTCGCCAGGCTGGGCCGCCTGCGGGTACTCTGTGCCGTTAGGGAGGGCCCGCAAGGCCTGAACGCGGTCAATCGTAAGATAGAATTATCGCTGGTACGAAAAGGATTAATTCAAAATGCTACAGAGTTTTATGAAAACCGTCCTATCATCGTAACGAGGAATTACCCGGAGCTGAAGTTGTATAACGGGGATGTAGGTATAATCCGGAGAGCTCCCGGTGGCACCCTTAAAGCATGGTTTGTTGACAGCGATAAAAACCTAAGGTCTGTACCTCCGGGCTACATAACTTCGGCTGAGACAGTGTTTGCAATGACAATCCATAAAAGCCAGGGGTCAGAATATGACAGCGTTTTGGTATTACTTCCGAACATAGCCGATCAGCCATTGCTTACAAGAGAACTGTTATATACCGCCCTAACAAGGTCGAAGGAGTTTGTGTTGTTACAGGCTTCAAAAGAAAGCATCCTGTACACCGCCGGCAGGAGTGTCCGAAGGGCATCGGGTATTATTGAGCGGTTTAATAATTAACACCCCGGGGTGTATTCAGGGGCGCACCAAAAGGTGCCCTTGTTAACATTAAAGCTTATAGATCATAGGTGATCACCCAAAGATTTTTATGATCACGCTAATTATTATTTGCACATTAACAACTCACCTTTTTTAATTAAATACTTCCATGAGCCTGCGTCTAAATGTTTCCAATTCTTTGAAAGATCTTGCGGAACAACTGGCAGCAGCTTTAACTGTACAATCCGGTGATGTTTTTCAAAAACAATGGCTGGTAACCCAAACTGATGGAATGAATAACTGGCTTACAATACAGCTGGCGGCAAAATTGGGTATCAGTGCCAACTGCAGGTATCTTAAACCAAACGATATCGTGAACCAGTTGTATTATTGGTTGGGAGGATCTAATAAGCAGGTACTTGCCCCGGATCATCTGCAATGGCTGATCTATAATTTGCTGGATGATAACGTTTTTACAGAAAAATTTGGTGCTATTTCCGCTTATTATTTCGGAGATGATGTAAAGCGCATATCCCTTGCCGGTAGGATAGCCGACCTGTTTGACCAATACCAGGTTTACCGGCCGGAAATGGTAGAAGAATGGAATAATTCAATAACAGACAGGCTGGCTAAGGATGAATGGCAGCGATATATCTGGATAAAGATGAAAGAAAAAACCGGCGGCGTTATCACTGATAAAACCAGTGTGATCAGGCATATTATTGATGCACTCAGGGAACCATCACAACAGGACCAGTTGTTTGCGCGCTTACCCTCCCTCCATATTTTTGGCGTTTCAATTATTACCCAATTACACATTTATTTATTCAATGAATTGTCAAAATATATATCCGTCAGTTTTTATTTACTTAACCCCGCGCCCCTTGTTTACTGGCTGGAGGATAGAACAGAAAAGCAAATCGCCCGGATTAGCCAGTTACAAAAATCCAGCAGCCGGCCGGTTGCGCCGATAGAAGGGGCCGGGAATACGCTCCTGGTAAGTTGGGGTAAAGTGATACAGGAAACTTTCGGGTTACTATTTGAATCGGACGACTTTTTAAATATCTACAACGATTCCGCAGTTGCAGAGCGGGGAGAAAGCAGCTGTGATACATTATTAAAAAAGATCCAGGATGATATATTTTATAATCACGATGCTGTAGGCCGTACCACATTAACTGCTAAAGACATCCTCGATGAATCGTTAATAATCAACTCCTGTTACACCCCTGTGAGAGAAGTGGAGTCACTGTATAATTACCTGGTTCATTTGGTGGATCAGAAAAAGGAACTACTCTCACCAAGGAACATCGTGGTAATGGTAAGTGATATTGATGCATATGCGCCTTATATCAAAGCTATATTCAACACGGCTACCTACCGCTTTCCTTATACCATCGCGGACGAAAGCTACCAGTCGGGTGAGAGTTTGTTTACTGCCATCGCAGCAATTTTATCAATTTCAGCTGATAGTTTTAAGGCAGAGGAAGTAATACAGTTGCTCGATTCGCGCTACATCCGTGAAAGGTTTGATATTTCAGGTACTGCATTGATACGCAAAGCAGTTAACCTGGCTAATATTCGTTTTGGTATTGAAGGCAGCAACGAGGATGATACGGTGCTGGTAAGCTGGAATAACGGATTACAACGGATTATTTACGGGCTCTGCATGAGCGGGTCCGCGGAATACAACACGGATGGCCGTACTATTTATCCATTGGACATCGCAGAAGGTGCTGATCGTCTCGACCTGGTGCGCTTCAATCATTTTATCGAAGTGTTGAAATGGTATGTTGGGGATCGCCAGCGTAAAAGAAGCCTTGCGGACTGGGGCCAATACATCCGGCAATTAACAGATAACCTCGTATTTCAGCAGGAAACCACTGAAGTGGAAGATGACTACCAGCGCCTGCTGCAGTACATGGAAAAATTGAACTTACTAACGGAAACGTATAACGAAGAAATAAGTTTCGAAGTATTTAAGCATAGTTTTCTGGATATCATCGCTACAGAAACCCGCTCGGCCTCCTTTGCTGCGGGAGGAATAACTTTTTGTTCGCTGATCCCCATGCGCAGTATCCCGTTTAAAGTAGTTGCATTGCTGGGAATGAATTTTGATAAATTTCCCCGCAGGGAAACACCACTGAGCTTTAACCTGATGGAACAGAAACGCCGGAAAGGCGACCGGAACGTGAAGGACAATGACAAGCATTTATTTTTAGAAACCATTTTGTCTGCCCAGGAATATTTGTATATCAGTTATATTGGCCGGAATGCACGCGATAATAGCATTCATCCGCCCTCTGCATTGGTAGATGAACTAATTGATTACGTGGAATCCGGTGTCTCAGATAGCAAGTTCAAGATCAGGGAAATGCTGGTCACCATGCAGCCCCTACATGGTTTTAGCCAAAAATACTTTCAACATTTGCCCGGTTTATATTCTTACCTTGGCGATTTACCTCAACCGGGCGAACCAGGATTAAAAGATCCGGGGGGAACAACAAATAGCCGCGACTTTTTTTTGGAAGAGATCACTGTTACAGGGTTGCTGGGATTTTTTAAGAATCCTTTTAAATGGTATTACAATAAAGTATTGGGAATCTATTATAGGGACGAGGACGTATTACTCCCCGAAACCGAATTGTTTGAGTTGGACAAATTGCAGGAATGGAAGTTAAAGAATGACCTGCTGCGGCTGGATGACGATGCAATTGAGGGCTATTGTTTAAGAGCATTGAAAACGGGCAACCTGCCGTTAAAGCATATGGCTGACATCCAGGTGGAAAAAACTTTGCACGATATATCACCGGTAAAAAAGTTATTCAACGATTGTGCCGGCGATCTTGCGGAGCAGGAAATATTGATAGAAATTCCTGTAGGAAATACCACTATCAGCGGAAAATTAAACGGGCTATACGGTGA
>JBBJMD010000241.1:0-5237 GCA_037719925.1 Ferruginibacter sp.
TGATCCAGAACGGAAAAACCGTTCCCTTCAAATTTCATTTTGGCGCGCCAAGTTGTGTGCCAGCCACAATTTTTGAAACTGCCGGCGCTTCATTAAACCAGGCTGACGTGGGCTCGTTATTACAGAAAGATGAAATAAATTACTTAAGTGAAATGATGAATTTTCCCGGCGTTTTATCAGGTGACAAGGAGGTGCTTGACAAAATCGCGGCAGCAAAAAAAAATAATAAACCGGTGGATGGCCATGCCCCGGGGTTAAGGGGAGCAGATTTAAAAAAATACATTGATGCAGGAATAACCACCGACCATGAATGCTTTAGCGCTGATGAAGCCCTGGAAAAATTACAATACGGCATGAAGATCCTGATACGTGAAGGGAGTGCGGCTAAAAATTTTGAAGCTTTGATACCCCTGTTGAATGATCATTCATCATCAATGATGTTTTGCAGTGACGATAAGCATCCTGATAGTTTGGCAGAGGGTCATATCAACCAGTTATGCAGCAGGTCTGTTGCTAAAGGGATTGACCTGTTTAAAGTATTACAGGCTGCCTGCGTGAACCCGGTGCTGCATTACAAAATGGAGGTGGGTCTCTTACGGGAAGGGGAAGCCGCGGATTTTATCCTGGTAGAAGACCTCTTGAATTTTAAAGTATTGGAAACATATATCAATGGAAAACTGGTAGCTGCAAACGGGAAAACTTTAATTAACACCAATAAATCGGGAATCATTAACCAGTTCAATTGTATGGAACAAACCCCCGGAGATTTTGTATTCATGAACACCGGTGAAAAGGAAATTGTAGTAATCGAAGCAATGGATGGGCAACTGATCACGAATAAATTGATGGCGGCTCCGCTGGTTGTAAATGACGAGTTCGTAAGTGACAGCAGCCGGGATATTTTAAAGATAGTGGTGGTTAACCGGTATAAGATAGCACCCGTTGCCAAAGCGTTTGTAAAAAATTTTGGCTTGAAAAATGGCGCCATCGCAAGCACTGTAGCGCACGACAGTCATAATATTATTGCTGTAGGAACAGACGATGACAGTCTTTGCAAAGCCGTTAATATAGTGATCAGGTCTAACGGCGGTATAAGCTGTATCAGCGGGGAAAAAGAAATGATATTGCCGTTGCCGGTAGCAGGGTTAATGAGCAATGAAGACGGATATGAAGTAGCCGCGGCGTATACATCCATTGATAAAATGGCGAAGGAAGATTTAGGTTCAACACTGGCATCCCCTTTTATGACGCTGTCTTTTATGGCATTACTGGTAATACCACATATAAAGCTAAGCGACCTGGGATTATTTGATGGGGATCAATTTAAATTTGTCAATTAGTGCGGGCGGTTATTACTTTTATCACAACGCTATCTGTGCCTTTTGGTGCAAATTCTTTTGTTTTAAAACCGGCAGACTTACCCGGCTCTATTTTATCGTATATCGTCTCATTTGTTTTCAACAACAATGTTCCTGTTTGACTAAAATAAGATAATTCCAACAATACATCTTTATAGGTACAGATCTTGGCATTGTTACTGACCTTACCCCTTGTAACGGTTTGACCTACCAGGTTATGCCTACCACGGCTGTCCACGGACAGAAAGCCTGCCGGGTTCTTTTTTTCTTTTTCTTCAAGGGTTTCCTTGGCTTTCTGGTAATTTTCTTTCTCACGGGCAACATCGTTCCCGTTACTGCCACAGGAGAAAAATAAAAGACATACCAGGAAAATACTAACGATCATTTTCATCAAAAAAATTTTACAATAAAAATCAATAAAAATTACATTGTTTGTTAAAAATAGTGTTAGACAACCATCGCCCAACCTGGTTAGAAAAACCAGAACCAGGTTAATCCATAATTAAATTTCAAATTTCAGATAGCAAAATATAGATTTGTAAATATAGATACATAAAAATCTATCAATACCATGATTATCAACTTAAGCGATCAGCATTCATTGGTAAGTAATTGGGTAGGTGAATTGAGAGACCAGGATATTCAAACGGACCAGATGCGTTTCCGAAAAAACCTTGAGCGCATCGGGGAAGTGGCCGCTTATGAGATCAGCAAAAAATTATCATGGGAGGAAAAAGAAGTAACTACCCCGTTGGGCATTGCCAATTGCAAGGTATTACAGTCACAGCCGGTTCTGGCTACCATTTTACGTGCAGGACTTGGAATGCACAACGGTTTGTTGAATTTTTTTGACCGGGGTGAAAACGCTTTTATCAGTGCTTACCGGAAACATAATCCTGATGGCAGTTTTGATATAAGCATGGAATATATGAGCTGCCCTGATATCGAGGGTAAAGTAGTGATCATCAGTGACCCCATGATTGCAACCGGTTCATCACTTGTTAAGGTGATACAATATTTAAAAGAAGAGGGCGATATGAAAGAATTACATATAGTTTGCGCAATAGCGTGTACCGTAGGCCTCGAGTATGTACTTCGGGCCCAGCCGAAGGCGACCATCTGGTGCGGTGATATTGACGACGAACTAACCGCCAAGGGTTATATTGTTCCTGGCCTCGGCGATGCGGGCGACCTCGCTTTTGGACCAAAATTGCAATCCTGATTACAGGCAGGTATTCCCTGATCCATTTGTTTATTAATAACATGAAGAAGTAATTATATACGTGCACTGAATGAGGCACTTAGTAGAAAGTTTGCCTCTACATTGCACTGTAATTTTATAACAAAAGATAAAACTTCTAAGTTTTAACTTTTTGAGTGCAGCCTTTTACGGCAAATCCCTATCTTTATTATTCCGAATTACTAGAATTCCTATATGATGAGAAAATTAATTATTTTAACTGGTGCCCTTTTTTTTACCATTTTACTCCAGGCCCAGGATCCACATTTTTCGCAATTTTTTTCATCTCCCTTAACCTTAAACCCGGCATTCACCGGAAAATTCGACGGACAGGTAAGATTAGCCGCCAATCACCGCGATCAATGGCCGTCAATACCCAAAGCTTATGTTACAACAAGCGCTTCAGTAGATTTTGGCATAATGAAAAATAAAGTGCCGGAGGGAGATGTATTTGGATTGGGATTTTCAGGATTAAGTGACCAAAGCGCTGATGCGGCATTGAAACTGAATTACGGCTCCGTTTCCCTTAGTTATCATAAAGCATTGGATGAAAATGGATACAATACAATCGGGGCTGGATTCCAGGCCACGTATAGCAGTGCAATTTTAGATTTCAGCAAACTTACTTTTGAAGACCAGTTGACGCAAAATGGTTTTACCGGCACTACCTCCGAAACTTTAAGTAATGGAAGCAATCAGAATTACGTGGATGTAAACGCAGGGTTATTATATTCAGGTTCAAGCAACGGCAGCAACAACTATTATCTCGGAGCTTCCGTTTATCATATAAACAGGCCAAATCTGAGTTTCATAGATAAAGTATGGAATCTTTCACCACGTTTTACGGTGCATGGCGGAGGATCCTTTCCATTAACAGATGTACTGAACATCAATACTTCCGCCATTTTCCAAATGCAGAATAAGGCAAGTGAAACGCTGATTGGTGCGGCAGTTTCTGCCAATATCAATGGGGATACTGAAAATCCCAGCAGCGTGTATGTGGGCTCCTGGATACGTTTCAGTGACGCTATCATTCCCTATGTAGGCATTGAATTCGGCGGGCTGAGAATAGGTGCCAGTTATGATATTAATACTTCCAGCCTTAAAGCTGCAACACTTAGCAGGGGCGGCTCCGAATTCTCTATCATTTATATTAAAAAATCTGTTCAGACAAAAGGAGTGCCCTGCCCGAAATTTTAAATTTATTTAACAGTTCAATACAGGTCCATCATACCGAAGGCCTTCCGCTTACATATTTATTTCCTCTTATATAAAAACGATAAGGCAGCAGGGCATCTGGCCCGGCATAGTCTACACCTATCCGTTTACTGCTCCCAACCTGGAAATCCTCTAACGTGAAATCGTCTGATACGATGTAAATGGTTTCATCCAATAACCGGGTCCCTGAATGTATTTTTTGGATACCGAGTGCCTTGCCAACATTGCCAGGCCCTTTGGTTAAAGTCCTGTCCGGCTTTTCCTTTCCTGTTCTTGCCAACATGGCATCTATGCCTTGCAACGGTTCAACCGCACGGATCAAAACTGCATCCGGAATATCTTTGTCATTTGTAACTACATTAAACATCTGGTGTATGCCATAACAAACATATACGTAAGATGTGCCCGCCTGCGCATACATATGCTCGTTACGGGCTGTCCGTCTGCCGGACCATGAGTGAGATGCTTTATCAGTGATACCTGCATACGCTTCCGTTTCAACAATCCTTCCACTGGTAATCACGTCTTCGATATCGGTGATCATAATTTTACCTAATAATTCCCGCGCGATTTGCAGCACATCTTTCCGGTTATAAAAATCGATCGTTAGTTTATTCAACTTAATTGTATTTTTAAGCGCAAAAATAGCGTATACCGTTTATTGTTATTTGGTTATGCTTCCTGTTTTTTAAGCGTGCCCGTTTTGATAGGTGGATGTTGCGATGGGTCATTAATTTACAACCCGTAATGAAAATGGGAACCCAACAACTTAACCGATCGACATGCTAAAAGATATTATCGATGCTATACAATCATATTACCTGGCACACCAGTTTATTGTGAAACATCGCTTATGGAAATGGATATTGATACCCGGTATCATTTATTCTTTGTTTTTTTGCGCCGGTATCTACTTATTCTGGATCAGCAGCGGTAATGCGATCGATTACCTTTTATCTGTTACCGGGTTAAAAAGGTGGATGTATACCATGGAAGAAAGCTGGCTCAAGTTCCTGTTTATTTTTGGCCAGATCATTCTTCAGTTGGTGCTTATATTATTTTACTTCTCCTTATTCAAATTCCTTTTCCTGATAATTGGCTCCCCGCTCTTTGCTTACCTCAGCGAAAAAACGGCTGCTATCATGGAAGGAAAGGACTTCCCGTTCAGTATGGGCCAGTTGATGAAAGATATTATGAGAGGCATCAGGCTTGCCTTGCGGAATGCATTGTGGCAAACAGTTTATATCGTATCAATTTTAATTTTATCTTTTATTCCTTTTTTTGGGTGGTTCACTCCGCTGTTCGCTTTATTGATAGAGTGTTATTATCTTGGGTTTTCCATGCTGGACTATAGTTGTGAAAGAAATAAATTATCTGCGTCACAAAGCGTTGCACTTATCAGTGAGCACAAAGGGCTGGCT
>JBBJMD010000074.1:0-17595 GCA_037719925.1 Ferruginibacter sp.
ATCAGGACTTGAAGTTTCCGCATAGAACACCTGTCCCCATTTGTCAAAGGCAATACCCCATGGGTTGGGAATAGATAACTGCGCAATGCGGTCGAGCTTGCGGCGGTTAACATCGTACCGGAAAAAACCTCCGTTGGTACCACGGACAGGTCCATAAGAAGTTTCAATATAATTTATTAAAAAAACACCCTGCCCCATATAAATGGCACCGGACGGGTCGGTTGTATAAGCATGGTGTGCATGGTGGGTATCATGATCATCAAAGCCACTTAAAAGGATCTCTTTGGAGTCTGCCTTGTCGTCCCCGTTGGTATCCTTTAACAGTACAAAGTTAGTTCCCTGCGAAAGGTAAACTCCCTCGGGTGCAAATTCAAAACCGAGCGGAAGCTGCAAGCTGTCGGCAAAAATGGTTTGCTTATCCGCCTTGCCATCTGCATCCGTATCCTCCAGGATAAGTAATTTATCATTAGGTTTTGGATCACCCGGTTTCCAATGCGGGTAGGTAGGCATAACGGCCACCCATAGACGCCCTTTGTTATCAAAGGAAATCTGAACGGGATTGGCTAAATCGGGAAACTCCTTTTCAGAGGCGAAAAGATCAATTTTATAACCCTGGGCCATTTTAAATTTTGATATCGCCTCTTCCCCATAGAGGTAAGAAAGGTTGCCTTTTTTGCCGGCGAGTTTAAAATTTGTTTTCACCACCGGCAAGGCAGAAGTTGTTTTATCTGCAGCATCTACGTCCATTTTTTCGCCATTAACCGCCTTCCAGATAGCCAGGTCCCTTATGGCCGTCATTTCCCGGATTTTGACAAGTTCGGCGGGATAATTATCGGGGCCGAATGGATCATAACGGCGGCCATAAACATGCACCCCGTTTGGAACTTTAAAATCATTGTGCCACATCCAGTTTTTTTCCATCACGGCGTTACGAACCGATTCCCTGTGTGCAGCTGCCTTTACCTCCGCTTTTCCAAAAATAGCATCTGCAAGGAAGGGAGCGAATTTTGCATAACCGCCATCAGAAAACTGCGAGCCATCAATTGTCATTGCTGATGATTCGGTATCATACCAGTCCATGGAGGGTGAGAAGGCATCTATAAAATGAACCTTATTTTTTGCAGCTACTTCCTTCATCGCATTTGCGTAAACCGACAGGTTCTTATTTTCAACGCTACCATCGGGGAGATCAAATTGCTTTGAAAGGTCTTCAAAAGCGATAGGCGAAACAAGGGCAAGCTGGGGCGTTGAACTGCCGTTGTATTTTTGTTGTAACGTATGCTTGATAAATGCATCGAGCTCCCCTTTGTAGTTCTCCAACCCGGCAGCTCCCTGGAAAGATTCATTGAATCCAAAGAAGGCAATAATTATATCAGCTTTGTGGCGCGTGATCCATTCATCCGGGGAAGCGTTAAAACCTTCGCTTGCAGGATTGTTGGCGAGTTCCGTTTGAAACTTTTCAGCACCAGGAAATGCCCAGGGAGTATTACGGGCAGAATGGGGCCGGAACCCGGGAGTATTTCCACCATCACACATATTGCGTATATACAACAAACTATCTGGATAGCGGAGCTGAAGCTCTGTTTCAAAATAACCAAAGTTCATCATCCGTGAGCCCAGGTTATTCCCTATTAAAATAATGTGTGCACCTTTTTTAAGGATAAGATTATTTTCATCTGGCTTGCCGGTGTTACAACCAGCAGCTAACAGTACCATCATCCCCAAACATATTTTTAAAAAGCCGCGTTGTTTAAATACCCGTTTTTCCATTTTTGCTGTTTATTTAATTTATAGTTACATAATTTACCCTCTAACCTACCTCGCGGGTTGCCGGGACTAAGTTCACTACAGCTGTATTAGTTTACCCAGTACGCTCTCCAGCATAGAGGCTTAATACAGGCCAAAGCTGGTACTTCGAATATGGGCAGCCATCACAAGAACTGAGCAACCACCGAAAATCACAGTGGCTAGCTTTTTATTTCACAAGGGGAAAGGTTATCAACAAATGTACGGATATCTTCCTGTGCTGAACGCTTCCTTTATTGCTAAATATTCAACCTTCATTGCCTGCTGAAATTATTTAATAGCAAGCGCTAATCATTGTCACGTAACAACGCAATGTTCAAAACCGGCTTTGTAGATTATATTTATGTCAACGTAAGAGATTGGGGGCGATATTAAGAGTGCAGGAGGTTTCTTTTCAATCAAGGCGCGTCATCAAATATTGATCTATCCGGCTTGGCAGTATTTTAAAAGAATGCAGAAATATGTGATGTCACCAGTCAAGGAATTTACCAGGCATTTTGTTTAACTTACTTGTTTAGCTCAACAATTCCGGCGAAGCCATCTTGTAACCATTAAATAATTTCCGGGCAGGCCAAATGATCTTTTATTCATAGGCGCTTAAAATTTAGATGATGCCACTTGATTTTCCTTGTTAAAATTTTAAATCAAAAAAAATATTGATGGACTCAAGGCGTGACTTTTAAAAAAACCATCCTCCTTTCAGGTGATGCCGGCTTCTCCAATGCTCTGCCGGCCTCAATCCAGCGCGCACTTGATATAGATCCCCTGCCCGGCAGCACTTATGCCGATGCAGAACATGTGGTGATACTCATGCAGGAAAACCGTTCCTTCGACCATTGCTTCGGGACACTGCGGGGTGTAAGGGGGTTCAATGATCCACGAGCGATCACCCTCCGATCAATGGCCACTTGCATCGTTTGGAAATCATACGTATCATTTGCGCGTTTATGGCCCCGATGTCTTTTTCCGGGAGTTTAAAGGAACTGCAGATGACCCACGCCTTACCATTGAATGTGAATACCAGCCTGCACATCTCATCAGGAATAAATTAACCGGCGATATAGCATTAAAAATAGCCAACCCCAACCAGCACCAGACTATTGCAGTTGTTATTAAAGATAATGCGTATAGAAATAAACCGATGTCAAGAAAGGTAGCAGCCGGAAGTGAAGTGACAATTGTTTTGAGTCTCTCAGGAAGTTTCAGCTGGTACGATTTTTCTATTAGCATTAATGGTAACCCGGATATTTTAAAACGGTATGCCGGAAGAGTGGAAACAGGAAAGGAAGGTTTTAGCGACCCTTTTATGGGGCGAACAATTACCTGACCAGTACATCCCCTGAAGCAAGAAATTCCACAAATTTTATCCTAACCAACATACAAGTACCGCTATACTTAAATTATTAGCTTTACCTGGATACCCTGCAGGCGAAATAACTTTATGGGTGGTTATTAGCAGAGCTATCCGGTTTATAAACACCGGAATAACATTATAAATCTTATTTTATCAATAAATGGATCGAGCTATGGGAAACGAAGCCCAAAGAAACATACCTCAAGAAGACGATATATCGGAAAAGTACCACAGACGGTGGTCTTAATCCAACGAAAGTTTAAAAAGGTCTCTACGATAAATTGCAATGTAAAAAAACGCACACTGGTTTAAACAATAACCATCGATTGCATACGTTCTTTGTTTAGGGGTCGCTTCCATCGTACCTATGCAATAATTTCTTCAAAAATAATGGCTTGAAATTGGTAGCTCCCTCGCCGCACATAACATTTAATTTATGGAAATATCACACCCGAATTACGGCCTCACAAACAGTAAAGAAGAGGCATTCACCTCGGAAGGCTACCTGAACCCGCTGCCACGCGCTGTTTTACGGCCCAATTCCTATGTATTGCTCGATGGTGAATGGAACTTCGCGTTAGATGTTGAAGACATGGGCCTCACTCAAGCCTGGTATATAAAACACAATTACCAGGATACGGCACATTGGCCAGGATCTATTGAAGAACATATGGCGGCCGCAAAAAACATCCAACCCGAAAGAAAAATATGGCATGATAAAGTAGTGGCCTGGTATGAAAGGGAATTCCCGCTTCCTATCAGAGCTGAAGACGGTATTCCGGCATCCATATTACAATTAACGTTTGGCGCATGCGGGTATGAAACCCAGGTATGGCTTAATGGTATACGTTTAAAGACGATTGAAGGAGAAGAAACGCATATAGGTGAATATACTTCTTTTTCATATGAATTGCAGCAGGATAAACTCAGTGCTATGAACCGGCTTACGGTCCGGATCGCTGATACCATGGATGCAGATATTCCGCGGGGTAAGCAGGAATCGCATATATACAAGCGCGGCGGTATTTGGTACCAGACGTACACGGGAGCCGTGAGAAGTGTGTGGCTGGAAACGGTTGAAAGGAACCGCTTACGATCACGGATAGGTGTAGTAAGTATTGTTGAAGATAATCTTGTGCGATTTAATATTACCACCCGCATTCATGATCCGGGTATCTACACGCTTAAGTTATTTATTTACAATCGTAAACAGGATTCAAAAGAACCGATAGCCACCGACAAATATTCGCTCGCGCTGGAAGCGGGCCAGAAAAATCAGCGCGTGGTGATTCAAATTCCAACCGCTAAATTGTGGTCACCAGCTGAGCCTCACTTATATGTGCTCATCGCGCAATTGATAGATTCAAACGGTTATGCGGCTGAAATTGAAACCCATTTTGGTTTGCGTAAAATAGAAGCAAGAGGTAGCTCTGTTTACCTGAACAACAATTCACTCTATCTTGATGGTATTTTGTACCAGCCTGGTAATGCCACGTATGAGCAAATCCGCCTGCACATGATGGCTATGAAAGAGCTTGGTTGCAACCTGGTGCGTATTCACATTGCAGGTGTAGACCCAAGGATATATAACCTGGCTGATAAAATTGGTATGCTCCTTTGGGTAGAAGTACCGAGCCCGCACCGCTCGAATGCAAAAAGCCGGGAAGCGCACAGGGACGAGTTGTTGCGCATGCTCGCCCTCATTGGCACCCATCCTTCCGTAGTGATATGGAGCTTGTATAATGAAGACTGGGGTGCCGAAGATATAGCAACCAATCCCGAAACCAGGAAATACATAACGGATCTGTATCACTTTATGCAGGTCAAACATCCACAATTTTTAGTGGTAGACAATGATGGATGGCAACATATTTCTTTTGAAGGCCGCTTAAAATCGGATCTTCTTACCGCACATCTGTATACACCCGATTTACAGCACTGGGATGAGTTACTGGACGGCTTGGTAGAAGGTAATTTAAATGATGTAGCTGCCTTTCCATTAGTGGTGGGAGACCCCTTTTTCTACAGGAACCAGGTTCCCCTGGTTATAAGCGAATGGGGTGGTTTTGGCTTTACTAATTATGGTGGTCCGGAGGATGATATTGGTAGGGCTTCACAAATCGCATTATTTAAGGAAGCGCTACGCAAAAGGCCAATCGCGGGCGATGTTTATACGCAGGCAACCAATATAGAAGATGAACGCAATGGTATAATTGATGAAACAACAGGCAAATTAAAGGTACCGGCAGGGTTACTTCATTCAAAAAAACCGTAACATTTATATTTTTTTGGGTGCGTGTATTTCGGGGCACAGCAATTTATGATATATCCTTTTTAGATTTTATGTACAGGAAATCCTTTTATCTACAGGTAGAATTTTATCAGGCTTTTTTAGTATAATTAAAATTGCTACACACTGGTGGCATATAAGTTGTTTATAAAAGGTATGGGTAAAATTTTTCGTAACAATGGTCTCTCCATTATTTTTTTTGTATTATTTATAGGATCAATCATAGGCCAGACATATTTCGGGCTTGAAGAATATAATAAAGAACGTTTGGAGCACCAGGCGGAACCTGTTTCATTTTCCAAATACCTTAGTTCAGGACATTTTCTACAATCTACTTTTGAAAACTGGGAAAGTGAATTTTTACAGATGGCCATGTTCGTTTGGTTGACTATTTTCCTGTACCAGAAGGGATCTTCAGAATCCAAAAAATTTGACGGAACAGATGAAGTGGACCGTGAACCCTCCGCTGGCAGAAAGGGTGCTCCATGGCCGGTTAAAAAAGGAGGCTTTATATTATTATTGTATAAACATTCGCTGACCTTATCATTACTATTGCTTTTTCTTGCATCTTTTGTACTTCATTTTAAAGGTAGCCTCAAAGATGAAAATGAACAAAATCTCCTGAAAGGCATTTCACCTGAATCCGCAGGAGAGTACCTTGCTGGTTCCCGGTTCTGGTATGAATCATTTCAGAATTGGCAGAGTGAGTTTCTGTCAGTTTTTGCGATAGTAGTTTTATCGATTTTTCTCCGCCAAAAAGGTTCACCCCAGTCCAAGCCGGTTGATGCACCGCATTCCGAAACAGGCGAAAGCTAGAAAAATTTTCAAGCTATCCATTATTGAAGGGAATATACTTTTTCAATTATTATTATTTTTTCGGCACAATTTGGTATAGGTTGTACCGCCGGTATTTTTTTAAATGAAGTAGATGTAATGATACAACCCCAAAATTATGTGGGCAATCAAAAGATGTCCATAAAACCGTTAACGATTAATAGCCGTTAGAGAAGGGTTTAGATATAAGGTTCTTGCCCGAACTATCACTGCAACGCTTCCAGTTACGGCCACCGTCAGTGGATACTTAATTTACTTTACCACCACCCGTTGTCCTTGTATAAATTGCCTGGTAAATTATATTTAATAAAATACCATCCAGGTAATGAATTATCCAACCAGATACCCGTGACGCATTCTTACCAAATGCCGTTAAAAGCTTATATATCACTTTTGATAGTAATTCCGGTTTTCTACAATTTCTTTTTTTTGCTCAGATACATAATAACTGTTTAGCGTCATTGCTGAAGTCCCTGCAAATCGGGCGGTAATAAGTTTAGACGTATTCATATTTTTTATATCTGATAAACTAGTTTCAATTACAATCATACCAATATGATAAATTAATAATATTTCATTGAATAAATAACTATTTGAAAAATTAAACAATTTCCAAATTCAAACTTAAAAATTTCTTTTTTTTAAAAATGTGTAAATTATTCAACACTTTTATACATGACAATGATGTTAAACTCATAAACAACATTGAAGAAAAACGGCATGCTTTTTTAATAATAGTAAAACACCAGCCAGCTGCCACTTAGTATTGCACACTTTACCCGGTTTTATTGCAGTTTGAATCTGTTGCTCATAAACTATTAATAACCTTATTAAAAAATTCTTATGAATTTAGACTTACTATGTTTTTGTCACCTACGGTGGAATTTTGTATATCAGCGGCCGCAGCATCTGTTGAGCAAATTTTCTAAAACCTATAGAACATTTTATTTTGAAGAGCCGGAATATACAAATGAACCTGATGGCTATACTATCAATTTAAACAAGGATCATGTGTGGATCGTAGTTCCACACCTCCAGGTTAATCAGACTAATTCAGATACTACAGAAAGAACCCGTGAGATTCTTGACAGCCTGATGGAGGATTTAAATATAAATGATAGCATTAATTGGTATTACACACCAATGGCATTAGCATTTTCTTCTCATTTAAAACCGAAGCTAACTGTTTACGATTGTATGGATGAATTGTCGGCCTTTAAATATGCTCCACCGCAATTAAAGGCTATGGAAAAACAACTGATGGAGAGAGCGGATATTGTATTCACAGGGGGCCACAGCATATATGAAGCAAAAAAAGATCAGCATGAAAATATTCATCCATTCCCCAGTAGTATCGATAAAGCTCATTTTGGTCTCGCAAGGCATATATTAACGGAGCAGGAAGATCAGAAAAATATTCCTCATCCGCGCTTTGGATTTTTTGGAGTTATTGATGAGCGGTTTGATATTGAGCTTGTGCGGGGCGCGGCCGAACAAAAGCCAGATTGGCAATTTATCCTGATAGGGCCTGTTGTAAAAATTGATCCGCAGACACTTCCTAAATTTCCCAATATTCACTACCTGGGTGGTAAGGATTACAAAGACCTTCCCCAGTACCTTGCTGGTTGGGACGTGGCCATCATGCCATTTGCAATTAATGAATCAACCCGTTATATCAGTCCAACTAAAACACCCGAATACCTGGCGGGGGGAAAACCAGTTATTGCTACTGGCATCAATGATGTAATTAAGCCTTACGGGGTAGAAAACCTGGTGCATATTGTGAAAGATTCCGCAGAATTTATTGCGGCAGGCGAATTAGAATTAAATAATAATGATAAAAAAGAATGGCAAACAAAAGTAGATTCTTTTATAAAAAATGATTCCTGGGATAACACCTGGCTTCAAATGATGCAGCTGATTGATATTACATTGAAAAATTCCCAAAATAAATTAAGCAGTAATACATTAAAAAGGAAACCCGTTTTTGATTACCTGATAGTAGGTGCGGGCTTTGCGGGAAGCGTTATCGCGGAAAGACTTGCATCGCAGTTGAATAAAAAAGTTTTGATCATTGATAAACGTGATCATATCGCAGGAAATGCTTTTGATTTTTACGATAAAGATGGTATCCTGGTACATAAGTATGGGCCGCATATCTTTCATACTAATTCAGAAGACGTTTTTAATTATTTAGGCAAATTTACTTCGTGGAGGCCCTATGAGCATGAGGTTCTCACAAATGTAGAAGGTAAGCTGGTACCCATTCCGATTAATTTAAATACTATTAATCAACTCTACGACCTTGACCTGAACAGCGATCAACTCGAAGCTTTTTTTGAGGAAAGAGCTGAGAAAAAAAGCAGGATAAAAACATCCGAAGACGTGGTTGTAAGTAAAGTGGGCAGGGATCTATACGAAAAATTCTTTCGCGGTTATACACGTAAAATGTGGAACCTGGATCCATCGGAACTCGATGCAAGTGTTACAGCACGTGTACCTACGAGAACAGATAAAGACAACCGTTATTTTACTGATACATACCAGGCGATGCCGGCCCACGGATACACCCAGATGTTTAGTAAAATGCTATCACATCCGAATATTAAAATAATGCTCAATACGGATTATAAAGAGATCATGGACATGATACCTTACAAAGAGTTGATTTTTACCGGGCCAATAGATGAATATTTTAATTATTGTTATGGTAAGTTACCATACAGGTCTTTAGATTTCAAATTTGAAACCCTTGATCAAGCGAATTTTCAAAGTAAAGGGACAATAAATTTTCCAAATGAACATGCATATACGCGCATTACAGAATTTAAATTTTTAACCGGCCAGGAACATAATAAAACTTCAATCGTTTACGAATTCCCTAAAGACGGTGGAGATCCTTATTATCCAATTCCACGTCCTGAAAATGGTGAATTATATAAAAAATACTTATGCCTTGCAGATTCGATGGCAAACACTTATTTTACGGGCCGACTTGCTACCTATAAATACTACAATATGGACCAGGTAGTAGCACAATCGCTAACCTTATTTAAAAAGTTGAGCCAGCGTGGAAGTGTTCAGACCATTAATGAGCCCCTGGTGGAAAATCGTATCGATATAGAGCGTAAAAAAATGAACCTCGGTGCCGCTTAGAGTGAGGAATCAAATGAATCATTAACGTTAGTTACCTTTGCCCATAACGGTAATTAAATATGCCTTTAAAACGGAAATAAAATTCCTTTTAAAGGCATTTGTGTTAATAATAATCTTCGAAAACCTGCAGGTTTTTAACAATGAAACCCCTGCTATATAATTAAATTATTCTTGCCCTGTAAATACGATACTGGAAATTATACTTGCTTAATTATCCAATTCAAGTAATTCAGCTTGCGGTTTCCCTTGACTTTCCCGCCCCTTTTGCATTACTTCCGGGATGATATCACGGGTTAACTTACCATCGTTATCCTTATCAGAAGGCCGGAGATTTTTATGCCAAATATCCCAAACACCTTTTGCTTCATCAATAAGCAGGTCTAGGGACGCATTAACAAGTTTGTGAAGATAATGACCAGGAAGTATGTTAGCATCAATTGCTTTGTGGGATAAATGATTGCCCTTTGATATAACCAAATCTGAAAATAAATTATTCTGTATCCAATGATGAAAAAATGCCCGCTTTTTTATAACCAGCGAGCCGGGGTGTGCCTGTAATAATGCAGATTCAAATTCAGTCTTAGTAACATGATGATCTGAGGGAATCATTTTGATGGAGTCCAAATGAGCCAGTTGCCCCTTATTCATAAAAATTATATCCGTAGAAAAAGTGAGCAGGGGAATGCCCGTACTAAAACAAAGTTCAGCAAGCAATTTTGCCAGCTCACACTCACTTTGCACGGAATTGTTATGAGGTTTATTAAAACATTCAGTTGCATTGATAACAGCCCAGGGCTTATGCAATTCCAACAGTAGTCCATGAGCCGGTTTTGGAGCTTCGGCAACCTCCAGGCATGGAACGGATTGATAGTAAATGCCACGCTGATTACACATTTTATGAAGGTGATCTGCAATCCTTCCATTACCTATAATCAGTACAGGTACACTATTTTGAGTTAAAAGGACATTGTTTTTTATGGCAGGATTATGCCTGAGCCACCATCCAGGAGTCGTTAAAAGAGGATGTTCATATTTACCGGCATTGCTTAATGCACGGATTAACTTAACCATAGCAGTGGGCCTTCGCCTGTTACCGGAGATATCAAATACGCCAACTTCATAATGACCGGCTTCATTTACCAGCAAACTATCCCAGTCATAAGCACCCAATAAGGACCAGGCAGTAACCGCTTGGATATTGATTCCTTTTCTTACCAGGCTACAGCAGCTATCCCAGATTTCTTTGAACCAGCGCAACTGATCCTCCCTGGAACAATGCAGGTGGGCTTCGGTTATAGCCATGGGTAAGTGGTACCTTTCCCACGCTTCCATTAACAAATGACCAATACCTGCTGGTTTTATAACCCTTACTGCAACATTATCAGCATACTCTTCTCTTCCGTTTGAACCTATCAGGCAGGAAGGGTATTTTTCTATTTTTCCATCCAAAAAACGTTCTGATGTCACATAATAATTAAAGCCTGCTATATCTGGTATGCAGGGGTTCTTAATAAAAAAATCGAGGCGTTCTTTATTTATTCCACTGTCTAAAAAATAATTCCATAAGTTGTGGCCAGGCTTAACCTTACCACACAGCAGATCATATGTAAGCCAACGTCGGTCGTTTTCAAAATCAGCCTGGTACTTTAATGAAGCCGTACTATGCGTTTTTCCTATGTCTTCAGTTTGCACAAGTTTAGCCTGAGGGTTTACTTTTCGGATGGCACTCATGGATAATATTATTCCCTCAACCTGGTTAAGCAACATGGTTAAAAAATCATGGTCATTTTTGCGATGAGGAAACCATACTCCGTACAAACCAGAAAAGCGGGCAGTGGTAAGCGGTTCATTAACGGGGGTATAATATTCTACCCACGGAAATCGCTCGGCAACTTTACCTGCATATTCAGCAAGCAACACGGGAAAATTTTCATCCATGAGTGAAGTAAAAGCTGGTCCACTGCCATGGTGAATGAGTCCCACGATGGGGCGAATGTTTAATTGCTGAAGCTTGTTAAGTTGCTTCGAAGCCCAGTCCCAACTAATAAAACCATTTTTATCGAACAATGTTTTTCCCAGAGGACGGGGTAACGAATAGCTTTTACCTAAACGGGCAAATGCTGCCAGGTCATTTTCTCTTTCATAATGATTCAACAGAGATAATTGATCTTTAAAAATATCCGACGTACGGTTAATGGTACATTCAATACCGCCCCAAATTTCCGGTCCACCTAAGGTATTTTTGTTGTTGTTCATAGTTTGACATTGAGATTACCCCTTTATTTTTATAACAGAATGACGGGTAAAATAAAACTCCATAATTTCTTTATGGTAAGGTTATTCTATACTTTTAGTAAATAGCGCAAATAAAGTTTCCAACTACCCAGGCTTTTGCCAGGGTTAAAAGAATGCCAGATCTAAAATTTAGTTCTGTGTGTTTTATTTGCATTTCTATTTTTATGTGCCTTAACCAATGATATTCTTTGTTTTCTTATCTGCCTGGAGACTGTTGTCTGGGCGTTTCTTATTGCATTGAAGCGTTGGATAAATACAATAACGGCAACCATCAATAGTAAACTAAAACAAATAACTACCGTAATCCTGATCTCAAACATGTTTATAAAATCCATTGAATTAAATAATATTTGCGTTTCAAAGGATCCGGCAACGGGTGGTATCTTTTCTTAATCGTATTCCTCCTTAAAGCATCAGTCAATTTAGATAACGCTTTCTACAAGCAGTATCATTCAAATCGTAATCATAGGTTAAGGATTTTAATAATAACAACTATTTATCTAAAATTCGTGCCATCCCTTCTTCTTTATAAAAGCATGTTTCTCAGTAAGTATAAGAAGTTACGTGGAAAAATTTGACCATTCTGAGCATCCTTCATAAGCAAAAATAAATGATTTGTCCTCCCTTGCGAATGTTTAAATTGTTGGAATAAATATGAATGTAAGAATACCAGTATTACCTACATTCGTTTAAGCTTGCCAGGTAAATAAGTAAGCTCGTTTGTTCCTGGTGATATATTACCGCATATATGTGGAAATATATCACCAGAAAGAACTTTCTTTAATAAACGAGCTCCGGAATTCAAATGAATACAGTCCCCTAAAGAATTAATCACAAGTTCATTTTTTGGCAAAGAATTTTCATGACACTTAGTTAAAATATAAAGTATGAAAAATATAAAACAAACAATTGTCATGGCTTTAATAGCTTTATCGATCAGTTCCTGCGGGAATGCTGATAATAATTCTACGGGGAACGCCGGGGGGGCAGATTCAATTAGTGGGGCTAACAATTCTTCCGCCAGGAATGATGGAAATGATACCAGTACGATGACAACAAGTGGTTATCCTGATTCAGGGGCAAACATACGCGCGGGTGGCACCAGTGGAAGAAATGATACCATTACCAATTCAGGTGGTACGCTTCCTTCTTCCAGTCAGCGTGACTCGGGCAGGGCGGGTAAACAGAATAGTGAGCAAAGATCAAGAACTGATACAACAAATTAAAGTACGATTTCTTTTGACAGTTCTACGTGATAAAACCAGCCAACTATTTTTAGAAAATGCTAACCCGGGTGTATCATCAACTTTAAATAAGTTCCTTTCTTTAGAAATAAACACTTTCTCATCCACCCCCATATTTGGCATGGATTTGCAACTAGTTAAAACTTACAATTACTTATAAAAAAAATATAATGGCAAAAACTTCAAAACAAAAAACCACCGTAAAAACGACTGAGGCAAAAATGAATATGGGAACATCTACATTAGAAGGACAATTTAAACCAGAATTTGCTTCTTCACTGGAAGACCTCTTTATTTCCGAATTAAAAGACACCTTTTGGGCAGAAAATCATTTGGTAAAATCCTTGCCAAAAATGATTGCTGCTGCCGGTGCTCCAGATTTAAAGCAGGCATTGACAGAGCACCTTGAGATCACTAAAATGCATTCTTCAAGATTAGCAGACGTACTGACAACTTTAGGTGAAGATATAGTAGCCAAAAAATGTGATGCAATGGAAGGCCTGACCATAAGCGGGGAACATGTAATCGAAAATACAATGGCGGGCACGGAAACAAGGGATACAGCCTTAATTATGAGCGGGCTGAAAGTGGAGAATTTCGAAATTACCACTTATACCGGGCTGGTAAAAACCGCTACAAAATTAGGCAGATCCGATATTGCGGAAATACTGCAGCAAACATTGAATGAAGAAATTGATGCCGCAAATACCCTCGCCACAATTTTGGATTCAGGTACGACCCTATAACTCCATTTCATTAAATTATCCTTAATAATTGAAAAATGCCTACAAAAAAAAGCAATGCTCCCGAAAGAAATGAAGAGGTTCCCGGATATGATAATATAAAAGTTGCCGACCTCGCAAAGGATACAGAAAATCCAACTGGCGAATTCATGACGACTAACCAGGGTGTCAGAATTAATGATGATCAAAATTCATTAAAAGCTGGCGATCGCGGCCCTTCCCTGCTGGAGGATTTTATCCTGCGCGAAAAAATCACCCATTTTGATCATGAAAGAATACCTGAAAGAGTAGTTCATGCCCGCGGATCAGCAGCTCACGGATTTTTTAAGGTTTACGAATCTATGAGTAAGTACACAAAGGCTGGATTCCTCCATGACCCATCTGTTGAAACACCTGTATTTGCGCGGTTTTCTACGGTAGCTGGATCCAGGGGATCTACCGATATGGCAAGAGATGTGAGAGGTTTTGCCGTTAAATTTTATACCCAGGAAGGGAATTTTGACCTTGTCGGTAACAACATACCTGTATTTTTTATACAGGACGCAATTAAATTCCCGGATCTTGTTCACGCAGTTAAGCCGGAGCCCCATAACGAAATACCACAGGCTGCATCAGCCCATGATACATTCTGGGATTTCGTATCTCAGAATACGGAAGCTACCCATATGATCATGTGGCTTATGAGCGACCGATCCTTACCCCGCAGTTACCGTATGATGGAAGGTTTTGGCGTTCATACTTTCCGGTTTATAAATGATGCAGGAATTTCTTCATTTGTTAAATTCCACTGGAAGCCAGTTCAAGGCGTTTTTTCAATTTGCTGGGATGAGAGTCAGAACATTTCCGGTAAGGATCCTGATTTTCACAGAAGAGATTTATGGGAAGCTATTGAGAACGGAGCTTTTCCTGAGTGGGAACTGGGTGTACAGATAGTACCGGAGGAAGATGAGCACAAATTTGATTTTGATTTACTGGATCCAACGAAATTGATTCCAGAAGAATTAGTGCCGGTTATAAAAATCGGTAAAATGACGTTGAACCGTAACCCAGATAACTTTTTTGCCGAAACAGAACAAGTGGCTTTTCATATCGGCCACGTGGTTCCAGGTATAGATTTTACAAACGACCCTTTACTGCAAGGAAGGCTTTTCTCTTATACCGATACACAGCTGCTAAGATTAGGGGGGCCGAATTTCCACGAAATTCCGATCAACCGACCGGTTATACCTGTACATAATAACCAACGCGACGGCCTGCAGCGCCACCAGATAAATAAAGGTCAAACGAGTTATAACCCTAATTCCTTAAGCGGAGGATGTCCATTCCAGGCGGGTGCAGCAAAAGGTGGCTTTACCAGCTTTCCCGAAAGGATAGAAGCGAAGAAGGTAAGGAACAGGAGTGCAAGTTTTTTTGACTTTTTTAGCCAGGCTACCCTATTTTTTAATAGCCAGAGCGAACCCGAAAAAAATCACATTGTTGACGCCTTGCGGTTTGAACTTGGAAAAGTTGATACAGTTGCAATAAGGCAACGTATGCTCGGCATTCTTACCTATGTTGATAAAGGCCTGGCTGCACAGGTTGCATATGGTCTGGGGCTTAAAATTCCTGGTGATCTCGGGCTGATTAATTACGGGATTCCGGCAGATGCTGATCCAGAGCAATACCAGCCTATCCTGGTAAAAGGTTCACTAGCTAAATCTGCACCATTAAGCATGGCAGATAATGTTGCTCCTAATATTAAAACGAGGAAAATTGCCGTTCTTGCTGCAGATGGGGTGGACAGTAATTCTTTGAATAAAATTAAAGAGGCCCTCCTTTCCGAGGAAGCCGTAGTGGAAATCATCGCCCCCCGTTTGGGAACGATCACTGCTGAAGATGATACCATGATCCATGTAGATCGAAGCCTGCTAACTACTGCTTCTGTATTATATGACGCTGTTTATGTTCCAGGAGGCACTAACTCTGTAGCCACTTTGGAAGCTGATCCCGATGCTATCCATTTTATTAATGAAGCCTTTAAACACTGCAAACCAATTGCTGCTGATATAAGTGCTATACAAACATTGCAGGCGACGTATTTTTCTAAAAAATTACCGGAAGACAATAGTGATAATACGGTAACAAGGGAAGGAATAATCATTGGAAATGATGCTGGAAGGCTGGCGAGCCAGTTTATAGAAGCCATCAGGCTACACCGCTTTTGGGAGCGGGAAAAACAACGAAAAATACCCGCATAAAATTCATACCGGCAAGATAAGCGCATATCTTGTCTTGCCGGCTTTATATAATTTTCATGATAAAGGGAATACCAAGAACCAACCATGGCTTGCTGGATTACATCTATGTGGCCTTTGCATTAGGGGCACCCAGCGTTGCAGGCTTCCGCAATAATAAAAAAGAATCCAACTTCTGCTGGGCTGCGGGATCTATCGTATTGGGATATACATTGGTTACAAATGCGGAATGGGGGGTAGTAAAAATTGTGCCCTATAAAACCCATTTATTACTTGACATTGGGGTTGGCATTGGAATGCTCACAGCCGGATGTTCGTTAAAAAAACCTGAGGCGAAGGTTCGGAAGATATTTCTGTTTATGGGGTTGACAGGAATAGTAGTAGGCGCCCTTTCTTTAATTGGTAACCGGAAGATATGAACTGATTATTTTTTCATACCCGGTTTCCCAGGAGTCGTGATATCTTTAATGGGTTGGTACTTATTATATAATCTCCTTTTGTCTACCTTACGGGAAATAACTGCACATTTATTTACCTACCTTATTTGATAGCACGACTAAAGCAACATCTTTCTGCATAATAATAATAAGTATCCTTGTTCATCTGCACGACAATTTTTAATTCGCTCGAATAATACCACTTGAATTATTTTTATTTAAACACTGAAGCCCGCCTGTCTCAGGGTGGAAAATTTTTACGCTACGGGTACATTGCGTTTTAATTTTAACTGCGGAAATTTTTCGAGGACCACCGTAAGAATCAGTCTTTCCTTTATAACGCCTCAGGCCTCCGTCCCGTAACAAACTTCATGAGCTTGGTTTGCTTTAATTCGGTTTGCATCTAAAGGAGAGGCTAAACAGCTGATTAAGGCATTCGTCAACTAACATTAAGTAATAGTCGCATGTGTCGATTAAAAGAGTATCGCCGTTAGAAATGGGCTCATCGCTAGCGGCCAGCTTTTAATTATTTGATCGTTATCAAACAAGTACTAGATCTAAAATCAAATCCATTTATATAACTTTTAAAAGTGAGCTTTAGTTACCTGGCAGGTTTCAAAATTTAATTCCCCACGGGAAAAAAATAATATAAGAGATGCCTGAACACAGATTAAAATGAATGTTTTTTCGATTTAAATTGTCGCTTATTGGATGCTCCCATTTCAGCAGGAAATTCCGTATCGAGGATGTCATATTTTAAAAATTTTTATTTGATGCGCAAAGAATAGTAAACCCTCAAAACTGGATTAAAGCCGATAAACTGTTTTGGAAAAATCATTGTTTTACCCTAACATTGCAATATATAACTACTACTGACGCTTATCCATCTATCTTTTATAATTTCCACTTGTTTATAGTAACTGTATTCCCTTCTTAAACACTCACCTGTTTTGACGGATGTTCTGTTATATTCAGGCCTGGTTATCAGAACCTTTTATTCATTTATTGATTTTTAACTAATCCGATCCTGCTTAACTACCATCTATCCGATGATCATTTTGCCATAGAATATACCTGCTGTTCTTATTTGATTTACAGTACTATAAAAATTTATTATGATTACACAGTTACCTACTGTAACTCTATTACAGGTTTGTGTCATAGCTGCTAAAAACAAGTTCACTACCGGATTTTTGAGAAAA
>JBBJMD010000007.1:0-50605 GCA_037719925.1 Ferruginibacter sp.
TTGCTTGAGCCGATCATGAAAGTAGAAGTACTGAAACCGGATAAATACTTGGGTGTTTTAAATGGCGACCTTAACCGCCGCCGTGTTATGCTTGATGGAATGGATAGCAAGCATGGCGTACAGGTGATAAAAGCGAAAGTACCCCTTAGCGAGATGTTTGGGTATGTAACGCAGTTGCGCTCACTTTCAAGTGGCCGGGCAACTTCCACCATGGAATTTAGTCATTACAATCCCGCCCCAAATAATATTGCGGAAGAAGTGATCGCTAAACAAAAAGGAAAACAAAAATCGGATGATTAACAGTTTGCTTCAGGCTGATCATTGAAAAGAAAATATGCAATTATAACAACCCTGTACCTTCGTGCAGGGTTTGTTATTTGCATGAATAATTTATATCCCGGATGATTATAAAAGAGCAGGCCCATGCAACTATCCGGACGATCATTATGTCTTTTCGCCAGCTACTAAAAATTTTAAAGGAATTTGTAACCTATTTTAGGCAAAAACTTCCCAGTTTGCAGTATCTGAAGATTGGTAAATAGCGGTATATTTGCCAGCTTGATTTTTTACACGGCTGCATTGCTCAAGGATTACAGCAACAATTAGCGATTAAACTTCTTATATGATTCCATCACCTGCCCAGGCATTTCACGTTTCCGGGCTATCCAAAGCAAAAGGCAAAGGCAATGTACTGGTATCAAGTCCTAAACCTGCACTATCTTCCGGTGTTTTTCATATTGATATGAATGTATCATTTGATCCTGAAAAAGATATTTACCCGGCAGGTACGCTTAGTATCCAAACTGACCTGGGCGATGGCAATAAGGGAATTTTTATCGCCTCCACTTTTGAACTTATCAATGCTTTCGCAAAGCAGGATCCAATTATTTATCTTACCGGCCAGTGTAAATCGAACGTGGTTCCCGCTGCCTGTTCTGATAGTTGCCGGTATTGGGTGATGATCGTAAACAATACCAGGAATAATCATCGTACACCGGATATCGTTGGTTTTTGTATCCACGATTGCAATGGCAACCGGGTCGCCTATGGGACCAGTCTTTATGGTAACACCGATGCAACCGCTAACTGATCCTCGCCATCGAACTGAAATCTATAAAAATATTCCTTCCAAACAGTATTGTCCGGCAGTCTTCTTTACTTCACTTTGAAGTAACATTCACGATGGGGCCTTCAATATTACACTGCCTTAGGACTGCTGGGGGCGATGGAAACCCTACCCCAGGACTACTTCGCGTGTTGCCGCTCCTGCCAGCGATGCCTTAATTTTACCCTTTACAATTAATAACCCCTAATTTTAATTAATATTGATTGGCATCGGCCATATTGCTTTCAAGCATTTAAAAACACCGGAAAACAGTCTTACATATGATCCGATATTTCATTCGGTTTTGATTAACTACCTTGAGTGGGGAAGCTGCATAGCGGTGATCAACTCAAAACTATCCGATAATCCACGGGGGAATTGGATCCACTGCCCAATGGGGATGGGCGGAACGGGTGGCCCCCTGTATTCCTGGAAAGAAATAACTTTCCTATACCTGTTAACCAGTACATTAAGTATCAAAATGTTGCTTATGAAATTTACAAGTACGATTTTCCTCCTGCTTTTAATCATGAATGGCAATGGAACATTTGGACAAAAAACCATTCGCCTGCAATCCCCTGACCACCATATCGTGGTTTCATTCCAGCTTACCAAAACCTCGCCTCTTTATAAGGTGGAATACAAGGGCAAAATGTTGGTAGATAATTCGACCCTCGGCCTGGCTTTTATTGAAGATGAAAATTTTGCAGGGGGCCTTGTTGCAGGTAAACCAATATTCAGAAAAGGTGATGAAACTTATGACCTGGTAATTGGAAAATCCGGTACAGTGCACAGCCGCTATGAGGAACTAACGGTGCCGCTTACACGCAGCGGTGGGGCCGGAGAGAAAAAAGTCAACATTGTGATAAGGGTTTTTAATGATGGGGTTGCTTTTCGCTATGAATTTCCTGCTCAAAAAAATTGGTTAGCTTATTCTTTGAAGGAGGAACTGACAACTTTTAACCTGGCACAGGATCCAACCGTGCTTACTCTTTTCCGGGAGAATTTTATCACCTCCCATGAAGGTTATTATGATTCCACCAGGCTAAGTAAGGTAAAGGCGGATACACTCATGGACCTTCCCACTTTATTTCAATATCCCGGCCCCGTGTATATGGCAATCACGGAAGCCAACCTGCGCAATTATGCGGGCATGTACCTGGCAAAGAAGAAAGGCGTTTTGGCGACCATACTTTCGCCTTTACCGGGGCAAACGGATATCAAAGTAAAAGCCATCCTGCCACATCATACACCCTGGCGGGTACTAATGATCAGCGATAGGGTAGGTTCCCTGATCGAATCAAATATCCTCACTAACCTTTGCGGTCCGAACGAACTCCGCGATGTTTCCTGGATAAAACCTGGCAAGAGTACATTTCCCTGGTGGAATGGTTCCATTGTTCCTGATACCAGCTGGTCGGGAGGGCTTAATTTCGAGACTAACAAGTATTATATAGATTTTTGCGCACGTCATAAAATAGAGTACCATTCCATCGTGGAACACGGGGGGCACGAATGGTATGTAAATGATGGTGCCGGCTTTGCCCCTGGCGCTCATGCAGATGCAACACGCGCCGTTGCCGGACTGGACATGAAAGCGATCTGCGACTATGCAAGGCAAAAGGGGGTGGGCATAAGGGTATGGGTTCATTGGCAAGCCCTCTATCCAAAACTGGAAGAGGCATTTACTCAATATGAAAAATGGGGGCTCACCGGGCTGATGATGGATTTTATGGATAGAGATGACCAGGAAATGGTGAATATTTATGAAGAAGTTTTACGAAGTGCTGCAAAACATAAATTGCATATCCAGTTTCATGGAGCTTTTAAACCAAGCGGACTGCACCGCACCTTCCCAAATGAGTACACCCGCGAAGGCACTTACAATTATGAAGTAAATAAATGGAATGAAGCAGGTTTAAGTCCCGATCACGATATCAATATGCCTTTTACCCGGTTGCTTGCCGGGCCTACTGATTATCACCTGGGCGGTTTCAGGGCAGTGCCTCCTGCCAAATTTAAAACACAGCATAGCCGGCCACTAATGGTTGGTACACGCTGCCATATGCTTGCAATGTATGTTGTGTTGGAAAGTTACCTTGCCATGGTTTGTGATTATCCTGCAGCCTATGAAGGCCAGCCCGGCTTTAAATTTATTGAGGATGTGCCTGCCAGCTGGGATGAAACGATTGTACCCGCCGCCGAAGTGCATCAATTTGTAACCATTGCAAGGAGAAAGGGTACACAATGGTTTATTGGCACTATCAACAGCAACAAAGCCAGGTCGGTGCAACTGCCATTATCTTTTTTACCAGCGGGAAAATATACAGCGGAGATCTATAGCGACACCGAGCATACTGCTGAAGATCCAAACCAATTGCTGTTACTTGTACAAACCGTTAGCAATGCGGATACTATTACCCTTCATCTTGCGGCAGGTGGCGGACAGGCGATGCGGCTCGTTAAACAATAATCGCTTCACAGAAGATAGGTTGAATTTTTTCCTGCGGGTAAAATAGAATTTGTTTTCAGCTCTGCAAACAGGTTCCTGCACTAAAATCCCTGCTTTTTGTTTTGTTATTAAAGCCTCAAGGTAAGCCTGTTTGCCAACGCCACGGATTCAAGTAGCAGGAACACTTCTTCAATAGTTTGCAAACCCGCCGCTTTATTTTATATTTAGCTGGAAAACCTGCACTATGATCTCAAAAATCCCCCTGGAACATTTGCTTGTCATTGATATTGAAACGGTGTCGTGCAAAAAGGATTATGAAAGCCTCGATAGCGCATGGCAACATTTATGGGAAGAAAAAGTCAATCGTTCTTTGCCCGAAAATGTTACTGCTGCTGAATATTACCCGCTACGTGCCGGAATTATGGCCGAGTTCGCGAAAGTTGTTTGTATCAGTATCGGGTATTTTAAAAAAGAAAAGGAACAGCATCAGTTCCGGGTAAAATCTATTTTCAAAGAGCAGGAAACCGAATTACTGCAAAGTTTTGTAAGCACGGTGAACCAGCTGGAAGCAGTCCATAAGCAATGGTGTTTTACGGGGCATAATATTAAGGAGTTTGATATTCCATTCTTATGCCGTCGCCTGCTGGTGAACGGCCTAACCATTCCAGTATACCTTGATTTCCAGAATATGCGGCCCTGGGAAACCCATGTAGTAGATACATTCCAGTATTGGCGTTTTGGAGATTATAAAAATTACACATCTTTAAAATTACTGGCAGCCGCCTTGAACGTGCCTTCGCCAAAAGATGATATAGATGGCAGTATGGTTGGCGATGTATACTGGAACGATAATGACCTTCAGCGGATAGCTGTTTATTGCCAAAAAGATGTGGTTACGGTAGCGAATATAATCATGAGGTTTAAAAATTTACCCTTACTTTCTTTGGAGCAGGTGATTTTTGTAACATAGAAATACCCGGGAATGATTTAAAACTTCCGATAAGGCCTTCAACAATTTAACGTTACAATATCTTCCCGGACCCAAGGTGCAACTTATCCCTGTTATAAAAAATGCGGCATTTCCAAGTTAATAACAAATATGTTAGACATATTTGATCCTATTGGTCCTACTTCATATATATTGTTCAAAAAACTTTACATTTTCCCTTTGCGATTTCAATCCATCCCCTTACCTTTGCACTCCAAATAAAAAAACGAAAGTTTAAAGTTCTTTAAATATGTCACAGAGAATCAGAATAAAACTACAGTCTTACGATCATAACCTGGTTGACAAGTCGGCAGAGAAAATCGTAAAAACGGTACGTAGTACCGGTGCAGTTGTAACAGGACCCATTCCTTTACCAACGCATAAGAAAATTTTTACTGTATTGCGTTCTCCTCACGTTAATAAAAAGGCTCGTGAGCAGTTTCAATTGTGTACACATAAACGTTTATTAGACATATACACCAGCAGCAGCCGTACGGTTGACGCGCTAAGTAAATTAGACCTGCCAAGTGGTGTAGATGTTGAGATCAAGGCCTGATGAACCGTCCCATGCTGAACGAAGTGCAGGGGCAGGCAAAAGGTTAGTTCTTATAATTAAAATATTGAACATCCATCTGTTTTCAATGGAACAGCGCTGGATATAAAAAAGATACAATGAAAAGTATTATTGGAAAGAAGATTGGCATGACCAGTGTCTTTGATGCAACAGGCAAGCAAACCGCCGTTACGATCATTGAAGCCGGCCCTTGCGTGGTAACGCAAAAGAAAACCGTAGAATCAGACGGTTACAATGCCCTCCAGATCGCGTTCGGCGATAAAAAAGAAAAGCACTCCATCAAAGCAGAGGTAAATCACTTCGCCAAGGCTCAGACATCTCCCAAAAAAGTAGTAAAAGAAATACGCGATAGCGAATTAACACAGGCCGTTGGAGAAACCATTACTGTTGACATTTTTGCCGAAGGCGAAACCGTTGAAGTTGTTGGTACAACCAAGGGAAAGGGTTTCCAGGGTGTTGTAAAACGTCATGGTTTTCATGGTGTAGGTGGTCAGTCACATGGCCAGCATGACCGTTCGCGGTCTCCTGGTTCCATTGGTAATTCATCGGATGCATCCAGGGTATTCAAAGGAATGAGGATGGGTGGACGTATGGGGCAGGACAGGGTGAAAATGAAAGGGCTAAAGGTGGTTAAGATTTTTTCTGAAAAGAATTACATTTTGATCAGTGGCTCCGTACCGGGCCATAACGGTTCAATCGTTTTAATACAAAAGTAATTTACGGGTCGTGATTCCGACACAACATTAATACAATCATCATGCATTTAGATATTTTAAATATAGAAGGCGCTAAAACCGGCAGGACAATCGAGTTACCGGAAGAGATCTTTGGTGCAGAACCTAATGATCATGTTGTTTACCTGGCTGTAAAGCAATATTTAGCTGCGCAGCGCCAGGGTACGCATAAAGTAAAAACAAGAGCTGAGGCAAATGGTTCTTCAAAAAAGCTGGTGAAGCAAAAAGGTACTGGAGGAGCTCGTAAAGGCAACCTGCGTAGTCCTATTTACAAAGGTGGCGGTTCCATTTTTGGACCAAAACCTCACCTGTATGATTTTAAGCTTAACCGTAAAGTAAAAGACCTGGCAAAAGTTAGTGCTTTGAGCTTTAAGGCAAAGGAAAATGCGATTGTTATAGTGGAAGATGTAACGATGGAAGCGCCAAAATCAAAGCAGTTTGCTACTATTTTAAAGAGCTTACAGCTAAGCGATAAAAAAACATTATTCGTAGTACCTGAAGACAGTGAAAATGTTTACCTGAGTTTGAGGAATATTGCCGGCGTAAAAGGTACTTTATTGAGCGATGTAAACACATACGATATTGTAAATGCCCAAATGCTAGTTTTTACAGAAAGCGTAGCAAAAATATTTACAGAAGAAGAGGAAGAGGCCGTAGAAGCTTAATAAAAATGTGCTTATTAGCTAAAGAGCTAATGTACTGATGAAGAATATAAAAGTTAACAAGATCAATTAGCAGGTAGCTAATTAGCAAATTATCAAATAAGTATTATGAAACTGTCTGAAATTTTAATAAAGCCCGTCTTATCAGAAAAGATAAATAAGCAGACTGAAAAAATGAACCGTTACGCTTTTGTGGTGGGCAGAAAAGCTAACAAGCTCGAAATTAAGAAAGCAGTAGAATCTTTTTACGGCGTTCAGGTGATCAACGTTAATACCTCGGTAACTCCTGGAAAGCAAAATCACGTAATACAAAAGCCGGTGTAGTGAGCGGCCGTAAGCCAGCAAAAGAAGAAAGCATACGTAACTGTTGCGGAAGGCGAAACCATTGATTTATACGGAACCGTGTAAGGCACTTCCCGCGAGGGCTTAAAAATAGTTTTTTTAACGAATGGCATCAGCTGCCGCAAAAGTTGAACAAAATATATATTTAAAATGGCACTTAGAAAATACAAACCAACCACAGCAGGTACCCGTTGGAGAATTGGCAATGCTTACGCAGAGATCACTACCAACATTCCGGAAAAAACTTTGCTGGAAGCGCAAAAGAATACTGCCGGCCGAAACTCGCAGGGCAGAAGATCAATGCGTTACATGGGTGGTGGCAATAAGACGATGTATCGTTTGATCGACTTTAAAAGAGATAAAAAGAATATCGCCGCCGTGGTCAACAGCATTGAATATGATCCAAACCGTACAGCGTTTATCGCTTTGTTGAATTACATAGATGGTGAAAAGAGATACATCATTGCACCGAATGGATTACAGGTAGGTGCAACCGTTTTAAGCGGCGATGACGTTGCCCCGGAATTAGGTAATGCATTACAATTAAAATTTATGCCGCTGGGTACAATGGTGCATAATATTGAAATGCAGCCTGGACAAGGCGGCAAATTGGTCCGTAGTGCAGGTGCCAGCGCCCAGTTAGCGAATAAGGAAGAAAAATATGGTATTTTAAAAATGCCGAGCGGGGAATTAAGGAAAGTATTGATTAATTGTTATGCTACAGTTGGTGTGGTAAGTAACAGTGATCATAACCTGGAGAGTGCTGGTAAAGCTGGCCGTAACAGGTGGAAAGGTATCAGGCCAAGGACCAGGGCAGTAGCGATGAATCCCGTGGATCACCCGATGGGCGGTGGAGAAGGAAGGGCTTCTGGCGGACATCCGCGCAGCCGTACCGGTAAATATGCTAAGGGACAGGTTACGCGCACAAGAGGCAAAGGATCAGATAAAATGATTATCCAGCGCAGAAACGGTAAGAAGATCAGTAATAAATAACCAATCAATAATTGTTAAAATATTCCGGGGAATTACCGGAAAAATCAACAGAAAAAATAATACTATGGCTCGTTCGGTAAAAAAAGGTCCTTATGTAGATGCTAACCTGGAAGTAAAGGTATTAGCCATCAATGAAGGAAAAAATAAAAAAGGTGTTATCAAAACCTGGAGTCGCCGGTCGACCATCACCCCGGATTTTGTGGGACATACACTGGCCGTTCATAATGGTAATAAATTCATCCCTGTTTATGTAACTGAATTTATGGTGGGCCATAAATTAGGAGAATTTGCCCCCACAAGGAATTTCAGGGGACATTCCAGCAAGAAGATTGCATAGGAAGGGAACCGGAAAATAATACCGGATACTAGATACGGGTGGATGGATTAAGCATTAAGGAAAAAGCATCCAGGATCAAGGATCCAGTAAAAAGAATTAATTATAAGAAAGCATTAAGAAATTACATACAATGGAAGCAGTAGCTAAACTTAACGATTATCCGACATCACCCCGTAAAATGCGTTTACTGGTTGACCTGATTCGTGGAATGGAAGTGGAAAAGGCTTTAGGCGTTTTACAATTTAATACAAAGCACCCGGCTGTACCTTTATACAAGTTATTAAAGAGCGCGATCAATAACTGGGAGCAGAAGAATGAAGGGGTTAAGCCTGAAGACGCGAAGCTGGTAGTTAAAACCATTATGGTCGATGGCGGAAGGGTGATCAAGCGCATGCGTCCCGCACCACAGGGACGTGGTTACAGGGTTCGTAAGCGCAGCAACCATGTAACATTAATCGTAGATAGCAAAATTTAATCAGCAAATTAGCAAATCAAAAATATGGGTCAGAAAACAAATCCTATAGGTATCAGGCTTGGAATCATCCGCGGATGGGACAGTAACTGGTATGCACACAAAAAAGATTTCGGTAATAAGTTAATTGAAGATCACCGGATCAGAACTTACCTGAATGCCCGTATCAATAAAGGTGGTATATCCAAGATCGTTATCGAGCGTACGCTGAATAAACTGATCGTTACTATACATACATCCAAACCAGGTATTATCATTGGTAAAGGTGGCGGAGAAGTTGACCGCATTAAGGAAGAACTTAAAAAATTAACGGGTAAAGATGATGTCCAGATCAATATACTGGAAATTCGCCGCCCCGAACTGGATGCACAAATCGTAGCAGATACGATTGCACGCCAGCTTGAAGGAAGGATCAATTTTAAGCGTGCCGTTAAGATGTCAATTGCATCGGCCCTAAGGATGGGTGCAGAAGGAATTAAAGTTCGTGTAGGTGGACGTTTGGGTGGCGCTGAAATCGCGCGTAGTGAAGAGATCAAGCAGGGAAGGACACCTTTGCATACTTTACGCATGGACATTGATTATGCTAACGTATTTGCACAAACAGTTTATGGTAAAATAGGTATTAAAGTCTGGATTTGCAAAGGTGAAGTTTTAGCTAAAAGAGACCTTAACCCGAATATATTAGCCGGCGGTGGAAAAGAAGGCCAGGACAGGGAAAGGGGATTTGATAACCGTGGTGGAGGAGACAGAAGAGATGACAGGCGAGGAGGTGGAGACAGGGGAGGAGATAGAAGAGGTGGCGGCGGCGGTGGTCACCAGGGCGGCGGAGGAAATCGTGCAGGTGGCGGACAAGGCGGGAGTGGAAGAAGGTAATAAATTAGCAAATGTGAAATTACCGCAATGGCTCAATTGAGCAATTGTTGAATTGAGAAATTTTCAAATTATTAGAAATGTTACAACCGAAAAGAGCAAAGCATAGAAAGGCTCAGAAAGGCCGGATAAGGGAAACAGCAAAAAGAGGTACTACTATTTCTTTTGGTTCCTTTGGACTAAAGGCCCTCGAACCTATCTGGTTAACCAACAGGCAGATTGAAAGTGCCCGCCAGGCTATGACTCGTCATATGAAAAGGGAAGGAAATGTTTGGATCAGGATTTTCCCTGATAAGCCAATTACAAAAAAACCGGCCGAAGTGAGGATGGGTAAAGGTAAAGGTAACCCGGAGTACTGGGCAGCAGTAGTAGAACCAGGCCGTATCTTATTTGAAGCGGATGGCGTATCCCTGCAAACCGCTAAGGAAGCGTTTGAACTGGCAGCGCAAAAATTACCCATTGCGGTGAAATTTGTAGTTAGAAGGGATTATCAAGCATAAATAATTAGCTAATAACGAACAAAGAAGCTGCGTTTAGTTTTAAAAAATTAGCACATTAGCAAAATAAATTACAATGTCAAAGAAAGCAGATTTTTCAACGAGTATCAGGGATTTGGGCCCGGATGAATTAAAGGCTAAGATCGCTGAAGATGAATTGCGTCTGAAGAAAGTATCTTTTGCCCATAGTATCTCTCCATTGGAGAACCCCGTGAGCATGCGTTTGCTCCGCAGGGACCTTGCCCGTTTGAAAACAGCATTAAAAAGTAAAGAACTCGGTTTATAATTAAACCATAAATTTTGCAACAATGACCGAAGAAGTAACAACAGAAGGCGCATCAACAATTGAAAGAAACCTGCGTAAAACTAAGGCTGGTGTTGTAACCAGCAACAAGGGCGATAAGTCTATTACTGTGAAGGTTGAAAGAAAAGTAAAGCATCCCCTTTATGGCAAGTTCGTGAAGAAATCTACCAAATTTCATGCACATGATGAAAAGAACGAATGCAACATAGGTGACACCGTAAGGATTATGGAGACCCGGCCAATCAGCAAAACAAAACGCTGGAGACTGGTTGAAGTAATCGAAAAAGTTAAATAATTCCTTCAGCTTCGCAAGTTGGCAAAGTGATTTGAACATTAGGTATAACTGTGACGGTCAGGTGTAGAAATAAAATAAACAGGTACCCCCTTATCTTATCAAGAGAAGAACGGGAGGCCTTAAAAACCAAATAAAATGATTCAGCAAGAAAGCAGATTGAATGTTGCAGACAACAGTGGCGCCAAAGAAGTGTTGTGTATCCGTGTGTTGGGAAACTCTGGCCAGGACTATGCTAAGATCGGTGATAAGATTGTAGTTACGGTTAAAGATGCCATGCCGCAGGGTGGTATAAAAAAAGGAACAGTAAGCAAAGCAGTTATTGTAAGAACCAAAAATAAATTACGCCGCAAAGATGGATCATACATTCGTTTTGACGATAACGCGGTGGTATTATTGAACAATGCAGATGAACCAAGGGGTACCCGTATTTTTGGGCCGGTGGCAAGGGAATTAAGAGACAAGGGATATATGAAGATAATCTCCCTGGCACCTGAAGTATTGTAATATAATTAGATCATGAGAAAATGGCCCAATGTGAAAATTAAGATCACACTGGCTTTAAATTTTCACATTTTCAAATTGAGTAATTTTCAAATTAAATAGCAATGAGTACAAGATTTAAACCTAAGTTCAACATTAAAAAAGGCGATAACGTAGTCGTTATTACCGGTGAAGATAAGGACCTAAAAAAACCACGTAAGGTCAAAGAGGTTATATTGGAAAAAGGCCGTGTATTAGTGGAAGGGGTTAATATTGTTACCAAACATACTAAGCCAACTTCTCAGAATACCAAAGGTGGTATCGTAAAAGTAGAAGCGCCTATCGCCATATCTAATGTAATGCTTTGGGATGCGAAAACCGGCGGACCTTCTAAAGTTAAACGCAGCAGGGAAAATGGAAAATTAATCAGGGTATCAAAAAAATCAGGGGAGGTTATTAAATAATGAGCACATCAACTTACACTCCAAGATTAGCAGACAAGTACACCAAAGAAGTTGTACCTGCTTTAATGAAAAAATTTGGTTATAAAACCGTTATGCAGGCGCCCAAGCTTACCAAGATTTGTTTGAATCGTGGTGTGAACGGTGCAGTTGCCGATAAGAAACTGGTGGATATCGCGGTGGAAGAATTATCTACTATAACCGGTCAGAAAGCAGTGGCTACCAACAGTAAGAAGGATATTTCGAACTTCAAGCTGCGTAAAGCGATGCCCATCGGTGCAAGGGTTACACTACGTGGTGTTAAGATGTACGAATTCCTCGACAGGTTCGTATCGGTTTCATTACCGCGCGTACGTGATTTCAAAGGTATCAATGACAAGTCTTTTGATGGTCGTGGTAACTACACACTGGGTATTACGGAACAGATCATTTTTCCTGAAATTGATATAGATAAGGTAAATAAAATTACCGGTATGGATATCACCTTTGTTACAACGGCGGGCACAAATGAAGAGGCTTTTGAATTATTAAAAGAATTGGGAATGCCTTTTAAAAACGTTAAAAAGTAAATTCAAACATAGAACATGGCAAAAAAATCAATTGAAGCCAGGCAAAGAAAGCGCGTAGTAATGGTTGCAAAGTATGCTGATCGCAGAGCCGCTTTAAAAGCAGCCGGCGATTACAAAGCTTTGGACTTGTTGCCCAAGAACGCATCACCTGTAAGGTTAAAAAACCGTTGCCAGTTAACGGGCCGTCCAAGAGGATACCTGAGGCATTTTGGTTTATCCAGGAATATGTTTAGAGACATGGCGCTGGAAGGAAAGATTCCAGGGGTTACGAAGGCGAGCTGGTAATACCAGTTCTGGATAAATCAGTTAATGGATACTTGATACTTCATAGTTACTGGCATCCAGCATCTAAAAAGGATATCGCATTGAAATAATTTATTTAAACAACTAATTGAAATAACAATGGTTACTGATCCGATAGCAGATTTTCTTACAAGAATACGGAATGCTCAAATGGCAAACCATCGTATTGTAGAAATACCTGCTTCCAACTTAAAGAAACGCATGACCGAGATTTTATATGACAAGGGCTATATCCTGAAATACAAATTCGAAGATGATAACAAGCAGGGTTTGATCAAGATTGCATTGAAGTATGATGCGGCTACCAAATTGCCTGTTATTCAAAGCCTGGAAAGGGTTTCACGTCCGGGTTTACGCACGTATGCGAAACCAGATGATTTCAAAAGAGTAAAAAATGGTTTGGGCATTGCAATCGTTTCAACATCTAAAGGAGTAATGACCGATAAAGAAGCAAAAGCTCAAAATGTGGGTGGCGAAGTTTTGTGTAATATCTATTAAGAAATATGTTGGTTAGCTGATTTGCTAACTGCTT
Source organism: Ferruginibacter sp. (assembly GCA_037719925.1). Lineage (GTDB taxonomy): Bacteria > Bacteroidota > Bacteroidia > Chitinophagales > Chitinophagaceae > Ferruginibacter. The sequence goes on from JBBJMD010000007.1 coordinate 12,971, forward strand.
ATATACGCGGTTTGACAATTAAGCCTCAGTCGTGGCTGAACACTAACCGGATTAATTTACGAATAAATAAAAATCGACCATGTCCAGAATAGGAAAAAAACCGGTAGAATACCCTTCAGGCGTAACGATCAGTATCGGGAACGACAATGTAGTAACGGTAAAAGGCCCAAAGGGTGAATTGAAACAAGCCGTAGACCGTGATATTTCTTTAGAATTGAAAGATGGTACCCTGCAACTTGGCCGTCCAACAGACCAGATCCGTCACAAGGCAATGCACGGTTTATACCGCTCATTGGTCAGCAATATGGTTAAAGGTGTTACGGAAGGATATACAAAACAACTTGAATTGGTAGGGGTTGGTTTTAAAGCTGCAAACCAGGGAAATATTCTTGACCTTGCCCTGGGATATTCACATAATATCATTTTTGAAATACCCAAAGAACTAACAATCGCAACCTCACAGGAAAAAGGGCAGAACCCGATCATTACGCTCGGAAGTGTAGACAAGCAACTGCTTGGACAGGTATGTGCCAAGATCCGTGGATTGCGGAAGCCTGAACCATACAAAGGAAAGGGTGTTAAATTCAGGGGCGAAGTGTTGAGGAGAAAAGCAGGTAAGTCGGCTGGTAAATAAATAATCTACAGGATAAAATTGCTCAATTTGAAAATGGGGCGCAATTTTCAAATTTTCGAATTGATAATTTTCAAATTAATTTAATATGAATAACAAATCAAGTGCAAGGCAAAAAATCAGGTACCGCATACGCAAAAAGATCAGCGGAATTGCTGCTAAACCAAGGTTAAGTATTTTCAGGAGCAATGCTGAAATTTATGCACAGTTGATAGACGATGACAATGCGGTTACTATTGCTGCTGTATCGTCAAAAGATAAAGATATCCTGGCTCAGAAAGTGAATAAGACAGAAAAAAGCAAAATGGTAGGAAACGCTATTGCCAAAAAAGCATCGGAACTGGGTGTTACAACCGTGGTGTTTGATCGCGGCGGGTATATTTATCATGGCCGGGTAAAAGCGGTTGCTGAAGGCGCAAGAGAGGGCGGATTGCAATTTTAATTTTAAATTTTCTAATAACAACATACATGTTAAAAGCAAACGATAACAGAGTAAAAGCAGGTGAACTGGAGTTGAAAGAAAAAGTAGTTTCTATCAACCGTGTTGTTAAAACAACAAAGGGTGGCCGTGCATTTAGTTTTTCTGCCCTGGTGGTGGTAGGAAATAGTGCGGGCATTGTGGGACAGGTTTTAGGTAAAGCTAAAGAAGTTCAGGAAGCTATCACAAAAGGTATTGAAGATGCCAAAAAGAATTTAATAAAAGTTCCTGTAATGCATGGTACCATACCACATGACCAGTTGGCTAAGGAAGGTGCGGCAAAAGTTCTTATTAAACCTGCTGCCCATGGTACGGGCGTAATTGCCGGAGGCAGCATGCGTGCTGTGTTGGAAGCAGCTGGTATTACCGATGTATTGGCGAAAAGCCTTGGCTCCGCTAATCCGCACAACGTGGTAAAGGCAACTGTAAAGGCATTGGCTACTTTGCGTGAGCCAATCGCGGTAGCAAAAACAAGGAACATTTCTTTAAAGAAAGTATTCAACGGATAAATTAAAAGGTGAAATTCAGGTGAAATGGAACGGTGAAATCCTCAACTCTATTCATTGAAATCTTAACCATAATATTTGGTATGAAAAAGATAAAAGTAACACAGGTAAGAAGCGTGATCGACCGCCCGGAGCGCCAGAAAAGAACGATGGTAGCTTTAGGCCTCAATAAAATGAATGCTTCAGTTGAAGTGGAAGCAACTCCGCAGATTTTAGGCATGGTTCGGAAAGTGAATCATTTGATTACAGTAGAAGAATTAGTTAATTAGCCAATGCGCTAATGTGCTACTTTGAAGATATGATCCCAAAATTCTCTTCCTTAGCAAATTAGCAAGTTAACAGATTAGCATATTAGTTAATAATTGCGAGGGGTGATACCCCGTAAGTACAAAATCAACAAACATGAATCTACACACATTGAGGCCTGCAAAAGGCGCAGTCCATAAAGAAAAGCGCATTGGTCGCGGTGAAGCAAGTGGTAAAGGTGGTACCTCTACGAAGGGTAACAAAGGTGGACAAAGCCGTGCCGGTTATAAAAGTAAAATGGGTTTTGAAGGAGGCCAGATGCCTATCCAGCGCCGTATTCCAAAGCGTGGTTTCAAAAACATCAACCGGGTTGAGTATAAAGTAATTAACCTTGGCCAGATTGACCATTATGCTGAAAAATACAGCATTACAGAATTTACGCTTGAAAATTTATATATCAACGGGTTAATTAACCAAAACGATAATGTAAAGATCCTGGGTGTAGGGGAGTTAAAGGGCAAATTTAGCTTTAAGGTTAACGCCGCGAGTGCAGGTGCAAAGGCAGCCATCGAGGCCACCGGAGGTTCACTGGAAATAGTTAAATAAAATACCGATATTTACAGGCGCATTCCTGCTTGCCGTTTTAGGGCAGGTACGAACAGCGTCTTTTTAGTTTAACGCAAACATTTAAAATCGTTTCAAGTCTGTGAAGAAGTTCATCCAAACACTTAAAAATATCTGGAGCATTGAAGAGCTGCGGAATAAAATATTATTCACTTTATTGTTGATTTTTATTTACCGCATTGGCTCTTTCATCGTCCTTCCGGGTATTGATCCCAATAAGCTTGCTAACCTTAATGAAAGTACAAAAAGCGGCATGCTTGGCTTGCTGGACGCCTTTGTTGGCGGCGCTTTTTCTAAAGCATCCATTTTCGCTTTAGGTATCATGCCTTATATTTCAGCTTCCATATTCATGCAATTAATGACCATCCTGGTACCACAAATGCAAAAGGTACAAAAGGAAGGAGAAAGCGGAAGGAAAAAGATCAATCAGTGGACACGTTACCTCACCGTAATTGTTACTGCATTCCAGGCAGCTGCTTATATCGGCTACCTGAAAAGCCCCGCAAATTCAGAAGCACTCATCCCCTCCTTCAGCGCATATTTTGTTGTTTCAACCGTGGTTATTTTAACAGTAGGAACTTTATTCGTAATGTGGCTCGGTGAAAAAATCACCGATAAAGGGTTAGGAAATGGTACTTCAATTATCATTATGATGGGTATTCTAGCCAGGTTACCAGAGTCGTTTGCACAGGAATGGTCATCAAGATATGTAACCGGTGCACGTGGATTATTGATCTTTTTAGTGGAGATCGGCTTTTTAGTCGCGATAATTATGGGTTTGGTGATGTTGATCCAGGGAACAAGAAGGGTGCCTGTAAACTATGCCAAACAAATCGTTGGTAACAGGCAGTTCGGCGGAGCACGAAATTTTTTACCCCTGAAAGTAAATGCATCCGGTGTAATGCCCATCATTTTCGCACAGGCGATCTTGTTTTTACCAACCATATTTTCCGGTTTCACGGGTGCAGGATGGGCTAAATATTTTACGGATCATACGAACGTGGTTTATATGATCGTGTATTCCATTTGCGTAATCGGCTTTACATTTTTATATACAGCCTTGATTTTTAATCCCAAGCAAATGGCAGAAGATTTGAAACGTAACAATGGTTTTATACCGGGTGTCAAACCTGGTCAGCCCACGGCAGATTATATTGGCACAATCATGGACAGGATCACTTTACCCGGTGCGGTCTTGCTGGCATTTGTAGGTATTTTACCTGGTATTTTCCAGCTCGTATTTAACACACAACAAGGTTTTGCCAGTTTCTATGGGGGCACATCCTTATTGATTATGGTGGGTGTTATATTGGATACCTTGCAACAAATCGAAACACAGTTGTTGATGCGTCAGTACGATGGATTGATGAGCACAGGACGGATCCAGGGCCGGCAGACAGTTACCTCAGGAATATAAAAGCATTAATCAGAATTCTCTCCAGGCAGCAAACAATAACATTACCAGTGGGGTATAGAAGTGATTAAATTTTTAAACCCCGGCCTGATAGTCGGGGTTTAGTTTTAAATTTACTAGTATGATTCATTATAAATCGAAAGCTGAGGTCGAACTGATCCGGGAAAGCAGTTTGCTGGTTAGCAGGACCCTTGCTGAAGTGGCAAAAATTATCCGCCCGGGTATGTCTACACTGGAAGTCGACCGCATTGCTGAAGAATTTATTCTTGATAATGGAGCTACACCGTCCTTTAAAGGTTTCCAGGATTTTCCTTACGCCTGCTGCATTTCAGTAAATGACGCCGTTGTGCATGGATTTCCTACAAATGATCTGCTCAGGGAAGGTGATATCGTTACTGTAGATGTAGGTGTTTATAAAAATAAATTTCATGGTGATAGCGCCTATACTTTTGCAGTGGGTGAAATCACACCGGAAGTAAAGCAATTGCTGAACGTTACCAAGGCTTCACTGTACAGGGGTATTGAAAAATCGGTGCATGGCAACCGTATTGGCGATATTGCCTATGCGGTACAATACGCTACAGAAAAAGAACACGGATATGGTGTTGTAAGGGAATTAGTAGGCCACGGTATCGGCAGGGGACTGCATGAAGAGCCCCAGGTTCCGAACTATGGTAAACGGGGCACAGGCGCAAAGCTGAGAGAGGGAATGGTGATCTGCATTGAGCCCATGATCAATCTCGGCACAAAAAATGTTTTCCATGATAAAGATGGCTGGACCATCCGGACCAGCGATGGCAAGCCGGCAGCGCATTTTGAACATACCATTTGCATCCAGCGGGGTAAAGCAGATATCCTTTCTTCTTTCATTGAAATTGAAGCCGCCGAAAAAGCTAACAGTAATCTATACGCGGATTATGTATAGCAGTTTAATATATTTTCCAAAGTAAAACTGAGAATTACCGCCTACAATTAATCAAAGCATCTTTGAACGATTATTGCAGAAGATGTCGCGAGCATACCGGGTTTATATAATTTGGTTGCCGTATAAGCATAGTGGTTCGCAAACTTTTATTCACCATTTAAATGTTCGTCCTTAAAGACCTTTCTTTTACCCCCGTAATTACCATTAGGCGAAACCTCCCGTATTTAAAACAGTAAATGGTATGGTTTTTTTTATTGCTACATACTTATTTTTTAAAATGATGTTGATACCTGGTCCATTTTATAATCAATAGCCAGTAATCGCATTGACAAACATCATTGTTTTCTAAAATTATCTGATCCTTGTTTATAGAACAAGAACTACCGATTCGGGATAGCTTTTTTGTATCTTTCATTGAAGATGATATTATAACCGGTACTAGAAAACCTGCTTGAATATTAGTAAGTTTGTGCATAATCTTAAAGGTCTAAACTTACCCATTTTACTGTTGCTTCGCATCCTATTATTATGCGCCAACTCGCTGCGATACTATTTGCTGATATGACCGGCTATACGGCTCTCATGCAGGAAAATGAACAACTCGGCCGGCTCAAACGCAGGCGCCTGAACGAAGTGCTGGAATCAATGGTGGTACAATTCAATGGTAAAATTTTGCAAAATTTTGGTGATGGTTCACTGAGCATTTTCAATAGCGCTATCGATGGTGTCAACTGTGCAGTAGGTGTTCAGTTGCAATTATTGGACGAGCCAAAGGTTGAACTAAGGATGGGTATCCACACGGGTGATGTAATTGTTGAAGACGAAGTGATTGATGGGGATGGCGTTAACCTTGCATCCCGCATTGAGTCACTGGCCGTACCCGGCGGAATTTTATTTCAGAGAAGTTTTTGATGAAGTAAAGAACCAGGGTAATATCAGTACCCGTGAAATGGGTTATTTCGAATTGAAGAATGTAAAACAGCCCGTGCGTATTTATGCCATCGCCAACAGTGGCATCGTGGTGCCTTCCAGGGATGAAGTGAGGGGAAAACAAAGCAACCCGGGAACCGCCTGGCAGTTTTGCCTATTGTAAATATGAGTGCTGATATCGACAATGAATATTTTAGCGACGGTATTACAGAAGAGTTACTGAATCTTACTAAGGTGGATGGCCTGCAAGTTACTTCGCGCACTTCGCCTTTTGCATTCAAAAGGAAGAATGACGACATCCGCGATATCGCCATACAATGCTGATAAGGTGCTGGAATAGTGTTCGCAAGTTCGCAAATCCGGAAACCGTGTCCGCATTACGGCGCAGCTTATCAACGCAGCCGATGGATATCATATATTGATTGAAACTTATGACCGCGACCTTACAGAATTTTTGAAGTGCAGGATGAGATCAGTGGTATCATCGCCAATAAACTAAGGGAAACCTTACCTCCAGGCAAAAGGCTGCGCACCTGATAAGTGCGCCTACAAACAACATAAACGCGTACACTGTTTACCTGAAAGAACTTCATTTCTGGTACAAACTAGCGCCAGCGGATACACGCAAAGCCATTGAATGTTTTGAAGAGGTGATTGCAATTGAGCCGGGTTATGCACTTGCATATGCAATGATAGCCGGCGCCTATAGCTACCTCGGCGCTACAGGCCAGGAACTCCCACGCAAGGCATTTGAGATTGTTTACCGTTATGCCCAAAAAGCTTTGAAGCTTGATAGTTCAATTGCCGAGGGCCATACCGCCATCGCCGGAGCTTATTTATTTTATGAGCGCAATTGGAAAAAGGCTTACGAAGCATTGCAAACCGCGCTTCACCTGAACCCCGGCTATGTGGAAGTGTACGAATTGTTGTCATTCTATTATGTGCTGATGGGTAAAAACGACCAGGCGGTAAAAATTATGGAGAAAGCGGAGGAACTGGATCCATTGTAGCCGCCGGTGTTATAATCTCTTGGTAACGCGTATATATTTGCTGAACGCTATGACGACAGTATCCGCCAGGCGGAAAAATTGCTGGAAATGGATCCGCAAATGCGTGCAGCGATCGAAATTAAAGCCTGGGCCAGTGGAATGAAGGGAGAATGGGAAGTAGCATTACTGCTTTTTGAAGAGGGTTACCGCCTGACCAGTCACCCACTAAAGGGCTTGATGGGAATGGGATATGCAAATGCAAAATTAGGTAACAGGGAAAAGGCTATCGACTGCATCCGGAAAATGGAACAGCGCCAGGCCGAAGAACCTAATTCAGTGATTGATGCGGATATTGCAGCCGTATGGTATGGATTAGGGAATCTTTATAAAACCTTTCATTACCTGAACCAATGTATCGATAAGCGTATGGGACCTATGTGTTATTTGCTGGAATATCCCGTGTATAAAGAATTAAAAGAAGACCCCCGGTAAAAGGATCTGCGGCAGCGGGAAGGATTATGAAGGCTGATATGCCGAACGCAGTTCAGCCCGTAGAAACGGCTTTATCGCTAACCATTCACAATCACCTGCTTGTCACCAGCTAACTTCAAATTGCCGTCATTCCAGCCAGGGAATAGTAAAACAATCTTTAGCAGTTAGATGGAATAAAGGGTGTTTTTTTTCTTAATCGTTTTTGAATACAAATTGTACATATAGCATCCTGCACAATACCCAAAGAAAGATTCAAGGAGTGCAAAGGTGGCTAATATTAAAGCAAGGATTAGTGTCCATGTCTTTAGCTGTAAAGCAAGTGTGATAAGGATAGCGATTGAAAAAATGAACCCAATCTTCGCCGCAAATCTTTTAGGTGCCTGGTCGGTCGGGTTTGATTTTATTTCAAAAACCTGAATCAGTTTAACACTGATAAAATTCAACAGGCTGTACCGCCCCAGGTTGAAACCACGTACAAGAAAGTCGATTATTAAAAAGGCCGGTATTGGCCAGTAATAAGAAAATAAATAAATAAGTGCAAGGATAAAGATCCCGCCTGCCGTGAACCTTGCTTTCTGGCCATTGATTAAAACCAGGTCTACCGGGCATTCTAAATTAGTATTTGCCATTTATTATATTTTAAAAGGGATCGTTTGAACCCCCGTAATATTTTATGAATATGCCGTCGTAATTTTCCTGAGTTCGCCATGGGATGATTTATTTAGCGCCCAGGTACTTCATTGATCCATCATGCAAACTCCATCCGGAACTTCAGTGTTAAGGTGCTTCTTTTAAAAGTTCGTCAATGGTTTCATCAAATTCTTTTTTATAAGCGATATAATGCGAACCGGTTGCCGGGCCATTGAAACCTGTATCAAGTTTTCGTATTTTGCCTTTCTTATCAATAATGATCGAAGAAGGAAAAATTTGATCTTTGTTACCTGTGGAATTGTTTTTTCGGTTCGCAGCGAATCCACTACTGACACTTCGGTATTCAAAATAGTGTACCGTACATCAAACCGCTGCTTAAATTTTTTAAGATTGCTTACCGATCTTTCCCAGTTTGTGGTGTATTCATAGGCAAGCGATACCACCTCCACTCCTCTCTGTTTATTGATTTTATAATAGTCATTCAAAAACACCGTTTCATCCATACAGTTCGGGCACCATGTCCCCATCAGTTGTACGATAGTAACCTTATTTTTAAAACGCTCGCTGTTGATAGCAACCAGCTTGCCATCCAAATCTTTAAAAGCAAAATCAAGACGCTCTTCACCGGGTTTTAGGTACATGGCGACAGATTCAGTCGGCAGCGTTGCCTTATCATTCTTTACCGCAGTCCATTGCTCTTTGCCGGTGGCACCGGAATAAAACATGCCATCCGCGATGGCAGTATCATTTTTGATCTTCGCCTTGAAAAGAAATGCATGGCTGCCGTCAAACGCCGAAAGCAAGAGGGTATCTTTTGTGACGATGCCTTCTAAATAGCGATAGTCGCCGGTGGCGTTCAGGAATGTGCCGGTTAGCAGGCTGCCTTTCTGAACAAATTCTGCCACTGAAAGCTGATTTCCCTGGTTTCCTGAAAAGGTTACCGCCCATCTGCCGGAAACATTTTTTTCGGCAATACCGGAAGGGATAAAACGCTTGCCGCCACGGGCCGCGGTAAAGGGTATAACCATTGTTTTTAAAGCACCTTTTTTGATCCAGGTTCCGTTTATTGTATCCCCTCTTAATATAAACCTGAATTGTGATTCAAATACCGGCATTTGTACCACAAAGGAATCTCCCGCAGCAACAATATTATCTACTTTAATTTTTTCAACTGCATTGTTTATATACCAGGTTGGCTTGCCTTTCTCAGTTTTCCAGTCAAAAGTAAAAGCAATCTTATTACCATCTTCCCTTTCCAGGAATGCACTCCAGTTACCCTGTTGGGCTGCAACAAAGAAATAATTAAACACCGCGATCAATAAAAATCCTGCGCGCATATACCGTTTTATTACATGAATAAATATTATCACATTAGCGTCGCCTGAACCATTTTTTTTAAAATTGCTGGGTTAGTCTACTAACATAATGGACAAAAATAACCCTTTCCATTATTATCTGCACTAACTAATTTGTTAATACGCGGTAATCAGTAGATCCCAAGCCAAACCGCGGCTTCGTGGTTAATTGTAAATGGATAAGGTTAACAAATCTGTGGGTGAAATAAGGAGAGCATTATACCGGCGTGCCGCCTATTTATACTTCGTGTTGGAAGTACAGGTATCCCCGTTCCCTTTTTCACGGGATTAATGTACTATAAAAAAAATGGCAATAATCCCAAATTGAGTTTAATCAAAACAAGGGTTTGCCGAAATTCTTTTCAAAATGGAAATGGGTTGCCCCACGGTGTACAGATGAAATTACAGTTAATGTCAAAATGCGGTTAAAACGCACTCCGCCTATGTGAACGACTCCTGAGTTAAATTTATTTTATTATCCGGAGATTGAAAGGGTAACGGTATATCTTATTATCACTCGCCTTGATAGTGGCAATGATAATGAGCACCAGGTTAGCGATTGATAACAACCAGATCAATAAAATGCCAATGAGCACGATCATCAGTATAAAGGAAATGATATAGGCAATGATCATGGTAATCTGAAAATTCAATGACTCTTTTGCATGGTCCGCAACATAGGCTGACTGGTCTTTTTTTAGCAGGTATATGATCAAAGGGCCGATAAAGGAAGTAAACAGGGCGAGGATATGTGACAGGATTGCTATGGTTTTTTCATCAGAAGAAGGAATGGTTGTAGGGGCATAGTCTTCACCCATCAGATTTTGTGTATCCATGTTAAAAGTTTTAGTTGTCATGAAGATAAAAATATTTTGCTGCAATTGCTATTTTACCTGTTTAAGATTATATGAAGTTTGAAAAAAACAAGGCATTGATATCCTTTAACTTCTTGTTTACAGAAAATCTCAGAAACTGCTCAGAATGTGTTCCTAATCTTGTACAATAAATTAATAACCTACTAAAATCTTATAAAATGATGACAACAAAACAATGGGCCGGAGTTATACTCGTGAGTATTGCAACTTCTGTCGGAAGTGGCTGGGGCATTGGCAAGTATAAAGAAGCCATGCAACCAGACGGATATGGAGTATCGCCTGTTTCCGGCACAAGCAATACCCGCTTTGCAGGGTACAGTACGGATGACAATACGGTCGCCTTAGTTGATTTTGAAATGCCGGCCACTAAAGCCGCACCCGCTGTGGTACACATCAGAACGGTTAAAAAAGCCGGGCAGGTTTCAGGCAATTCCCTTCCAGGGAACAACCCGCTGAAAGATTTTTTTGGCGACGGGTTTGGTGATATGTTTGGCGGTAATGGAAATGCGTTTCAGGCCCCGCTACAAAGGGGTTCGGGTTCCGGCATCATAATCAGCGCCGATGGATATATTGTGACGAATAACCATGTAATTAACGGTGCAGACGAATTAACGGTAACCCTGAATAATAAAAAAGATTTCAAAGCCGTAGTGATTGGGAGGGATGCTGCCAGTGACCTGGCAGTTTTAAAAATAGAAGCGGACAAACTTCCTTTTTTAACATTTGCCAATTCCGATAAAATTCACCTGGGTCAGTGGGTGTTAGCGATAGGATACCCGTTGGGGTTAGAGACCACCGTAACATCCGGTATCATTAGTGCCAAGTCGAGGAGTATCGGCATCAACAGCCGTCAAAGCAAATCGCCGCTGGAATCTTTTATCCAAACGGATGCCGCGATCAATCCGGGAAACAGTGGGGGAGCTTTAGTCAATACTTCCGGTGAAGTAATTGGAATAAACAGTGCCATCGCTTCTCCAACTGGTTCTTATGCCGGTTATGGTTATGCGATACCGGCTAACCTCGCCCAAAAAGTGGTGACAGATATTATGAAATTCGGCAGCAGTAAAAGGGCTTACCTGGGAATCATGTTCGGGGATGATCATATGAATGAAGCCGACCGCAAAAAGAATAACATCATGGAAGGCGATGGCATATTTGTATTAGATGTTGCAAAGCAAAGCGCAGCCGCGGATGCCGGGATTCAAAAGGGAGATTTTGTAAGCCGGATAAATGGGGAAGCGGTAAACACAGGTACTGAAATGGTTGAAAAAATTTCAGTCATGCGTCCCGGCGATAGGGTCCAGGTTTCTTTTTTAAGGAATGGTTCAGAAAAAACTGTAACCGTAACCCTTAAAGATAATACAGGTAATTATGAAACCAGGAAGCAACAGGTTATCCAGCAACTGGGAGCTGTCTTTGAAAGCCTAGACAAGGGCATCGCCGCAAAACTATACCTGCAGGGAGGTGTTATTGTTAAAGATTTGGGAGAGGGAATCCTGGCAGACCAGACGAAGTTAAAAGAAGGCTTTATTATCACAAAGGTAAATGGTAAAACGGTCAGCACGGTTGATGAACTAAACGAGGCAATAAAGAGCTCCGGGAACAGCGCAGTAATTACAGGCGTATACCCGGATGATCCTCAAACATCCTACCAGTATGCACTGAATGATTTAAACAGCGCGCAATAAGTTTTGATGGTTTTGGATGAGATTTGTAAAGCCCGCCTTTAGAGGTGGGTTTTTTAAAATATGCTAATGCGGAAGTCATGAGATAATTTTAAAGAGGAGCTTCCGGGTCAGTAAGAAACGCTTTTGCAAATAAGCAGTATTTTTATACGCATGAAAATTCTTATCATTGAAGATGAACCGTCACTGCAGCAGTCCATCCAAAAATATTTGGAACACCAGGGTTATGTTTGTGAAGCGGCAGGCGATTTCAATAAAGGAATGGAAAAAATCAATTTGTTCAATTATGATTGTATTGTAGTGGATATCGGCCTTCCCTATGGGAGTGGGCTGGATATTATAAAGATGCTGAAAGACATTGAATCCAGGTCCGGCATTATTATTATTTCAGCGCGGAATTCATTGGAAGATAAACTGGCCGGTCTCGAAATTGGTTCAGATGATTATCTTACAAAGCCGTTTCATTTATCAGAGTTGAATGCCCGCATCAACGCCATAATCAGGCGGAAGAATTTCAGTGGAAGTAAAGCCATTTCTTTCCATGAAATAAAATTGCATGTAGACGCAATGCGGCTAACAGTTAATGACAAAACGATCGAACTAACAGATAAAGAATACCAGTTGCTTGAATATTTTATTGTTAATCAAAGAAGGATGCTTACCAAAGCAGCTATTGCCGAACATATCTGGGGTGATGAGTATGACCAGGTAAGCAATTACGACTTTATCTATACCCATATTAAAAATCTCCGGAGAAAATTGATCGAAGCTGGAGCGGGAGATTATATTAAAACAGTATACGGCACCGGCTACCGTTTTACTGATATTTAGCATTTTACAAACACTATCTTTTAATGAGGCTGCTCACTAAAACTACCTTGTATTTTTTACTGGCGATGGTTCCATTGCTTGCAGCCGGCGGATTCTATCTTTTCAGGCAATTTAGTAAGGAGCTGAACCAGGAAATGGATGCAGAGTTGCTGAACGATGAATTGCAATGGGCCCATTATATTGCTGCCCAAACTCAAAATAGCGGTCCCTTCATTTTAAAGACACCTGAACTCCTGATCTACCCGGTAGATGCTTCAATTACCCTCTACCCAACCATCACTGACACCGAGCAGTTCCAGGAACTTGTAAATGGCAAGGTGCCTTACCGGCAATTGTCGCATATACTTTCCATTCACGGGGTGCACTACCAGGTGATCATTCGGAAATCAAAAGTCCAGCAATCGGTACTTGTGACAAATGTTACCCGGATCATGTTCTTTGTATTCACCGGGTTATTTGTTATCACTTTATTGTTCAACTGGTTTATCAGTAAAAGATTGTGGAAGCCTTTTCAGCGATCGCTTGAAAAGATAAGGAACGCCGAACTTCAGAAAATGGAGGCGGTTGATTTTGAAAGTCTCACGAATGTGAAAGAATTTAACGAATTAAATACGGCTCTCAATACTATGGCTGCGAAAATACATGGAGATTACATAACCATGAAGGAATTTACAGAAGATGCGGCCCATGAAATGCAAACACCGCTTGCGGTTGCGCAAAGTAAACTTGAATTATTATTACAGGATAGCGATCTCAGTGAAGAGCAGGCTGCATCTATCTCCGCGGCCAGCATCGCCATCAAGCGGCTGGCCAGGTTAAACCAATCTTTATTATTAATAGCTAAGATCGGGAACCACCAGTATGAAGCAAAGGAAACAATCAGTTTAAATGACAGCACTACAAAATATATCCGGCTTTTTGATGAGATCATCCGGGATAAGCGTGTAGAAATAAAAATGCAGTTTACTTCCGGTTTCTACAGTAAGATCCATCCACTGTTAGCAGAATCCCTGATAAGCAATTTAATAGGGAATGCAGTTAAATATAATTATCCCGGCGGACGCATACATATACATATCGATGACAATAAGTATAGTATTGGAAATACGAGTCACCTGCCTGCTATTGAATACGGGCTCTTGTTCAAAAGATTTAAAAAGATAAGAACCGAAGATGATAACTCCAACGGGTTAGGGTTGGCCATTGTTAAAAATATCATTGATACGCACCAGATGACAATATCTTACCACGTTGAAAAGGACATGCACTATTTTATTATAGAAAAGGTTTAGTAGCAACGCGCGGCAAATCATTCCGTAGCACTGTTTGCACCAAAAAAAAGCCATCCGTAGCCGTGGATGGTTTTAATCTAAAGGAGAATTTCTTTAAGCCAATGCTTTATTTACAAGTGTGGCAGCTTCACTTAACAGGATCGCGCTCTGCACCTTCAGGCCACTTTCGTCAATTAACTTCTTTGCCACATCCGCATTGGTACCCTGTAAGCGGACAATGATGGGGATCTCGATATTTCCAATCGACTGGTATGCATCAATAACACCCTGGGCTACCCTGTCACAGCGAACAATGCCACCAAAAATATTGATAAGAATAGCTTTTACTTTGGGGTCTTTTAAGATAATTCGAAAACCAGCTTCCACCGTTTGGGCATTGGCCGTACCACCCACATCCAGGAAATTGGCAGGCTCACCGCCACTTAATTTGATCATGTCCATCGTTGCCATCGCGAGGCCTGCTCCATTTACCATGCATCCAACATTCCCGTCTAATTTTACAAAGTTCAGGTTGAATTTACCGGCTTCCACTTCTGTTGGATCTTCTTCCGAGATATCCCGCAAGGATGCAATATCCGGGTGGCGCATGATCGCATTGTCATCAACGTTCATTTTACAATCCACCGCAATTATTTTTTCATCACTCGTTTTAAATAAGGGGTTAATTTCCAGCATGCCGCAATCTAGCCCTACATATGCATTGTATAAATTAATTACAAATTTTACACAGTTCCTGAAAGCTTCACCACTTAGGCCAAGATTGAAGGCGATTTTACGTGCCTGGAAAGCCTGCAGCAATCCACCCGGGTTGACCCATTCCTTAAATATTTTCTCCGGTGTTTCATGCGCCACATCTTCAATGTTCATGCCTCCCTCCGTACTGTACATCACTACATTTTGACCTTTAGCCCTGTCTAATAAAATGGACAGGTAAAATTCCTTAACCGGGTTTGGCCCCTCATAATATACATCCTGGGCAACCAAAACTTTATTCACCATCTTGCCGGCAGGACCTGTCTGGATAGTCACTAATGTGCCACCAATAATATGCTGTGCGATTTCCCGTACCGCTTCTGCATTTTTTCCGACAGCTACACCACGCTGGTCTGTGCCGGTGATGGTGCCTTTACCGCGCCCGCCTGCATGTATTTGTGCCTTAACCACCGCAAACTTGCTGCCGTATTGTGAATGTATTTGCCGGTAGGCGTCTTCAGCCTGGGTTGCGGTATTACAGGCGATGCCTTCCTGTACGGGTACATTATATTTTTTGAGCAATTCTTTAGCCTGGTATTCGTGAAGATTCATGTAAATAAATTTTTACGAAGATAGGGAAGTATCGATCAAATAATTAGTGCTGATTTGATCATACCTATTGATTAATAATTTAAATTTACCAAACTGGTACTGTTTCCTATATCCTCCGATCAATACATATTTACACGGCCTGCTTTTAATTAACTACCAGTCCTTTTTATCAAACACTATCCTTATTTTAATTATTATAAATTAATGAACATGAAGAAAACGCTACTCTCAGTTTTTATTGTTATGACTTGTTTTGTTTCAGTAAATGCCCAATTATCTGAAAGCTTTGACGGAGCTACGTTCCCTCCGGCAGGTTGGACAACCAACGTGGTATCCGCAGGTGACGGCAGTGGTGTGGGTAGCCCGGGTGATATCTGGTCACGTGCAGCAACTGTTACCGAAGACGGTGAACCTGTGATTAATCCGCACAGCGGTAGTGGCATGGCGCAATATGATGCTTATAACTTTGACCCATCTTCAAAAGCTGATCTGATAACTCCTCCGATGGATTTTGCGGGTAACCCTAAGCGAGTCACGTTTTGGATGTACCGTAGCGGGTTTTATACTGACCCGGATAGCCTTACCGTATTCGTTAATACCGCCGCTTCAATAACAGGGGCCACACTACTTGGGAGGATAACCAGGTATGCAGGTAGCGAGCCGGTAGTAGCCGCTGTGGGCTGGTACCAATACTTTTTTGATATCCCGGCCTCATTCAATGGTGCCACTAATTATATTATTTTCAGGGGTAACGGGGAATATGGCCTTTCTATATTAATTGATGATGTGCTCGTGGCAAACCAGCCTTCCTGCAGGCCCGTTAGTGCAATCACCGCAACGAATTTTAACTATGCAGCCGGAACAGCGACATTTACCTGGACCCCGCCAACAGGTAGTCCGACCGGTTACCAGTGGGCCGTCAATACTACGGGTATTGCCCCGGCCGCAGGTACTGCTGTTGCCGGCACTACTGCAGCAGTTACGGGTATTACTTCTAACGTAGTTAACTACGTATTTATAAGAACCAGTTGTGGTGCAGGTGATTTCTCTACGTGGGATTCGTTGGCTTTTTCGGCCTTCCCCTGTGCCACTGTCACCGCCCCTGTTAATGGGTCTACCAATATCCCTCAAACCCAATCCTTCACCTGGAATGCCGTCACGGGCGCTACATCTTACAGTTTTTATTTGGGATCTGCCGTTGGTAACGAAATAAGTTTGGGCGCAACTACAGAACTTTCCGTTACCATTTCAAACCTCGTACCGCTGGCAACTTATTACTGGTATGTAGTGCCTGGTATCGGTAATGTACCTGGCCTGGTTAATTCATGTACCTCCAATTCATTTACCATTGCCCCCGAAGGCAATACGCCTCCTAATAACACCTGTTCAGGCGCAATAACGATCAATGGTACCAATATTACCGGTAACGCCGTTGCAGCAACTACTGTAGGAGCCACATTATCCTTACCTGCCGCTACCTGTGCCGGGGCTCTCGGTACCGCAGATGATGATGTTTGGTTTGAATTTACCACCTCTTCTTTGCCACCTGCAGGCACATTAACGATCACTCCCAATCCGACAAGAGGCATATTGGATGTGGTTGCCCAGGTTTATGCCGCTGCCTCCTGCGGTAATGTAGGAGCTCCGGTTTACTGTGCGGATTTAACCGATAGTATAAGTTCTGAAATTATTGCACTATCCTCATTATCTGCCAATACACATTACTATATGAGGGTTTATAGTTTCCGGAGTACATCGGCCAGCCGTGGGGGATTTACGATCGTTGCGTCAGCAGGAAGTACGCTTCCTGTAAGTCTTGCTACTTTTACTGCACGTCATCCAATGGGGAAAATATCCTGAACTGGAGCACCCAGCAGGAATTAAATACCCGCCATTTTGAAATAGAGCGCAGCAACGACGGCCAAAATTTTGTAAGCATCGGGCAGGTAATTGCAACAGGCAACAGCAATACGTTAAGGAATTATTCTTTTACGGATGCTCAACCCGGAAAAGGGAATAATTACTATCGCCTGAGGACAGTGGATTTAGACAATTCCTCCACAGTGAGCGTGATCAGAACCTTAAGAAATGAAGGAATAGCGAATGTCAGTCTTTACCCTAACCCTGCTAAGGACCGGCTCAGTATCAATATAGATGCGGATAAAGCAATAGAAGGCCACCTGTTCATAACAGACATTAGCGGCAGGGTCCTTTATACCCGGTCAGTTAAAGTACCGCAGGGAAATACGGTATTACCCATTGCCATCCGCAACTTTGCTCCCGGTTCCTATATCATAAAAATCAAACTGAATGACGATATAATAGTAAAGAAATTCAATAAACAATAAAAGGATGTAAGAAAAATAAATGGGGGTGTCTGGTACGCCCCCATTTTTTTTACCATTATTTTAAGCCGTCCATGAGTATAGTTTACTTTCTTTGCAAAGTACTTGCCGGGCCTTACGAAGATCAAGACGCTCTCGGGTGGTGCCCAGATTTTTTTAATATTTTATTAAAATATGATTACCAAAATTAATGAGGCGGTAGCTTATATCCGAAGGTTTTATGATACCTCTCCCGTAGTCGGGATCGTATTGGGGAGTGGTTTGGGAAGCTTTACAGCAGACATGAACATAGAAGAGGAAATTCTTTACCAGGATATTCCTCATTTTCCCCTGAGTACTGTAGAGGGGCATACCGGCAAATTAATTTTTGGTGAAATGGGGGGTAAGAAAGTCGTGGCCATGGCAGGCCGCTTTCATTTTTATGAAGGCTACAGCGCATCCGAGGTGGTGTTTCCAATAAGGGTGATGAAATTCTTAGGGATTGAAACATTGCTGATCAGCAATGCCGCGGGAGGCATGAACAAATCTTTTAAAGTAGGAGACCTGATGGTAATAACAGACCATATTAGTTTATTCGCCGTAAATCCATTGCTAGGTAAAAATGCTGACGAACTTGGCCCACGTTTTCCGGACATGAGCGAGCCTTATAACAAATCACTGATAAATAAAGTTAAAGCAATCGCTACGGTTAAAAATATAGACCTGAAGGAAGGCATCTATTGTGGCGTAACAGGTCCCACATTTGAAACAAGGGCTGAATATAAATTGCTAAAGGTCATCGGCGGAGATGCAGTAGGCATGAGTACAGTGCAGGAAGTAATTGCAGCGGTTCATTTGGGATTGACGGTCTTTGCCATGAGCGTAATAACTGATATTGGTATCCGCGAAGAAGAAAATAAAATAACCCATGCTGAAGTTTTGGAAGCTGCTGCTCATGCCGAACCCCGGCTTACTTACCTCTTTAAAGAATTGATTGCTCAATTGTAGTGAATGTATAAAATTGTTATTACTTTTTTGTTGCTGATGATGTTGCAATCCGCGTTTGCACAAATTCCCAGGCGGAATGTTCCGAGGAGCAATGAAACCAACCCGTCTACCGATACAACTGCAAGCAAAGACCTTGGATTCGAACACAGGGATGATGCGAAAGATTCCATAACTGTAAGCTTCAGGTACCTGGATTCGATCAGGAATGTTCCGCTCGACACCAACCTCACTGATTATTATAAATATGCCGCACTTCCCGTATCGGAGCAATACCTGGGTAATAATGGGGCGGCCTCTTATTCCTTAATTTTTTCACCATTCGTTAAACCCGGCTGGGACGCGGGCTTCCATGCTTTTGATGTTTACCGTTTTACCCTGGAGAACACCCGCTTTTCTAGAACCACTAAACCTTTTACTCAACTGGGCTACCAGATTGCATCCGGAAAAGAACAAATGATCAAAGTATTGCATACCCAAAGCCCCCGCCCCAACCTCAATTTTGGATTGGAATACCGGCTTGTTTCGGCACCGGGATTTTTTGTAACACAAAATACCAATCAAAATAATTACCGGATTTTCAGTAACTACCAGGGCAAGCGAAAAAGGTATGCTGCTTACTTTACCATTGTGGGTAATTCCGTTAAGAATTCGGAGAACGGCGGTATCAGGAATGACAGCCTCCTGGCTGACCCGGATTTTACGAAGCGCTTTACAATCCCGGTAAACCTGGGAGGCGATGCTGCTATCCAGCCAAACCCATTTAAATCCTCCGTTTCCACCGGAAATGTTTATAAAGAGTTTACTTTTTTTACGGCAGAGCTATGATATCGGCAAGCGGGACTCGGTGGCAGTAAATGATTCAACTACTGAATACCTGTTTTACCCCAAACTCCGCTTTCAACACACTTTTACCTACAACTCCTCTAATTATCAATTTAAGACCTGGTAGCCGATTCTGCCCTCTACCAAAATTGGTATGATACTACTTTAAAAAATTCAGGGGATTCGCTAATAATAACGGACAGTGGCGGGTGGTAACCAATGATTTTCTTTGCTTCAATTTCCGGATACCAAAAATTCAGCGCAGTTTCTGTCAGCAGGAGCGAGGCTGGAAAACATGAAAATCGTAGCTGCGAAAGGCAGTAAAAGTTTTTATAATATCGTGCTCCATGGAGAATACAGGAATAAAACCCGCAACCGGTTGTGGGACATCATTGCAAAAGGTGATTTTTACCTGAACGGAGTAAATAGCGGTGACTACAGCGCCTATGGGGCACTTAGCCGCTACCTGAACAAAAAACTGGGCAATGTCCGCTTGTCATTTCATAATGTAAACCGAAGTCCTCATTTATCTATACCAGTTATTCTTCCTTTAATTTTGGCAATACGACTAATTATAAAAAAGAAAATATTACTTCTATCAAAGCCTCGGCTGATAATCCCTTTATCAGTTTATCTTTCGCGAATTACCTGATCACCAATTACATGTATTTTAAAGATTATTACCAGACGGCACAATATGGTAAATTAATAAACCTGTTGCAGGCTAGTATTTCCAAAAGACGCGGCTGAGTAAAAGATGGAGCCTCTATTCCGAACTAACCCTGCAGCAAACGGATGGTGGTGCACCCATAAAAGTGCCGCTTGTTTTTACACGTAACCGCCTGGCTTATGAAGGTGTTTTTTATCAAAATTTAAACCTGAGTACCGGGGTGGAGTTCAGGTATTATACACCTTACAAAGCCTATAATTACTCACCCGTGATGGGCCGCTTTACGCCACAGGACACCCTTACAATTAAAAACCGTCCGGATATCAGCGGGTTTGTTCATTTCAGGATCCGGTCCTTTACGGCCTTTCTACGTTTTGAAAATCTTAATTCGATCGACTTTTCAAATGGATTCGGTTTTACCCGCAATAACTTTGCTGCTCCACATTATGTTTACCCGGGATTTGTTTTCCGCTTAGGAATCTTGTGGAATTTTGTTAATTGATTATTCTCTCATCCGGCAAATTTTTAGTACGGTTGGAAGCCTGGCAATGGAGCGCAATCCTTCCTGTTAAAATTCCTGGTGCTGGTACCCGGGTATTCCTGGTCACCAAAATAGGATTATCTTTGCCCAGCAGATGAAAAAAATTCTCATAGCCATTATCGCAATGTTATACATGGGTGTTTCCTCGGGAATAGCCATGGAGATACATTATTGTATGGGAAAACGGGCTGGTATCGATTTTTACAGTGATAAAAAGGAAAAATGCAGTAAATGCGGAATGAATTCCAAAAAGACCGGCTGCTGCAGTGATGAATATAAGTTCTTAAAGTTAAACGAGGCATACAAAAATGTTTCCAATGAGGTTATTATTGGAATCCCTGATGTAGCTGTTCTGCATACTTACCACATATTTGACCAGCTTTTTTCGGCGACTGATGCTCGACTGGCTGTTAAAAATAATTCTCCTCCTGTTTATACAAGGCC
Source organism: Ferruginibacter sp. (assembly GCA_037719925.1). Classification (GTDB taxonomy): domain Bacteria; phylum Bacteroidota; class Bacteroidia; order Chitinophagales; family Chitinophagaceae; genus Ferruginibacter. The sequence goes on from JBBJMD010000007.1 coordinate 34,009, forward strand.
TCCTGCCCGTATAATGAATGGTGTTTTCAGACTTTAGACAATTGTGGTTAGAATCTATACCAGTCCGTACATGCGGGCGGAATACGGGTGCATTTGCACCATTCACTACACTACATTAATTGTCTAAATAATTTTAAATGAAAACATTACCTGTGTATGCTGTTTTATTTTGCAGCATTTTTTTTACCAACCGGTCTTTTGCACAAAATTCAATAATGAAAGACTCTGTCATGGTTTTGGGCAACTGCGGCATGTGCAAAAAAACAATCGAAAAGTCTGCTAAGGCTGCTGGTGCCACTGCTGCCACCTGGGATAGTGAAACCAAACAATTAAACCTGTCGTATGCTACAAACAAGGCCTCAATTTCAAAAATTCAGGAAGCGATAGCAAGGTCCGGTTATGATACCCGTGATTTTGTGGCGGATGACAGCGCATATCAAAATTTACATGGTTGCTGCCAGTACGAAAGAAAAAAAAAGGAGCTATAACTACGGCTGAGAAACTTTCCTGTGTACATTCTCAGCATTCTAAGCATCTGCCTGGCTGTAAAGAAATGACGGATTGTAAAAACAAAAATTATTTTAAAATTTGAATACTAAATATATTAAGATGAAAAAGATATCGATTATAATAATAGGAGTGGTTTTTTCCCTGGCTGCAAATGCACAGGTAAAAAAACTTTCGCTGCAAGCCAGCGGGCTAACTTGTAGTATGTGCAGTAATGCGATCTACAAGTCTTTAAAAACAATTGATTTTGTACAACAGGTTGAGGCGAACATTGCCACTTCAACTTTTGATATCCTGGTCAGGCCAGGGAGTAAAGTAAATTTTGATCAATTGAAAAAGAAGGTTGAAGATGCGGGATTTTTCGTGGCAGCATTAAATGCTACCATTAGTTTTAAGGATGTTGCCATAGTTAATGACGGTCATATAGAACTGGATGGCAATACCTTTCATTTTTTGAATAGCAAAGACCAGGTGCTCAATGGGGAAAAAACAGTTCGGGTGCTTGATAAAGGGTTTTTACCGGCTAAAGAGTTTAAAAAGAACAACCGCTTAACCCTGATGGAATGTTATAAAACAGGAGTAGCCGGTGCTTGTTGTGTTAAGGACGGTCTTGTTGCAGGAACAAGAATTTTCCATGTGAGTATTTAAATGCAATTCCGGTCCTCCGCCTGGAAATTTTTTATTTGAATAATACATAACGCACAAGACGATTCCGGATCCCCCATTTAACTTAAGTGAACATTACCGCCTTGCGCTGATGTTAGATATCGCTCAGCTTTTATTGATCACAAGGTGGGGCGGCAGTTGTATATTTTTGATTACCGGTATAAAAAATGATCAATGAAAAAACTATGGATTATTCTCCTGGTATTTTATGTTCATGAGTTAAAGGCACAGGAGCTTTTCGTATATACTGAGCCGGCCAGTAATATGGCCGCAAAAAGCATTGGCTTCCGGCTGAATAATTTTTTTATGAAAGAGATTCAAGCCGGGCGTATCAATTATAATTTGATTCCTGAATTGATGTGGGGTGTTTCCAAAAATATAATGGTACATGCCGAAGCCTTTACAGGTAACCACGAAGGCCGGTTTGTAGCGGAAGGCGGAAGCATCTATCTGAAATACCGTTTTTTCAGTATCGACGAGGTGCACAACCATTTCAGGGTAGCAGCTTATGGAAGATATAGTTTTAATAACAGCAGCATCCAACAGCCTGCCATCGATTTCTTTGGAAATAGTTCGGGATATGAAGGCGGATTGGTAGCGACCAAATTGATCAATAAAGTCGCGGTTTCCGCCAGTTCTTCGCTGTTATTTGCAACAGATAACGGGCACCAAAAGTTTTTATATGGAGACAGGAACCGTTCGGCGATTAATTATACTTTATCGGCTGGTAAGTTACTGTTGCCAAAAATATATACCAGTTACCAACAGCTCAATATGAACTTTATGGTTGAATTTTTAGGACAAACAACAGCAGGCAATGGCCATACATACTTCGATGCTGCAGCTGCGGTACAATTTATCGTCAATAGCCGTATGCGCTTTGATATAGGGTACCGGGCACCGTTAGTAACCACCTTGTACCGGGTGGCTCCCCGGGGGTTTATATTCCGGTTAGAGTATAATATATTTAACTTGTATTAATATGAGAAAGTTCATCAGGTTCCTATTATCCATCTTTCAAAAAAAAGATTGTTGTAAATAAGAGGCTTCTCATTGCATTGTAATGGTTTGTTACATTGTATTTCCTATGCAGGGCAACTCACCAGGCAATGGTGAGCGTATACAGTTAGTATATGCCACCGGGCCTAAATTTTTTTGTTTCAAAAAATAGTTAGGAAAAGATTTGCCAAAGAAAACTTTTAAGACAAAGTAAATAGGTACAGGTACATGATTCCGCCTTTAAATTAGTAGTAGGGGAGAGATATGAGATGGAACAGATGCCTGCTTCGTTATTTAATTTAGCGGATAAGAGAGGCAAGGTCATTGCAGTACACCCGGGAGACCCGATTTTGCTTGTTTGGTAAACTTACTATTGCAAAAGTTGCAAAAATATAATGTTTACCGGTTTTTATTTATCTTTATTCACTCACATCGAACATATAGCCCAGCAGCGGTTTATTATTTACCAATACGTTGACCGGGTAAATATCCTCCACATCAAATTTGTAACTGAACACGATGTTGCCCCCTGAAAATGTATAATCTACCGTTTTGGTTTTTTTCTTTTTTTCTTCTCCGATTTCAAGCGAGACAATATCAATTGCAGCTCCGGGGTTTAATTTAATGCTGAATGAAACCGGGCTGTTAAGTTTTGCTTTCATCAAACCATCATTCGGACTAAATTTTCCTAATTTATATTCGTACGCAGCAGCTTTTACCAATGGCAGGGAAAGAAAACTATTTACATTCTTTGGCCCGGGCCCCAATTGCCATGCGCCATTATCCGGGAAATGCTGGTAATTAAAAATATAACGGTCTGCAAAAAAATAATCGTCGTTATATGCTTTAGTAAACTTCGTCATTTTATCATCCGTATAACCGCTGCCCCAGGTAGGGTCAACATAAAACCAGGTATCGGGGCTTTGTCCCAATTGCACTACCACCCATGAATGGTTGAATTCATCCGGTTTTTCATTTATCTGTTCGGCGTTATATTTTGCATAACCATCTACGGTAAGACAACGGATCTTTACAACACTGCACATATCCTGGAACAGCGCTGCATAACCGGCAGCATTTGCTTTTCTGAATTTCAACACCAGGTCAGTACTGGCCTTTTCATTGTCGTTGTTTTTTCCAGCTTTGAGATCAAAACTAATGTTGTGGGCGATCCAGTCAAAAATCGCCCTTACTTTATCTTTTGGGTCAGGAAATTTTTTTGTAATAATAGCACTGATCGTCCCCATGTTTAGTGTATCCAATGCCCCTAATGACTTAACATAGTCATCAACCACGGTAAAATCATTGCCCGGTGCCTGGGAGAAGCTGCCAAATCCGGCCAATACCAATAAACCAGTAAGGAGGAGCGCGTGCATATATTTCATATAAATAAAATTAACCAATAAGGCGTTAACAGAATCCAAAAGTTTAGGTATCAAAAAGATTCCCTCATTCATACAAGTTGCCGGATAATTTTTTAAATTGTACGCCTTATTAAAAAATAACTGCCAGGTAAAAAGATGATAATTTTTAACGCCATCATAGAACGCTTTGAACAGCAAGGTGAAAAATCAGGCTGGACATACATCCGGATACCAGCCGCTACCGCTGAAAAACTTCAGACTGGTAATAAAAAATCATTTCGCATAAAAGGAAAATTAGACGCGCATAGCATCAGCGGGATTTCCTTAATACCAATTGGTGGAGGTGATTTTATACTTACACTTAATACTGCCTTGAGAAAGGCGATCGGAAAAAGTAAAGGCGCGATGGTAAAAGTACAGCTGGCTGTTGATAAAATTCCATACATGATCAATGCGGCTTTAACAGAATGTATTAATGATGAACCCGGGGCGCTGGTTTTTTTTAAATCGCTTCCTACGGCGCATCAAAATTATTTTAGCAAATGGATCGACAGTGCAAAAACAGAAGCTACCAAAGTAAAGCGTATTGCCCGGGCGGTAACAGCTTTATCCCGGCAAATGGGATTCTCCGAAATGTTCCATGCGAATAAAAATGAAACGGATGGCATACTTTAGCCGATAAGAATGGTATCAGATAAAAATATATGATTTCTAAGACGACAGTTTGTAAGAGGCAAAAGCGAATGAGCCGATAATGCTATCAACGGCAAATACATAGGTGAGAAAAATTTCAATAATATAGTATTAATCAATTCGAGTGAAGCTTTAAAGAAATACCCTCAGCAAAAGTGCAAACCCATTATCTTTCTTAGGATTGTCCCTGATGGTAACGATGTGTAAACCTGCAGGGGTCCATACTTTAAAGATATCCCCTTTTTTATGTGCGGCAATTGCATCATCCAGTTGTGGTAACATTGCCCCGCGTATGAACCATCCCATATCGCCTCCCCTGGCAGAGGTACTTTTATCCGAGCTATACGTTCTTGCCATAGACTCAAATGAACTGCTGTCTGTTTTAATCTTTTTAATGATATTGCCCGCTATTGAATCTGCAAAAGTTTGGCTAAAAGTTGCAGTATCTATCAGGATATGACTTACATGATAAAATGTATTGGGTACCTTAGCCAATACCTTTATCAAATAGTTTGCTCCCTTAAACGGGCCATACACCTTACCAATTTTACCTTTGTAAGCAATACTGTCAGCAAGGCCCAAAAAGGAAGTGGTGCTTATGATCGTAACAGTATCTATTTTATACCTTTTTTTTATTTTGTATTTTATGTAGCCGATCGGGTCACTTGTTGTGTCAAGTACTTTTTTTATTTGATTGACTGATTGGCTTTTAACTACCGTAAAGATCAATACAAGGATGAGGGCCGACAGGAGATGCTTCAAGTTTTATAATTTTTCAAATATACAAATTTGCACGGTAGCAGGAAACCCGTGGAAATGAACGTACCTGAACTATACAGGTTAAAAACCGGTGGGTTATATTTTAAGCAACCCTGCAGGAAGGCAATGTGGAATGCGTATGAAAGGTATCCTATAATTTCAGTTTGCGGGTAACAGCTTTCACCTGTTTTCTAAGCTGATCCAACTGGCCGGTTTGCTGCTGGATAAACGTATTATCTTCAATCCTGCCAATCACCTTATTCATTTCCTCGTTGTTATCAAAAACCATTCTGCGAAAAGGGTTATTGTAATCCTTTGCCCTTGATTCATAAATTCCTTTGCACATCCATTCCCTTGTTGCAAGGGCCTCCTTCAGTAACTGTTTAAAAAGATCCGCGGTGAACTGCCTTGGTGTAATATTCATTATTTCCAGCAAGGAAGTATAGGCATGATTTAATTTATCCGTAAAGTAATATGCGCTTTGTGCCTCATAAAAATCATGTACTTCGTTCCAGCTTTTTATTTTATTTGTTACTATATAGTTTTGCAGTTTTTGGATGGCCGATTGTTGAATTAACTGGCCACCGATATTCAGCCATTCACTTCGCATTATCTTAGCTGAAATACTTTTCTTTAGGCCATCAAAACTCTCAAATTTATTTTGTTGTATGTGTTGTAATAAAACCATAACGCCATAATATTGGACCAGTTCTTTGAAAATGGCAAGGGCCTCCGGAACTTTGATAACAACCGTTTTCCGCGATGAATTTTCACATTGAGTCGTTTCAGCATCTCCATTTTCACCTGGTTCCAATGATTGCAAAAATGTAAGCGCCGTAAAAATTTCATTGATCGTATCCGGTGCGAGGTACTCATATTCAATAAACTGGATCTTTGTAGTTCTTTTGTCGCGGTCGGCATATTTATTTGCATTCCGTTCCAGCGCATACATATTGTACATGAACCAGTAAGCCGGCATTATTACCAGTTCGTCTTTGGAAACGTCATTGCTCACTAAACTAAAGGGCACCGGTATATTTAATTCTGCAGGAAAATCACCTTTGGCAATGATCGTAAAGGAAGCGAATTTCGAATTATGTTTGAGGCTAACGCAAAGCCCCGGCCAAAATCCACGACCGGCAATGATCTCGCCATCCGCACTGCGGCTATTATGGTTACTTCCGATAGTTGCACCAGCAGCCATATTGCTTTGCCCCAAAAGAAGTGCTGCGCACAGAAAGGAATTGTTGTGATGTTGTTCATGTGAGGGGAAGATCAGCGAATTCAATACCTCGCAACAGGATATAGTAGAGTTATGGCCAAGATAAGAATTAAGGAGCCTTGCACCGTATTTTAATTGGGAATGAGACGCCATTATAAAACGAACCGCCTTTACCCCATAAAATATCCTGCAGCCATATCCAATAATTCCATTAACCAATTCGCACCCTTCGCCAATTTGAGAAATATTGTCTGCGTCACTATTGATAGTTAGGTTTTTAAGTTTATTAGCCCCTTTAAATGCATCTGTACCGATCAGTACATCTTTAATGATCTTACAATTTTTTATCATGCGGTCCCACGGTTCCATAGCGGCCCCCGGTGTTTTGCAAATTTTTATCTGTGAACTCTTTAAATTTCTCCATAAGGGCTTCCTTGTCTGAACTTACTCCATAGAAAGGCATCTGCCGCGAGCATCCCATCAAAGGAATACGCTCTCCTCCATTCTCGTTACAAAGTTCCATCCATACCCTTCCTTTTCATCTTCCCCTTCAAAAATGATCCCGTTCCCGTTTGCTTTATCCGTTGAGGCAGCTCATTTACATTGGCGATCATTACATCATTGCCGATGATATAATGGCTGAGGCAGTTTACATTTTCAATGCAGACATTATTGCCGAAATCACAACTGATAATCGTACTGTTATATAAACCTACAGGTAACCGGAGGTTGTGAAATTCCAGGTAAAATGGTTCTAATTTTCCGATGCGGATCAATCCGTAAAATTTGCAGTTCTTAACCAGCTCCGGGTTAAAAGCGGCGGACACGAAGATCTTGTTCCAGTCGTCCGAAGTATTACTGTTGCGGACAAGTACTTCGATTTCCAGCGCGGATAATTTACGGTACTCGTTTCCATTGGGATTTTGGAGGTAACGCAGGTAATACTCGTCTTTTCCTTCGGGGAGATATTTTTCTTCTACAAAGCCGTAGCCAAGATTATTAACAGGATGTTTTGTGATTATATTCATGAGATAATTAAAATTCAGCAAAGGGCGATCAGGAATTTGTTCTGAACGAAGCTGGCCGCGTGTAAATGGTTTTTAAATTTTAGAAATTGAATAAGCCGCAGTGACGCCTATCAACGTTTACCATACGCTTACTTAATGCTAAAAAATGAAATCAGTGACAATAATAAAATGCTAATTTTATTTCGCCGGTTTTCCATAACTATTATTCAACGGTAACGCTTTTCGCCAGGTTCCTCGGCTTATCCACATCAACACCCCGGGCAATCCCCATATAATACGACAGTAATTGTAATGGGACACAACTAAGTATGGGCGCTATGATCTCATCTGCCTGCGGCACATAAAATACATCGTTTGCCAATCCGGGGATCACTTCATCTCCTTCACTGATGATGGCGATCACTTTCCCCTTGCGTGCCTTAATTTCCTGTATATTGCTTACTATTTTTTCGTGGTAGCTATCTTTGGTAGCAACGAAAATTACCGGTAAAATTTCTGTGACCAATGCTATGGGACCGTGTTTCATTTCCGCAGCGGGATACCCCTCCGCATGTATATAACTGATCTCTTTTAACTTTAATGCTCCTTCCAGTGCGATTGGAAAATTGTAACCCCTTCCTAAAAACAAGGCATCGTTCGCGTCTTTATATTTTTCAGCGATTATCTTTATTTCGCCTGAATTTTTCAGCAATACTTCTACTTTTTCAGGTACTGCCTCAAGTTCGAGTAATAACTTGTTATATCGTTCTTCAGGTATCGAACCTTTCTCGCGGGCGATCTTCAATGCCATCATTGTAAGCACGGTAAGCTGGCCGGTAAAAGCCTTGGTAGATGCAACACCTATTTCTGGCCCGGCATGCGTATACGCGCCTCCGTTACTCAGCCTGGAAATAGATGACCCAACAGCATTAACGATTCCAAAAATGATTGCGCCCTGTTCTTTTGCGCGTTCGATAGCAACAAGTGTATCAGCGGTTTCGCCGCTTTGCGAAATGGCAATGATAATATCCCCTTTGTTGATCACAGGGTTCCTGTACCTGAATTCTGATGCATATTCCACTTCTACGGGAATGCGGCAAAGTTCCTCGATGACGTATTCCGCTACAAGGCCGGCATGCCAGCTGGTTCCGCAGGCTACAATTATAATGCGGCTTGCCGTTTTAAATGCTTCTATATTTTGTTGCACCCCACTCATCGTGATGGTGCCAGCCTTCGCGTCTAACCGGCCGCGTAAGCAATCATGAATAGTGCTTGGCTGTTCAAAAATTTCTTTAAGCATGAAATGATCGTAACCCCCTTTTTCAATGGCCGCAAGCTCCATATCCAATTTTGTAACAAAGGGAGTTATCTTCTCATTTCCCAGGTTTTTTAATATGAGTTCATTGGGCCTTACAATCGCAAGCTCATAGTCGTTCACATAAACAACTTCTTTGGTATATTCCAGCATGGGCGATGCATCACTTCCTAAAAAGTGCTCCCCTTTGCCGACGCCTATCACAAGCGGGCTTCCTTTTCTCGCAGCAATGATGGTTTCAGGATCGGCTTCATCTATCAGTAATATGCAGTAAGCCCCCGTGATCCTTTTCAAAGCGATCCTTACGGCTTCTTCCAGGTTACAATCATTGTTTTTTTTGATATCTTCAATAAAATTCAGGAGCACCTCGGTATCGGTATCGCTGGTAAATGTGTAGCCCTTGCCGGTCAGCTCTTTTTTTATCTGCGCATAATTTTCAATGATACCATTGTGGATCATGGATAGTTTGCCGTTGCCGCTGGTATGGGGATGAGCATTCCGGTCGCTTGGTTCGCCATGGGTTGCCCAGCGGGTATGGCCGATCCCTATATGGGAATGTAGGTCCTTGCCTACAACAAAATCTTCCAGGTCAGCAACACGCCCTTTCTTTTTATATACTTTCAGCCCGCCGTTCAGCAATGCGACTCCCGTGCTGTCGTATCCCCGGTATTCCAGTCTTTTCAATCCCTTGATTACAACCGGGTACGCTTCTCTATGACCTGTATATCCAACTATTCCACACATAAATGATTTTTTTTAACACGGCAAAATTACCGCCTTTAGCCTTACGGATGCCGGATTACCAGGTCAGCCTCTTGCATATATTCCTTACGAAGAGCGGGTTAAGCAGGTACCAGGGGTAAGCGCATGATTTTAGAACGGCAATTTACCAAAAAACCAATCAAATCATTGTTTTTTTTGAAGCGCCTTTGTATTTACAATATGCTGTCTTAATTTACCTTAAAATAACATGGATGCGTTTTATTATAATGCTGATATTGACGGCCCTTCAAATGTCCCTTACTGCGCAGACGGGCATGTTTGGCGATAAGGCAAAGGTTTACCTGGTACGGCATGGTGAAAAGGATACAGGTGATGATCCCCGGCTTACCCGTAATGGGAATGCAAGGGCGGGGGAATTGGTGCGGATCTTAAGGGAAAAAAACATCCGGCGCATATACGTTACCGAATACCGGCGCACACAGGAAACGGGTGATAGTTTGAGGATACAAATGCAGATAGATACCATACATTATCTTGCTGATACATTATGCCAGGACCTTCTCGCTAAAATTAAACAGAACAATGACCTTAACAAACCTATCCTGATCATCGGGCATAGCAATACGATCCCCCTGATTATACGTAAACTCGGGTTAGGTAATTACCCGGCCAATAATATACCGGATGATGAGTTGATAACCTGTTCTGTTAACGTTCATGAGTAGCAGCGCATCGTTGAAAAAAATGAAATATGGAAATAAATCGGTGGTGCATTAAAATCAGGGGAGCAGCGACCAGACTGTTGTACTCAGCAGGTTATTTTATTCATTGAATTCACTTATTGTTGTCCGGGCTATTATAAAAGTATTCCTTCTAAAAACAAATACGCTACCGAAAAATATATAACCAGGCCGGTAACGTCTACCAGCGTAGCTACAAAGGGAGCCGAGCTAACGGCGGGATCAGCACCCAGTTTTTTTAAGATCAGTGGCAGCATCGACCCGGTTAATGTTCCCCATAGCACAACCCCGATCAGTGAAAGACCCACCGTAAGCCCGATAAGGTAATCATGCGCCCCGTACACGTCGGGGATTATTTTTGACCATATAATTACCCTTGTAAAACCAATTATACCCAGCACGCTCCCCAGCATCAATCCCTGTATGATTTCCCTGCGCATGACGCGCCACCAGTTCCTGATAGTAAGTTCACCAACTGCCATGGCCTGGATGATAAGTGTAGACGCCTGTGAACCTGTATTGCCCCCGCTTGAAATAATTAAAGGAATAAAAAGCGCCAGTACAACAGCCTTTTGAATTTCGTCTTCAAAATAACCCATCGCGGTTGCCGTAAACATTTCACCCAAAAAAAGTACAATCAACCAGCCGACCCTTTTTCTGAATAGTTTAAAGAGCGGCATATCCAGATAAGGTTCATCCAGGGCCTGTGTACCACCCATCTTTTGCATGTCTTCGCTAAATTCTTCATTGGCTACCCACAATACATCATCAATGGTAACAATCCCTAATAATTTGTTGCTCTTGCTAACTACGGGCAGGGCCACGCGGTTGTTCATTTTAAACGCTTCATTGGCTACTTCCTGCTCATCATCCGCTTTTAAGGTGATAAACCTGCCGTCCATTAATTCATTTACTTTTTTATCGGGTCCCGCCATAATGAAATCCTTGATCCGGATATCGTCCAGCAGTTCTCCCTTTTCATTTATCACATAAATCACATCGATGGTTTCACTGTTTCGCGCGTATTTCCTGATGGTATTGAAAGCGCCCTGAACCGTATCATGTTCGTAAACATAAATGTAATCCGGTGTCATCAGTCGGCCGACGCTCCCTTCAGGATAGCCCAGCAGGGATAAAGTCACTTTTCTTTCTTCCGGGTTTAATGTTTTTACAAGTTCGCGTACTGCATTGCTTGGCAATTCACTTAAAAATGAGGTACGGTCATCGGGAGGCAACTCATTTAGCAACTCCGCTGTTTTAAAGGCAGGCAGAGATTTAATGATCTCTTTTTGCGTTGGCAGCTCCAGTATCTTGAAAACGCCGGCTGCACGGTGCACGGAAAGGTGGCTGATGATCTGGCTTTCATAATTCTCATTATCATAAATGAGATTAGCTACATCACTGATATTCTGATTATTCAGGAAATCCTGTATAGTCAATTTGTCTTCTGAAGCTATTATCTCTTCAAATTTTTGCTGCAATGATATTTCTTCCGGTTCGAGCGACATAAACTTGCTGTTTATTGGTTGGTGTAAACTAATTTTTGTGAGCCAAACCGACTATTATTTCGTGGCTTGTATTACCAGGTTGAAAGCACTGTATATATAAACTATACACTGGTAAAACATACCGGATTACAATTATATAATTATTAATCATCATCAATCAAACGTGTCATAACCTTATGCCGGGGCTGCAATTGGGTAAATGTAAACAGAAGGTTCAGTAACCTTAACAGCCAATAAACAGGATACAATAAACGTTAGCCGATAATCCTTACATTGCAAATTACTTGTTTTGCCTTTAATTAATTGTTATGCTAAAACCTTATTTATTCATTGGCCGCACGCCTTCTATGGGAAGGGGTGTATATACACAGGAAAAAATCCCGGGCGGGATGGTTGTAGAATTATCCCCGGTTATCGTAATGAGCATGGATGACCGGGTACACCTGGATAAAACACGCTTGCACGATTATATTTTTGAATGGGGGAAAAATAAGGATAAGTGCTGCATGGCATTAGGGCTGATACCGATTTACAATCATAGTTATCAAAGCAATTGTGAATATTTTATGGATTACGAAGAGGACACTATAATGGTGAAGACGGTACGTGTAGTTGAGAAAGGAGATGAATTAACCATTAATTATAATGGCGACTGGAACGATAAAACTAAACTGTGGTTCGATGCCAGGTAGCAAACACCACGGGATAATTCGACGCCAGAATTTATTTTTTACCTAAAGAAGGCTTGTATGTAAGTGAAAAATTAATGCCGGTCCCTAATAATTTTAAACTTCCCCTGCCCATTCCTTTAAAAGGAATTTTTATGAAAGGCATTACACCGAAATTCAACTCCCTCGTAATATGTTTTTCAAAACCCACGCCTGCCGTAGCTAGCGATAACCAGTAATTATTTTGTGAATTGAATGTAGCGCTTCTGCTCGAATCACCATAAGGAGTTTTATAATAGTAATTGTAAAATTCCCTTTTCATAATATAGGAAGAGATCCCGGCTGTGTAGAATAGATTGTATTTTTTTCTTGTCAATAAATTGGATTTTATATTCAGTGGTATTTCATACATGATACAATACCCATCCACTTTATATAATTTAGTGTACGGGGATTGAGGACGCCGGAGTTTGAATTCACTTCCATTCGCGGTATAATTTTTACGTGATTTTATCAACCCTGTTTGGAGAACGATATTGTTTGTAATAGAGTACCCGGCCAAGAATCCATAACTGCTTCCCGGCTTGTCAATATGCGAAAACCCGATGGTAGTGAGTTCTGGTGCATATACCAATGAAAACTCAAAACGATCTTTGGATTGTTTATTCTTCTTTTTATTGCCCGGCTTGGCGTTTGTAATCGCCGGGCTATTATTTTCAAGAGGCTTTATTCCCGGGGGTGTTGTTTTTTTAGTTATGATATTAACCCGGGAAATTTCAGTTGTATTCAGTGGTATAATTTCATTTGTTGAATCGTAGGGGCTTATTACTTTTTCATTGCTATCTGTGGGAATATTAATGTTGATAAGTGAAGTGTTACCAGTTATTTTAACCACTTGATTTGTATTAGCGGATGCTTTTTGGTCGCTTATTTTCGCAGGAGGGTCATTTTCCCCTGCTTCACCCATAGTTTTCCTGAGGTAGGTGTTGCCGGTCGTCTTTACTGTAGAACCGCCATTCGTGGTTGCCTTTATTGCTTCCCCTGGCTGTTGTGGCCGGTTATTGTTTTTTAATGATTGCAATTGCTGAAAATCGCCTTTGCTGCCTGGAGCAGGTTCATTTATCGCTGTGGCGGCTTTGGAGGGTACATCGTGATCCGTGATTTTTGTTAAGGCCGGTGATGGATTATCCGTCGCAGTTTTTTTATCAATGGCTGTATTAAAATACCAATAACCACCACCAGAAAATATAAATAAAATGACCAATACAATTAATATCCTTCTCCGCGGATCTTTGCGGGCAGGGATGTGCTTATCCAGCAGGTTTTGCATCTTATCCCAATCAGGAGTGGCACCGGATGCATCGTATTTGTTGCCGGCTTCCCTGAATCGATCCTCAAACTCCTTGTCGTTGTCCGGTAATTGCATCGTACGATATATTGTAATTCATTTTATGTTGTAAAATAGACCTTAACCTTTCTTTTGCTTTTGATAAGTTTGATTTGGAAGTACCTACGGAAATGTTTAATAATTTGGCAATTTCCTCATGAGAAAAACCTTCGATTACATGCAGGTTAAAAACTGTTCTGTAGGCTGCCGACAGTTGTATAACAGAATTGATTATTTCTTTATAATTTAATTTGTCTTCCCCATTTTCACTATTGTCAATGATGGAAGCAGGTGCCTCCACTTCATGGTGCCTGGTATTTTTGTTACTTCGGTAACGGTCGATACAGGTATTGACGATGATTTTTCTGAACCAACCTTTAAAGGAATTGAGCACGTTGGTTGATTTGTCCAGTTTACATAGATCAATGTGCCGGAACAGTTTTAGAAAGCTATCATTGACCAGTGCATTGGCTTCCTGTTCATCACTGGCATACCTGTAAGTTATGCTATAGGCATAATCATACAACAGCTTATACAATTCCTGTTGGCTCTCCCTGTGGTTTTGTTTACAACCGTTTACCAGGCCAGGTATGTTTTGGTTAGTTAGACTCAAAGCCGGTATATGTTAAGTGGTAAAAACATTCTTTAAACGATAAATTCCTGTAAAGCGTTGCCTTGGCTCCATTCTTTTAAATAATAGTATTAAAATGGTTTGCGGGCAATTGTGAATTTAATAACTTCTTTTCATACTGGTTTACACGCTCACAAAGCGTACGTTCCTGCGATTTGCAGCTTTGTCAAAGGTCTATTGGCACCATGTAAAAATCTTTTGGAGTTCGTTTCGTAACAACTATTGTTGTTCGATCAATTGTATTTCGCAAAAGAGCCTCACCTCATCACTCACAACTATACCACCTGATTCGGTGATGGCGTTCCACCTGAGGCCATAATCCTTCCTGCTGATCTTTCCATTAATGCTAAAACCCGCTTTGATATTGCCATAGGCATCCTTTACCACGCCGCCAAATTCCACGTCCAGTTTTATATTTTTTGTGATATCCCTGATGGTAAGATCGCCATACAGTTCATAGGAACCATCATTATCCACGTTCTCAAATTTGGTGGCTTCAAAATTCAGCGAAGGGTAACTTGCGCCGTCAAAAAAATCTGCGCTTTTAAGGTGTTGATCCCGCTGCTCATCACCCGTGGAAATAGAATTGATATCCGCTGTAAAACTAACTTTTGCTTTCATAAAATCTTCCTCTTCCGTAACAACGGAAGCGTGGAAAATATCAAAGGTGCCTGTCACATTTGTGATCATCAGGTGTTTAATTTTAAATTGGACTTCGCTGTGCGAGGGATCAAGCACCCAGTTTTTTGTTGCCATAATTTTTATGCAATTTAGTTTGAAATGAATGTTTAAACATTGAAATGGGTAAGATTATTTCATAATAACCCTCACTCAATTACAAAGCGATCACTCGTTTTTCATTGGAACTTTGTATAGCGGATTCAATGATACGCATTACGTTGATCCCATCATCTGCAGTTACCGGCATAGGCTTGTCTTCCGTCAGGGCTTTATACACACCATCATAGTAATCATAATAATTGCCTTGTAATGAAAGCACTTTTTCACGGATGATATTACCATCCTTTTCTGTATGCAATAGCCCTTGTTCGGATTCGGGTTCTGTGCCCCAGTCGGTAAGGTTAGGTATCTTTCCGGCAAGCAAATCTGTTTCCTGTACATCTGTCCGGTTTTTTAAAAAAGAACCTTTTGTACCATGTACAATGAAACCTGGCGAGCTTTCCCGTACCAGCAGACCTCCTTTTAACCGAACCCTTAAATTGTCGTAATACAAAACGATGTCGAACCAGTCATCTACAACTGAACCTGGCCTGATCGTCCGAATATCTGCAAAAATTGCCCCCGGGAACCCGAAAAGGCAGAGGGCGCTATCAATAATATGGGGCCCGAGATCCTTCAAAAGTCCTGCACCTGCACTTTTGATCTCTTTGTGCGGTTTTGGGCTGAGCTGGGTTTTAAATCTTTCAAAATGAATTTCAGCTTCATTCAGTTCTCCCAGCCAACCTTCGCTGATTATCTTTTTAACAGTTTTAAAATCGCTGTCCCACCGGCGGTTCTGGGACACGGAGATATTTTTATTTACTTTTACTGCGAGTTGCTTTAATTCAACTGCTTCTGCAACGGTAGTGGTAAACGCTTTTTCTACTATAATATCTTTTCCTGCTAAAAGGGCTTGCCTGGCATATTCGTAGTGCGTGCCGGTAGGAGTGTTCACTACTACCAGGCCGGTTGATTCATCGGCTAAAAGCGCCTCAAGTGACGGGTAAGAGGTTACGCCCGGATAGGCATCGCCGATAAGCTGCTTACTTCTTTCCCAAGCACCTGCTAGTTGAAAACCAGGGTGTGCCTGGATAAAAGGAGCATGAAAAAGTTTGCCGGACATACCAAAGGAAAGCAGTGCTGTTTTTATGGGAGGCATAATAATAATTTTTACAATAAATAATTATATTTAAAACAACTGAGTTACCAATATTTAACTATTATATATCTACAAAAGATATTATTCTTTGAGATTAAACAATATTGGAACAAACCTGGATATGCGCCTAAAGGCGTAACCTCACTGATTAACAATCAAGCCCGGCACTTTATGAAGCGTTCTGCCGCAATATAGTTAAAATAATTTGAGTCCAAAATGACCAATTAATGTAAATATTATACACCGGGTTATCACCCCGATACAACACCAGGTTAGTAGTTTCCTGAGATTTGCGTTGAGGCCTACTCCTATTGCGATAGTTACCGGTGCGCCTACTAAAAAGGAGCCCAAAAAGCCCAATCCAATGATCCCGTATTTGTTCCAAATCCGGTACAACATGGGATGAGTTGCTTTCTTTTCTTTTCCGGCATTTTTCTTGTGAAAAAACGCTCTTATCCGCTCCCCTAAAAAAGCTGCAACAAAAGCACCGGATATACCTCCTGTAACACTTGCGAAAAATATCGTCCAG
>JBBJMD010000242.1:0-5140 GCA_037719925.1 Ferruginibacter sp.
CACATCCACTACCGGGGACGTGCCGCCTTTTTTGGCCGCCCCGTTACTTTTAATGGCATCTGTTATTAAACCGTCTTTTATATTTCCGGGTGAAGGGTTCATGTGAAAACCGGAACCTACTTTCAATGCTGCATCGCTGTATGCCTGCATCAGGTGAACGAACTTGCCTGCAACTGTTTCGTCATTTGTACGATCAAGCAGGTTTTGTTCGGCCCCGCACAACTCCGGGAATTCTGCCAGTAAAATCCTGCCGCCCAATGCCACTACGAGGTCGCTGGTATACCCTACTGCCGGGTTCGCGGATAGCCCGCTGAATCCATCGCTGCCCCCGCACTTAACCCCCACGCATAAGCTGCTGAGCGGGGCTGCCTTCCGTTCAATTTTATTTATTTCTATCAACCCTTCAAATGTTTTTTTTATCGCTGTTGCTATCAATTGTTCTTCGCTTTGAGATTGCTGCTGTTCAAAAATGTACAATGGCTTATTGAAGCCGGGGTCCAGCATTTTCAGGTCGTTCATAAAATCAGGAACCTGCAAATTCTGGCAACCAAGACTTAATACTGTAATGCCCGCGACATTGGGATGATTTGCATAGGCAGCCAGTAATTTACTTAAAATTGCGGCATCCTGGCGGGTGCCCCCGCAACCTCCCTGGTGATTTAAAAACTTAATACCATCTACATTCTTAAAAGGCCGTTCAGCGGCCATGGGCACAGGGTGTTCAAAGAGGTTAACCCCTTCCATGCTTTCCCCGTTTTTAAAGGCTTCAATAAGCTGGTGGGCATAGCGTTTATACTTGTCCGTTACTGCATAGCCGAGTTCGTTGTGCAATGCTTCGCGGATAACGTCGAGGTTCCTGTTCTCGCAAAAAACCGTGGGGATGAACAACCAATAATTGGCCGTTCCTACATTGCCATTACTCCTGTGATAGCCATTAAAGGTTCTGCCTTCAAACCTTGAAATGTCCGGGGGAGACCATTGGTAATCCATTTTCCTCCATGCATAGGGTTCAACCGCGTGCTTAACATTTGATGTTGCCATCCAACCTCCTTTTGGTATAAATTCCTGGGCGGTGCCTACCAGTACGCCATACATGATTACTTTATCGCCGGGTTGCATATCCTTTATAAAAAACTTATGCTTGGCATTGATGTTATCCTGCAATACATATGTTTCATTTTCAAACACAATGATACTTCCCTTTACAAGGTTGGTCAATGCGACCAATACGTTATCATCCTTATGAACTTTTAAAACGGGTTGTCGCATATTATTGATTTAAGAGCTATCGTAAAGTTAAGATGAGCTATTTGGAAAAGCCTTAAACGTTGAGTGAACATTTCGAGGCGACCAGCAGGTAAATTTTAGCGATCGTTTTTTAACATTTGCATCATACCATCCCGTATAATTTTCAACAATTGCGCTGTCACCTTTTCTTTAAAACCGGGGATCAGTGTAAGATCCGCATCCCACAAAGATGCGTCACTTAGAACAGTATTGACCAAAATTTCCGGCGATAAATTTTGCCAGTGATTAAAGAAATACTCGGCCATTGGGTCCTTAACAGGGTATGGATTGCCATTTAATTCGCCGTAATATTCATTTCCTTCCTTGATGGTTGCCTTCATAAATAGCAGCCAGGCGGCAAACCCGGTGGCAAGCCCTGAAGGGATATTATTGTACACTTCATAATAGCTTTGTAAAACGGGCACTACCCGCGTTTTTAATTTAGCCGTATAATTAAGGGATATACTTATCCATTGGTGTTCGATACTTGGATTACAGAAACGGTCCAGGACCTTTTCAGCAAATTCCCTGGCAACATTTCCGGGTACACGATAAGGAATGGCCATGGCAATTTCATCCATCATCAGGCCCTTGATATAACCATAAAGTTCTTCATTATCCATGGCCTGTTTTACAGTTGTAAAACCGGCTAAAAAAGCAATGCCGCAACTTAGTGTATGCGTTCCGTTTAGTAAGCGTAATTTCAATTCTTTGAAGAGGGTGATATCATTTGCTATGACTATTCCGGGATGGGCTTTAGCAAATGATAGCACTTGTTTTGTATGTTCATCCCCTTCAATGGCCCAGAGGCTGTATATTTCACTCATGGTGATCAGCTCATCCACGTACCCCAGTTGAGCGTGCAACGAGGCTTTGATACCAGGGGCGGGTTTTCCGGGAACGATCCTGTCTACCAATGAACTACAAAATTGGTTATGGTTTTCCAGCCATTCTATAAAATTTTCCGGGAGGTTGTTCAGGTGTGCAAGATCTACCAGCACCGATCTCAATTTTTTTCCATTATCCGAAATTAATTCGGTCGGAATAATCACCAGTCCGGCCGCTGCGCTACCTGCGAAAAAACGGTGACGCTCCTGTAAGAAGGCCAGTAATTTACCGGGGTAAGATATAGGCGGGTGAAGACTGGTATCGTCCTGTACCAGTTCGATGCCCACTTCTGTAGTGTTTGAAATGACCAAGCACAGACCGGGGTTACGGGCGCACTTTAAAATAGTGTCCCATTCACCCGCTGCAGATAATACCCGGCTGATAGCTGCAGATACAACATTTTCCTCAACAGGCACGCCGTTTACCAACCCCCGCATACAGAGCGTGTATAGCCCGTCCTGTGTATTGAATGCGGATGAATCTCCACTGCCAGTTGATTTTACAACGACGATCCTTCCATTAAATATCCCCAGGCGGTTTGCCTTGTCGATGAAATAATCCGGCAGTCCGCGAAGCAATACACCCGTTCCAAATTGCAGAACCTTTTCGGGCAATTCAAACAATGTTTCTTCCGGAAGGGAAACGGTATCAGCTTGTATGTTTTTGAGATTGGCTCTATTAAGTAACATGGTTTAATTATTCTGCGCTTTGCGTGAAGTTCATGCTCCTTGCGGTTTTTCCAAGAGAAAAGCCGTACTATTCAGTTTTCAACATAAGTCTTCCATTCGGGTTTAAATATTTAATAACCATTATCCTATCAGTAACACGTTGTTTTTAAATAAAATCAATTTTATTATTTTGATCTTTGCATCCCTGGCTCCTTTGCGTCTTTTGCACCAGGTGCTTATTTGGCCACGTTTTGAATGGTCTTCCACATTTCCGTTGCAACAAACAAATTACCCTTTTCATTCAGGTGCACCCTGTCTGACGTGAGAATCCCTTTTTCTGCATTGGCAGGATTATTCGCTTTTAGATAATCGGTAAAGGCTTTCCTCAGGTCGCATACCGGCAAAGACAGGTCTTTAGCGATAGCCCTGATAATACTACTGTATTGGTTTAAATCGCCATCCTGCTGATTGCTGTTGTCATGCCGTTCACCGATTACTGATGGAGTACATACAATCAACTTAATATTTTTTTGCTGCAATTTTTTAATAACTGCACGATAAAATTTTTCAAATTTATCCGGATCTGTGCCCGTGCCTGAACTGGCCTTGTGCCATACATCATTGATACCTACATAAATAATCACTACGTCCGGGTTTTTCTGTAGTACATCCTCTTCCATCCTTAAATAAAGATCATAAATTTTATTGCCTCCTATTCCGGCACCTGTTAGCTCTATCGAATCGGGCAAATGAGATTGCTTTATGATGCTATCCATTTTTACAATGTACCCATTGGGTTGAACCCCCGCCTGTGTAATGGAGTCACCAAAAAATAATACCCTGATCTTTTTAGGTGGTGTCAAAAATGACAATAAAAGAATCGGAAAGCATAAAAGCGCGGGCAATAAATTTCTCATTGAATGATATTTATACAGTATTAAGAAGAAAATATATTTTATCAGGCATTTGCCAGCGCCCTGTCGAGGTGTACATCTCCACCATCCACATATATTAACTGGCCGGTAGTATGCCTCGAGCGGGACGATAATAAAAATGCCACCGTATTGGCAATTTCTTCCACTGTTGTCATGCGATTTCCAAGCGGTATTTTTAATTCGATCTCTTTGAGTTTTTGCCCGGGATCGGCCAAAGTTTTTATCCATTTTTCATACAGCGGGGTAAAACATTCCGCTACCACAACGGCGTTTACGCGGATGCCGTACTTTAACAACTCTACCGCCCATTCCCTTGTTAATGCATTCCTCCCGCCATTGGAGGCAGCATAGGCCGATGTGTTTCCCTGCCCGGTATCCGCGGTTTTCGATGTGATATTGACTATTGCGCCTTTGGATTTTTTTAAAGCTGGCAGTGCATGATGGGCAAGCAAATAATAATGAACGAGGTTTTTATGCAATGATGCCATAAAGTTTTTATAATTGCCATGCTCCAATCCAATTCCGTCGTTAACACCTGCATTGTTTACCAGTCCGTCGATACGGCCGTATTTTGCCATAACGGCTTCTACGGCCTTTGCACATTCGGGCGGGTTGGACAATTCTGCCACCACCTGGAATGCGCTCCCACTGGAAGTTTCTACGTGCTGCACCGTTTTAATATTATCGGTTTCGTTCCGGCCAATAATAACCGGTATAGCCCCTTCTGCTGCCAATACTTTTACGATTCCTTCACCGATGCCCCTGGCACCTCCGCTAACGATAATAACTTTGCCTTTTAAATCAAGATCCATAAAATTATTTTAAAGATTATAGAATTCCGTGGCATTCAATCCAAAAAAACGCGTTTGTTCAAATTCGGTAAAAGAGGAAAAATAGTCAGTTACTATCCCAAGCGTTTCCTCATATGTTGCGGCTACGAGGCATACCGGCCAGTCGGAACCAAACATAATACGGCTTGTGCCAAAAGTTTCAACAATGGTATCCAAATAGGGGATGAAATCCTTCTTATCCCAGTTTTTCCAATGTGCTTCTGTTACCAATCCTGATATTTTGCAGCAGACATTTGCATGGCTTGCCAATGCCCCGATTTCTTTTTTCCAGTCCAAGATATTTCCTTCCTTAATAGCTGGCTTCGCAATATGATCCAACACAAATTTTTGACCGGGGAAGGCAGCAACCAATTGCGCAGCATATTTCAACTGGTCGGGATAAATCAGGATGTCGTAGGTAAACCCAAATTTTTGCAGCTTGCTGATACCGTTCATGAATGCAGGTTTCAGCATGAGCGCGCGGTCTGTTTCTCCCTGGAGCACGTGACGAAATCCTTTTAGTTTTTTGAAA
>JBBJMD010000075.1:0-17361 GCA_037719925.1 Ferruginibacter sp.
CGCGGAAACAATCGGATTAATAAAAGAATATCTTAGCGTAAATGCCTGATGGAATATTATTTTGACACAGCTCCCTGTTGTTATTTTTCCTTTAACGACAGTGGCGAACTCCTTCGTGTAAATACAACGCTGTGTAATGCACTCGGCTATAAGAAGGAAGAATTAACAGGACGAAAAGTCGATGCTATTTTCCCCGTCGCAACAAACATATTTTACCAAACGCATTTTTTCCCGTTATTAAAAATGCACGGCCATACGGAAGAGATATTTATTTTCCTGAAGGCTAAAAATAGCGTGCAATTACCTGTGCTGCTGAATGCCGTTCGTGTGGAAGCGGAAGGCAAATTATGCAATGAGTGTGTTTGCATAATAGTTCATAACCGTAAGAAATTTGAAGATGAACTGGTAAAAGCAAAAAAACTGGCTGAGGCTGCACTGTTTGAAAATACCACCCTTAAAAATGTTACCGATGAACTAACTATGCAAACGGAGAAACTGGATGAACAACTACATTTGGTAAGTAAGCAAAATCATGAACTTAAGCAATTTAATCGTGTTGCAACACATGATTTACAGGAGCCTTTACGTAAAGTACTTGTATTTACTGAAATGCTGAAAGCATTGCCAGAAGGAGATAAAAAACAAATCATTGAGGAGAAATTATTGCGTGTAGCTAACCAGATGCGAGAGACAGTCTACGGACTTCAGCAATATGTTTGGCTAAGCGAGGCAACGATCCATCCGGTAAAGATCGACCTTACTACCCTTTGCTTAGGCATTCAGCAAAAATTAGCAGAAGAATTCGATGCAAATTTATTGGATTTGCGTCTTTCACTTCTTCCCTTGATTAAAGCAGATTATTACCAGATGCATTTATTATTTTACCAGCTTCTATTGAATTCCGTACAATATAGAAAACCGGGAGAAGTGGCAACAGTCACAATTACAACAGCCATTTTTAAGAAAAATCAATTCAGGAAAGTAAAGGAAAGGTATAAATACCAGGACTTTTTGAAGATAATTATAAAAGATAATGGGATCGGTTTTGAGCCCCAATATAAAACCCACGTTTTTGAATTGTTTAAAAAGCTTCATAACATCCCGCGGAGAGGATTGGGACTTTCTATTTGTAAACTCATTGCCGAAAAACATGGAGGTTCCATTGATGCAGAAAGCATCGTTTCCGAAGGCACAGAGATTATGATACTTTTGCCCGGCGGAACTATTTTGCACGAATAAAATGGAAGAATTATAGCTAACCAGTTTGCTGCCTTATATATTCTTTAGAATGTAGTGAATATAAAAGCGAGCGTTGTAAACTGGCCTGGCCTTCAATTAATGCCTGTGCTGATGGAACATGCAATACCCGGTGGAGATTGCCCGGAATGAATTCACCATCCCATACACCCGACTGGTGCCAAATATCTAGGTTATCCCAGTCGGGGCGATCAATTATAGGATACCAGCATACACCCCATAATGGCAGCCCTTTCCCAAGGGCAAGCGAACATTCATTTACAATCATTTTTATCCAGAGCGGGCGGTCTTCCTTCGGGTGACTGGTTTCTGTTATAACTACCGGGCAATTATAACGCTCGTGTGCGGCTATTAATAATTTATGTAAGGGAATAAACCGGTCATCCAAACTATCTGTCCATTGGAGGAATTCGTGGTGAAATGCCGACCATTGATTGTTATAATAATAATTGTATCCAAGGATATCAATATATTCAGGTTTGCCTTTTAGTTCGGGGCACATACGGCCACTAAGCATATCGGTAACCTGAAATTGATCGTCGTGAAAAGAGGCTGCCTTCTGAATATGTTCGGGGATGGCAAACCTGGGGGGAACAATATTTACCAAGGGCTCGGTAGTCAATATCCTTATTCCCGGGTCCACTTCTTTTAAGGCTTCAACTCCTTCGATATAGGCTTTCATCAATCCATATTTTACCTCCCATCCCTGGCCATAGCAATAAGGCGACGTACCTTTAACATCGCCTCCAAGCCAGGATAAAAAGCTTACTTCATTAATGGGGGTAACAATGAGTGTACCATCCGGATCAATGCTGCGATAAAAATTTACAAATGCCCGGCAGAGAGCGGCAAACCTGCGGGCAAACATAGGGTGGAGCGGGGTGAGGTCATCAGGAAAACCAAAATGGCAAAGGTCCCATACTTGCTGGATATTATGATTTTTGCCACTAATAATCATCCGTTCTACTACCGACCAATCATATTGGTAAGGAGATCGTTCTACCTGGCTCCACCTGATGCCTTCCCTTACCGTGCCCATATTAAACATTGACAACTGTTGATAGTCCTGATCAATCAATTGCAGGTGCCCGGTTGTGTTTACAAGGTCAACTCGGTTTCCAAAAGCATTTAGTTTATCGGTGCATTCAAATCCTGCCATCCAAAAGGATTTAAAAGGATTGATTATCGGGGACTTATAATTTTCCAACTGACTACAACGATCAATTATATCATCTATATCAATAATTCCAACTTTATTTTGTAATAATCCTGTGTCCATTTCAACTGTGTGCTGGTTGAGGTTGCTTAATTGGGTGACCAGTGTATTTGTAACACGACCAGATCCATGTTATAATACCCGGGAAAGAGAAGCCTGGCGATCAGATAGGTTATGGGCTCTGAAACCGCTCTGAACAAATTTTATTGATTTCATATTCCGGACGTTGTGGAGGGTAATCAGAAGGCGGCTAATGAGAAGCTCGGAAAAACCTTTAATGTTTTGGAATGCTTTACCCGGGTGGATGTTTATAAAGTAAGCGGGGAAGCGGTTAAAGGGAATTTCAAGGAGAGAAAAAAAACCAGGTCCATAACTCTTATAATGAGTAGCCAAATGCTCGTCAAATAATTTCATTATCATTCCGGAGAGTGTGCTATAGATAATTTATGAACCTGGTTCATTTCTTATAAATCCCCTTATTGTCTCATACTCTTCAAATGTTCTTTTCGATGCCATGCCAGGCAGCTGCCATTTTAACCTGAGAATAAAATGCCTTTAGGGACTAGCCGCTCCAAAGGCATTGTATAAATAATATGGAGTTATTTTCCTTTTGATCTGCCTTTTGCGGGTACTGCAGTTGCTTCTTCTTCATCTTCATCGGCCGCACCTAAATTTATAGAGCTTTCAGCAACGGTTGTTAATTTTGTATCAGCTTCCTTTTCTTCATTCAAAGTTTGCATCAGTAGATCACCGGCTTCAGTTTCTTCCAGAACTTTTGCAAAAGCACAAAGGGTACCGTAAGTCGCAATTTCATAATGTTCAATTTTTTGTCCGGCTGAAATGATACCAGCATCACGCACCATACCTTCTTCGGTACTTTCAACTATTTCTTCTCCTTCTTTAATGAGACCTTCCATAGCCGCACATTTTTTTGCCTGTGCCTTAACGCCAAGTGTAGCAAATACTTCTTCTAACCTTGTTACCTGGTTCTTGGTTACTTCAAGGTGTTCTGTAAGCGCCATCACGAGTTCTTCAGAAGTTGCATTTTTGGCCATTTTAGGTAGTGCTTTTACCAATGCTTTCTCTGCCCAGTAAATGTCTTTTAAGCTGTCTTCAAAGAGATCCCGAAGGCCCTCAGCTGCATCTGATTTGGCAGGAGTTTTTTTTGATTTGGCTGATGTCGCAGCTCCATTTTGTGATTGACTTTTTGTAGACGATTTCATTTAATTTGTTTTTAATGGTTTGAATAAATAAATTTTCCACGGTTTACTTTAACCGGTATTCGCTTACACTAATTAAAAATTCGTACCAATAATTTTCTATATTATGGCCAGGTAATACTGTAGATTTTTATGCTCAATTTTATTTCACAGATTAATATATTCCGGGAAGAAATAAAAAAGTGGGGAATGAAATTAAACCTATCTTCTTGCATGAAATTGCGGGTTGCCAGGCCCGAACATTACCCTTTGAAAATTAAAAAGAAGTTTATATATATTAGCAGCCAGCGGCAACGGGGGATTGTATCATAAGGTAATATTGGTTCCAGGAAAATCATGAATTTTTTGTTGCACTGAATGAAATCCCGTTCGCTTTATTACGGCTATAATCAATAATAAATATTACGGAATAGCTGGCATAATTTTTTAACAGTGTTAATTCTATTTACATACAAATTGATTTTATGAAAAGAGACGGAAATTGCACCAGTATCTGGCAACCTACTACGGCTGATTATACTGCAACGGCTTTTAATGCCGGGGATCAATACGATGTTGTAATTATTGGTGCCGGGATTACCGGTGTAACAACAGCCTTAATGTTACAACAGGCCGGGAAATCCTGTCTGGTTGCAGAAGCAGCTAATGCTGGATTTGGCTCTACCGGCGGTACCACTGCTCACCTGAATACTTTGTACGATACTCCCTATTACCAGATGATAAAAGATTTCGGAGAAGAAAAAGCAATATTAATGGCAGAAGGAGCTAAGGCAGCGATTGGCGTTATAAAGAACAATATCAGCAACCATAATATTGATTGCGCGTTTGAAGAAAAAAAAGGGTACCTCTTTTCATTGGATGAAAAACAGGACAAAGAACTGGAGAATATATTATCGTCTGCAAACCAGGTAGGAGTATCTATGAATTTTACAGATGCCAATCCATTCCCGATCCCACATATAAGGGTAGCAGAAGTACCTGGACAGGCACAATTCAACCCCATTACATATTTATTTGGCCTGATAAAAGCATTTGAAAAGGCAGGCGGTAAATTGGTGGAAAATTGTCGTGTTACTGAAATTAAGGAAGGCGAAATATTGGAGGTGCACACATCGTTAGGGGTAGTTAAAGCAGGTGCAGCCATTTATGCCACGCACATTCCTCCGGGTGTTAATCTCCTGCATTTCAGGTGTGCGCCTTACCGGAGTTATGCAATAGGGGTTAGGTTAAAATATGAAGATTATCCTTTGGCCCTGGGCTATGATTTGAATGACCCATATCATTATTACCGAAGCCAGGAAATTGACGGGCAGAATTTCCTGATCATTGGAGGAGAGGATCATAAAACGGGGCATGAAGAAAACACAGAGGAATGCTTTCTTCGGTTGGAAAGTCATGCGCGTACTTACTTCCGGGTCGAAGAAATAGCTTTCCGTTGGTCATCCCAATATTATGAACCAAATGATGGCTTGCCCTATATCGGTAATTTGCCCGGGCATGATAAAAAAGTATTTGTTGCTACAGGTTACGGGGGCAACGGAATGATTTACGGAACGCTTGCAGGACTTATTCTTTCTAATTTACTGGTAAATGGAGAAAGTAATTACCGGCAATTATTGGATCCTAACAGGTTAAAACCAATCGCCGGTTTTACCAATTTTGTAAAAGAGGGAGCCGATGTTGTTAAGGAGCTGGTGAGCGGCATATTTCCCCCGGAAAAATTAAAACAACTTAGCGAATTGGCAATCGGGGAAGGAAAGATCGTAAAGTATGAAGGCCATGCCATGGGAATATATAAAGATGAAAGCGGAAAGCTGCATGCCGTTAATACAGCTTGCCCCCATATTAAATGTTCTGTTGGCTGGAACAGTGCAGAAAAATCCTGGGACTGTCCCTGCCATGGGTCAAGGTTTACGTATCAAGGTAAATTACTTACTGCACCAGCGGTGAAGGACCTTCAATCCATAGATCTTACAAGCCTGGATTAAAATCCTTTTATACTTTCAAGGCAGCATCATTGTGGGCATGATTTAATAAGGAATTCCGTACTAGCATTAATGACAATTGTACGTAACCTTACCTGTTAATTTGTACAACAATTAATGGCGTTGCAAATAGACATAATTCTTCCTCGTACATTAATTCCTACTTTTGAGTACTTATTAAATTTCGGATTTATTATACAGCAGGAACCAGGAATAAAAAAAGGGATAAAATTATTTTATCCCTTTTCTTTAAGTAAAACCAACTTATTCTTTTGGTTCTGTCTTGGCTTTGTCTTTTTTACCATACATTTTTACATGGTCTGCATTTTTTTCCCAAACATCACCTCCACTGTAATAAAATGTATTTTTCTGAGTTTTTTCATCAACAGCAACTCCTGTTGGCAAATGCGCGGCATTTTTCCATTGGTTCGAAGTTGAGTCATGGAACCAGTAAGTTTGAGTTACATCATTGTAATATACATTTGATTCAGGATAGTAATCATACTTTGTTCCACTGGTTGAAGCACTCGTAGAATCTTGTGCATTGACAAGACCAACTGTTAACATAAAGGCTAGGCCTGCAATAAATTTTTTCATAACGGTTTTTTTAATGATCAATAACCTCTAAATACAAAAGCTGTGCCATGCCTAGTAACTGTGCAAAATTTATTTATCATAACAGCGATCAGGAGTGCAACGGCACAGCATTGGTTTATCAGAATTAACCCATAAAATATGCAATTATGGCAAAGTATTCCAAAAAAGCCGGCGACACAGTGGAGGAGGTAATGCATGAGAAAAATGAGGGCAAACTAAAAACGAGATCAGGAAAAAGGGTCACGGGCAGGAAGCAGGCTATTGCCATCGGTTTGTCCGAAGCAAGGAAAGAAGGTGGAAAAATTCCGGATAAAAAAGGCGTGGCGCAAAAGGCATCAGCAAAGAAAAGCGCAGCAAAAAAAGCAGCAAAAAAAGCTTCCCAGGCGGTTACCAATACTGTAACCTAATGACAATAGGTTCTTGTTGAATCGTAGGTAACTTGCTTACCATCCCATCCATAACATGCCCGCTCCGCAAACAAATATTGTTGCCCCACCTAAAGGATGCATCCATCGCTGTAACTTTTCTGTTTTTAAATTACCACATCCGAAATAACCCAACAATACTAATGCAATCATCGTAATGAGCGTTACAATGGTATATATTCCAATGAGCATGACCATACCCAACCAGCTTTTCTGAGCGGCAGGAGCATACAGGAGGGGTATCATAGGCTCGCACGGACCAAGTAAAAAAATGATGAACATAACCCATGGGGTGAGCCTGTATTTTTCGTTAGGCATTACGGGCTCCCCATGCTGATGCTGGTAAACAAGAATGCTGCCATCTCCGGCTATATCATAATGTTTATGATGTTTATTGTGTATGGCGCGGGAATACCCCCAGGCACCGTAAATAAGCCCGAAGAGCAACATGATCCACCCTGCGATGCCGCCACGAATATTATCCAGCCACCCTATTGTTGAAATTGACCATCCCAGGCCGGCTCCCGCAAGCCCCAGTAGTACTGATCCCAGGATATGGCCTGACCCGCAAAGCACAGTCCAGCTCATTGTTTTTCCAAGGGACCAATTTCTCGATTTGGATAAGGCGATAAAGGGTAAATAATGATCTGGCCCCATCAATGTGTGAAGAGCGGCAACTGAAATGGCCGTAATGATCAGCAAGCTCATTTCAGATTGCATGTTCAATAGTTTTTAAAGCGATTTGTTGTGTTAAAATTTCAGCTGTTTGCTCCAGGCAGTGGTGTAACTGTTCTGCCTTATGGCCAAGGATCCTGATTACCAGTCCGTTTACCGGGGCCGAACTTATGCCAAAAATAATTCCCTGCTGCTGTAATAAAAATTCATTTACCAATTTAGAAAGAGTTGTTATTTCCGCCGTGGGATGCAGGTAAATGAGACTGGCCTGGTGTGTGAATTTTTCTAGTTGCCCGATAGCCCCGAGGTTCATTTTACGCGGTTCGAGCAGGAGGTTTTCCTTAATAACCAACCGATCCTCCAGGAATATTTCTGTTATACTGTGGTATTTTGAAAACAAAAATATTTCGCCATTCAATTTTCTACCACAGGTTACTATTTCTCCAAATACAAGGCTGCAATTTTGTTCCAGGTAAATTTTATTTACGGACTCGAACACTGACCCGGCATGCGGGACAGACGGGTGTGGCAGAAAACAAAAACTGGAAGCGGCTGATAAATGAACTGTTAGTGATTGGGAAGCAGCACCCTTCATATTAAAGAGCCGCTGGTAAGATTGTGTATGTAAATGCAATGCGCACCCTTTACCCAACGCTATATTTAATTCATACTGGTCGCCATCCAGAATTCCGGGAGAAGAACTCATGATCATCAGGTGCAACCTGCCCATGTTTTTATCTTCTGTAATATCGGCTACTTTAAGTGGAGGGGTAAAATAGGCCTCTTGTAAAAAAGTATTACTGCCGCGCATAGCAGCTATTATATGAAGTTTGGCAATCATCTGCACATCAGGGGTTCATCTACCGTTTCCAATAATGCATATTTTTTTATCCATCCGGCTACACTGTCCAATCCCTGCAGGTTCATTAAATTAGTAAATATAAAGGGATTGCCATTTCGCATTTTACGGGCATCTCTTTCCATTACCCCAAGGTCTGCGTTCACATACGGCGCCAGGTCGATCTTATTAATGATCAGCAGATCGCTCCTGGTTATACCTGGTCCACCTTTTCGGGGAATTTTATCGCCTTCCGCCACATCAATTACAAAGATGGTTAGGTCGGCAAGGTCCGGACTGAAAGTGGCTGAGAGGTTATCCCCGCCGCTTTCTATGAAAATTATATTTACATCCGGGATACGTGTTGCCATTTCCTCCACTGCTTCAAGATTCATACTGGCATCCTCCCGGATGGCAGTATGAGGACAGCCGCCTGTCTCCACGCCAATGATCCTTTCAGTTGGAAGCAGGCTATTTTTTACCAAAAATTCAGCATCTTCTTTTGTATAAATGTCGTTCGTTATCACTGCGAGGCTGTAATCCTTGCTCATGAGGCGGCTTAGTCTTTCGATCAAAGCAGTTTTACCCGACCCTACCGGTCCTGCGATACCAATTTTTATATAATTTCTTTCTTTCATAATTAACTCATCAGATTAATAAGGCAATCAAACATTTAAGACATATATAATCTTGAATACAATTGCTCATGCTGCATACACCTGATATCAAAGCCTGTACAGGATAACCCGACCAGGCGCTTATCCGGCACCAGGCTGTTTTCTACCAACACGGTAATCAGTGATTGCAGGGAAAATAAGGTCTCCTGGCCATCCTGCTGGCCAAGCGGGATCAGCTTTACGCAATTCGTGGTCATGCACGCAGCCGCATTGTAATAAAACCCGGTTAACGCATCGCTTTTTTTAATACCAAGTGCCTGGGCATACATGCCGAAAACAAGACAGTAATGGCCGGTAGCATGCTTCATTTCAATAGCCGCTTTATACCGGTCGGTCAAACCGTTCTTAATCAATGGTTGAAATATCTTTATCAGCCGCATGCATAATTTCTGGCTGGCCTGCCTTATTTCTTTTGGCAATTTCAAGGCGGTACATTCTGCATCCATTTGCAGGATCTCTTTAATATCACCTGTAGTCGACGCGTCGAATGCAAGTGACGCAAATGCCGCGTCGGTGTATTGTAAATTGCGGGTAAGCATCTCCGTTATGAACAGCCTTGCAGTGATTTTGTCATGCACAATTCCTTCCTGCACATAGGTTTCAAGGCCGGCGGAATGTGCAAAGCTGCCGATGGGCAAAGCAGGATCCGATAATTGTAATAAATTCAGGAGGGCCAGGCTCATTCAGGAGGATTTGTTAGATTTAGGATCTTAGAAAATAAAGTACCCCTGCCATGTTCATGTGGTAAAACAGATGTTTTTAACGGGCTGACCAGTTTTCTTTTTCCCTGGCTTACGTCGTATCCCGCTGATACCAGCAAACGGAACAACGGAGCTTCAAAAGATACCAGGATCTCCTCACTATCATAAAATACGGGTATATGTTTATTGCCGATCTCATAGCATACAGATGCCATTTCAAACATAGTTCTGGGGCGGATGACAAGGGCATCGCAGGCATTGATTTCTATCGTAATTATATTAAAATCGTCCTCATAGATGATATCCCCTTCCGTTAATTGGTGGCTTTCATTCAAAAATTTCATTACTACCGGTATACCTGAAATTGTCTTTTTATGGAGGATACGCTTATTGGCCTCATACCATTCCAATAATACGCTGTCGATCTTGCGGTTATTGATCGCGAAAAAATTTATATTTCCTATTTTCTCCTTTATCAACATAATTTATTTTGCCTGGATCTAATGGGGCATTTTAACCAATATATATTTCAACGGCCGGTAGAAGAAACCTGCTCATAAAAGTGTGTTTTATTTACACTGAAGCCGGTATGCACGGCCGTTTAAAACAAAAAATATCTTTGAGCCAATGGTAATTCCGCCATCGGCTCACAGGTGATATGAGTGCCGTTCACCTTTACTTCATAATTCTCGGGATTAACATCAATTTGTGGCGTTGCGTCATTATGGATCATATTTTTTTTCGAAATAGTGCGGCAATCTTTAACCGGTAATATTATTTTTTGAAGGCCGTATTGCTGCACCATATTCTTATCAATAGAAACGCGGGATACAAAGGTAGCACAGGTATTAAACAGCGCCATGCCAAATGCTCCGAACATATGCCGGTAAATTACCGGTTGCGGCGTAGGTATGGATGCATTCGGGTCGCCCATGCGGCTGGCGATGATCATTCCGCCTTTAATGATCATTTCAGGCTTGGCGCCAAATAATGCCGGCTTCCACAAAACGATATCCGCCATTTTACCAATTTCCAATGAGCCCACATAAGCTGATATTCCGTGGGTAACAGCAGGGTTGATCGTATATTTTGCCACATACCTTTTTACCCTGAAATTATCATTTTCCGTCCCTTCGTCTTCAGGCAGCGCACCTCGTTGCACTTTCATTTTATGCGCCGTTTGCCAGGTGCGCGTAATAACTTCTGCTACCCGGCCCATAGCCTGTGAATCGCTGCTCATCATGCTGAAGACGCCCATATCCTGTAAAATATCTTCCGCGGCAATAGTTTCGGGCCTGATACGGCTGTCGGCAAAAGCCACATCTTCGGGCACGGATTTATCAAGATGGTGACAAACCATCAGCATATCCAGGTGCTCATCAATTGTATTGACGGTATAGGGCCTGGTAGGGTTTGTAGATGAGGGCAAAATATTTGGGTACATTGCTGCTTTGATTATATCAGGCGCATGCCCTCCCCCTGCTCCTTCGGTGTGAAAAGTATGGATCACCCTGCCTTTGATAGCGGCAATGGTATCTTCCAAAAAGCCCGACTCGTTGAGGGTATCCGTATGTATGGCCACCTGTACATCAAAATTATCAGCA
Organism: Ferruginibacter sp.; assembly: GCA_037719925.1. Lineage (GTDB taxonomy): Bacteria > Bacteroidota > Bacteroidia > Chitinophagales > Chitinophagaceae > Ferruginibacter. Next base: position 11,196 of record JBBJMD010000075.1, read on the forward strand.
ACCCGCAGGGAGGCGTCAATCACAGCAGGGGTAGATCCCCAGTCTTCATGAATTTTTAATCCGAGCGCTCCTGCTTCGATTTGTTCTATAAGGGGAGGGAGTGCGGAGCAATTACCTTTTCCAAAAAAACCCAGGTTCATTGGGAATGCGTCTGCTGATTGTAGCATTTTTTTTATATTCCATGCCCCCGGGGTCACTGTGGTTGCATTTGTTCCGTCTGCAGGCCCGGTGCCTCCACCGATCATTGTAGTGATCCCGCTGTATAAGGCGTGGTCGATTTGCTGGGGGCAAATAAAATGAATATGCGTATCGATACCACCGGCTGTGGCGATTAAACCTGCACCGCCATGCACTTCTGTAGCCGCGCCTATTACCATACCAGGGGTTATGCCTTCCATTGTTTCGGGGTTTCCCGCTTTACCGATGCCGGCAATCTTTCCGTCCCTGATCCCAATATCAGCTTTTACTACCCCCCAATGATCAATAATCATTACGCTTGTGATCACAAAATCCAGTACCCCTTCATCACGGGTGGCTGTACCTGACTGGGCCATACCATCGCGAATTGTTTTGCCACCACCGAATTTGGCTTCGTCGCCATATACCGTAAAATCTTTTTCTATGGCTATGAACAATGCCGTATCGCCCAGGCGGATTCGGTCTCCTGTGGTAGGGCCATACATGTTGGCATATTTTATCCTGTTGATATATAAGCTCATATTTGTTATTTGTTGAGGGCTTTTTAATCCGGTGGCTGCGGTTTGGTAGGGCGCTACAAGGATTGATGGTCCTATTAAAATTTATTTTTGAAATTATACTGCGCGACTTTTATTAATGCAGCTGCTTTATTTTCATCGTTGATATACCCATCCACCAGGTTGTTAAAACCCACTATTTTTTTATTACCGCCAAAAACAACGAGTTCCACTTCTTTTTGTTCCCCCGGCTCAAAGCGCACTGCAGTACCTGCTGCAATGTTGAGCCGCATACCAAACGACTTTTCTCTATCGAATTCCATTTGCTTATTGACCTCAAAAAAATGATAATGGGAACCAACCTGTACAGGTCGGTCACCCATATTTACTACGGTGAGTTGTACGGTCTCCCTGCCGGTATTACATTCAATATTTTCAAAGGCCAAAATATATTCTCCGGGGATCATATTGTTAAGCGTTTTAAGGTTGTTCTTTGTAGATTTAAGTTGACGTATGTTTAAAGTTGGGATGAAGCGAAGCGGGAATAACAAGATTAGATTTAAATTGTTGCCTGCATCCATCTGCCGGGTAGGTGCATTGATTGCAACTGCTGCCATACCCTCAACCTCTTATCGGGTCATGCACCGTTACCAGCTTGGTTCCATCCGGGAAGGTAGCTTCGATCTGTATCTCCCGGGTCATTTCCGGGATGCCTTCCATAACCTCGTTCCTGGTTAATATAGTGGCGCCATATTGCATCAGGTCCGCTACTGACCTCCCATCGCGGGCGGCTTCCTGCAGGTGGCTGCTGATCAGGGCGATTGCTTCAGGATAATTGAGCTTTAATCCTCGTGCCTTTCTTTTTTCAGCCAATTCGCCGGCTAAAAACAGCAGCAGCTTTTCAGATTCTCGGGGAGATAAATGCATGACAAATAGTATTATTATTTAACAGGCAGGCAACCGGCGCATTCCGTGGAATAAATGTTAAGATAGTAAAAAACGGGATACGGTCCGGTGCAATTAACTTCCTGTCTATAATAAACTATTCATTTCGGAGAAGTGGGATGGAGTTATGCGGCGCTGTACCGCCAACCGAATTAAAAAAGGATAGTGATATAAGTAAGAATGGAAGCTGGCACTTTTTGCTTCTTCAATAGTATCGCCACCGTATCAGGAAAAGTTACAAGCAGGTTAAGCATTCCTGCCACACAAGGTCCGTTTCATCACATTCTACGTCGCCTAACGAAAAATTCAACGCCGTTTTTTTATTTTTAATTAAATTGATGACTTTGATTTCAGATATTTCAATAGAAACGCTTATTTTTGCTGCCCTTAACGGGAAGGTGCGGTAGCTCAGTTGGTAGAGCAAAGGACTGAAAATCCTTGTGTCGCCGGTTCAATCCCGGCCCACACCACGAACAGGATCAAGGAGTTATGAGATAAAACTTATAGCTCCTTTTCTTTTGTTCAAACAGTGCTCAAACAAATCGGAAAGCTCGCATACTTTTTGTCCAGATCAGATAATTGGATTAATATTATATCGTTTATGATATATGCCGAACAAAAGCTCCAGATCATCGCTACCATTTAACCCGGCCGTTCTTCGCTGGGTGCGGAGCCGAGCGGATTAACCACGATAGGCGACACGACTTTGGTGTGATAATCTTTATAATCTGAGGTCAAAAAATCTTCCATTGTGAACCAAAAATCATTTTAATTTATATATGTAATTAAAAGCGAAAGTTCAATCCAGCCGAGGGATAAATAATTGTATTAACGTAATCTTTTCCGTAGTTAAAATTGCAATTCAACAATAAACCAACTGCCCCTACATTAATGTTAAACCCGACTGTCGTTGAATTAAATTTCAAAGAAGTTGCATCGAAATTAATCCCGTTTGTGGAAGCGATACTTTGGTTATTGAAAATTTGTTGACCAACGCCTGTGCTAATTCTAAAGACATCGGCAATAAGTAATCCACCTTCAAGCGTGTAGGCATTATTATTCGAACTCTGACTGGTGGCTGTCGTGATGTATCCTTGATCTGCGAAAATATTGGAAATTGTATTGGCGTTATTAAGCCCGAAACTACCAAAAGCACCAAGGACCGTCCTTCGGTCAGCTTTGTCTCGACCGATCGTAATACCTAACATCCCGTTCAATTGCCAGTTGACACGTTCATTTTCAAATTTACTAAAATTGTGATCGCCTTGACCATAGTAATAATTAGCGGCAGCTCCAACAGAAACAGCGAGCGCACCACGGCGATGTTCATTATCATTTTGGGCATGCGCAGAAAAAGCGATTGCAGTAAAAATTAAGAAAGAAAGAAGCGTTTTCATACAAGATTTTTTAATGGTTACTATTTTATATTAAAAGATAATCCTAAATTAACAACGGCCAGTCCCACACCGATATCCGCGAATGCCTGGATTTGGTTATTGATATAATATTCGGCACCCACTCGAGCCATTAATCCCAGTGAGACTGAACGTGTTCCTGACGTCACTAAAAGCGTTTGCGTGGGATTACTGGTAAAATTGATTGTATTTTCTGAATTGATTCGCGAACTATTGATTCCCAAACCTCCAATAACATAGGGTTTAATTCGCGATGAATTGTTCATCAGACTGTATCTGGCATAAGCAAAAAGGCTGAAAATGTTTTCTTTGATGTCGATATTGTTTTGTACGCTATCATAAGTACTGTAATCCTGTTTGGCATAGCGACGGGAGCCGAATCCCAATTGTATTCCAAGGCGGACCTGATTTTTAAAATACGCGTCATAGCCGATATTGATTGCAGGGAATGTACCCGAGGAAGAATATTCGTCCTTGTTATCGACCTTGCTAAAACTTTTTATAAATCCTAAACCAACACGAAGACTTCCGTTTCGAAGAATTGGATTGTGACGGTAATCAATGGGATATTTTTTGTACGGGTCGCTCGGAAGAGGCTCGATAACCTGTTCCCCGGCAGCGGGATTAAAATACTCTGTTATCTGATTTCTGTAACTAATTGCATAAATTTCGTTCTTGAATAATGTGTAGATAGGACCATCCGGGATGTCGGTCCGTTTGTAAGTGACTAAGTCAATTCCCACTTCTTTCACAATACCATAGATAATGTCACCATTGATTTTAATAATGACGTCAAAGCCGGCATTTAGTTGGGGAAGAGGCGGGTTCGGAATGACTGGAATTGTGGGTAATGCTTTGGCGCTATCAACTTGTGCGTGTAGAGAGTGGCAAAGGGATAATGTTAGTATAAGAAAGGAAAGAGCCTTGTAAATTTTTTTCATTGAAAAGAAGTATATATGAATTAATTTAATATCGGATGTCAGTAAACGTGCCATTGATCAACGTGATTTTTTGTGTTGAATCCCTGTCATTACACAGAGTCATTTGGAAAACCCCACTGATAAGTCGTTCGGTATTGTTTTGACGATCAATTTGGAACTGGGATTTGATGACATTATCGGCACACAGACTATAAGCGGATAGGTTGTTATTATCAGTGATGTTATATATTTTCACCTCTGCTAAACCTTTCGTTACAGAATAAAGAGGAGTGTATTGGCCCTTTAACTGAGCAGGATCGATGACATCGATACTGACAATAAATTGCAAGTCCTCACCACCTGTCGCGCGCCCGGTCGAATTCATTGTTAATCGATTATAAACTATAGCCTGGCTTGACGTGTCATTTGGGTAGACAACGACTTTAGAAATAGGGCCAAAAGCAACATTATTGGCTGTCCAAGACTCAGTCGCCTTGAAGTCAAATTTTAGTAATGGATGACGAATTACTTGAACAGTGACTTTGTCGCGGGTACAGCCAGCAAAAATGCCGCAAACAATGAAAAAAACAAAAGCATTTAGTTTCATGACTAATCGAAATCAATATTTGTACCAGATGACAGAGTGATCGGCACTGTCTAAACATCGTCAATACAATAATTTTGTAAAAATATTATTCTCAATATGAGCAGTTCTTTGCACATAAAATTCAGATTTTACCAATTTTGTCGAATATTGAATGAGCGTATCTTTTATATTTGATTTACCAAACACTGTGATTCAAAAAAATCAAATTCGTACATCGCAATGCTTGAATGAAGGCATAATAATCATTACCAAATCTCCTTGATAATCTCACAATATGAACTTTGAAAATCCAAGGCTGTTAAAAGTGTTTTCCACGGCGACCTATCTATGGATTGGGTAAAAAGATATTACGGTGAGAAGAATTACAAAAGCAATGTATGCATGGCGACTCACCCAGAAATTAATGATTATTGATTCTTGGCTACAAATGATAGCCATGTTTTTAAAAAGGTAATCAAGCCAATGAAACCAACAATTGAGATTTCTTGGCAAGACATAGAAAATTTCAAAAATAGCACTGATTATCATTTAACAGGCAATAGCAAGCTTTGGATGCAATCTAAAATTTTACCACAGAACCTTCGAAGTATACCTTTGACTGTGGCCATAGTATCCCTTTAAACTGGTACAACATAGGTACAACATTTTGTGGATATATATGGATTTTTACAGTTTGATTTAAAGAACCATAATTTTGATTATCAATGGGATAAGCCCATATTACACCTATGGCCCCAATTAAAGAAGGACTGAAAATCCTTGTTTCGCCGGTTCAATCCCGGCCCACACCATGATTTCTAAAGCTCAGAATTTAAGCGTAACGCCGATTCTGGGCTTTTTTAATACCGCTGCAATCTTTTATTCAAATAAATCTTTTATTCAGACAATTGGTAGCTGAATAATAAATTCCGCCCCCTCACCTACTTTTGTCTGCACTTTAATTTCACCTCCATGCGCCTTAATAATATCATAACTCAATGATAATCCCAGGCCTGTTCCCTGCCCTGTCGGTTTGGTAGTGAAGAAGGGTTGAAATATTTTATCCACTACTTTTTGAGGAACACCTTTGCCGTTATCTTTCACCATTATTATAATCTTACCATTTTCTTTTTTTGTACTCAGGGAAACTACTGGTTCATATTCCTCATTTACCTGTTTCTTTTTTTCCGTTACTGCATAAAATGAATTGTTATATAAGTTAAGCAATACCCTTCCAATATCCTGGGGGATTATATTGATTTTGGCAATGCTTTCATCATAGTTCGTTTTCAAGGTTGCATTGAAAGATTTGTCTTTAGCTCTTAAGCCATGATAAGCTAAGCGCCAATATTCATCTGCCAGCGCATTAATGTTGGTTGGTTCTTTTTGTCCACTCCTGCTGCTGCTATGTTGCAACATGCCCTTTACAATGGCATCAGCCCTTTTACCGTGGTGGTTTATTTTTTTTTCGTTCGCTCTAATATCATTTGCAAGGGCTATTGCTTCCGCACTATTTCCGGCATTCAATGCTGTTTTCATTTCTTCGAGCAACTCTGTATTTATTTCAGAAAAATTATTAACAAAATTTAACGGATTTTGTATTTC
>JBBJMD010000243.1:0-5090 GCA_037719925.1 Ferruginibacter sp.
TACCGGTCGGGGGTTACCAAGTTTTTATTCCTCGGGAGCAGTTGCATTTACCCGAAAAATGCTTTGCAGCCAATGCGGGAAGAGTACCTGCTCACCGGCTCTCTTGAACCCACCAATGAAGCATATGCAATAGCAAAAATTGCAGGAATCAAAATGTGCGCATACTATCACAAACAATACGGCTGTCGTTTTATAAGCGCCATGCCTACGAATTTATATGGACCCGGAGATAATTATAACCTGCAAAATTCTCATGTGTTACCCGCACTGGTAAGAAAGTTTCATGAAGCGAAAATTAACCAGGCCGGGCATGTCACGATATGGGGAACCGGTAGCCCCCGGCGCGAATTTTTACATGTGGATGATATGGCGAGGGCCTGTTATTTTTTGATGGAAGCTTACGAGAATCCCGAAATCATAAATGTAGGACTGGGAATCGATCATACCATTGCCGAAATGGCGATGATCATCCGCCAGGTAACCGGCTTCGAAGGAAAACTGGTTTTTGATGACAGTAAACCTGATGGAACGCCGCGCAAATTATTAAATGTGGACAGGATCAATGCCCTGGGCTGGACTGCCTCAATTAGCCTGAAGGAAGGCATTACCCAGGTATATGAAGATTTTAGGGCTCATTATGATTTTTATATCAACAAAAAACATAAAATTTCCGCAACCGCGGGGGAGATAACATAATGTGTAGAATTGCCGGAATCGTTGATCGCTCTCTGCCAACTTCATCTATCGAGGTTCTGGTCAGGCAAATGTGCAATCTGTTGAAGGCCGGGGGGCCTGATGATGAAGGTGTCTGGTCAGATGACGAGAATCATGTGGTATTAGGGAACAGGCGCCTTTCTATTATCGACCTTTCAACAGCTGGCCATCAGCCCATGGCCTATGCCGATGAGCGATATTGGATCACTTATAACGGGGAGTTGTATAATTATCCAGAATTAAGGGAAGAGCTCACCATTGCCGGCTGCCGGTTCAGGTCTTCGAGTGATACCGAAGTGATCCTGGCTGCTTTCAGCATATGGGGAACAGCAGCATTCAAACGCTTTAACGGGATGTTTGCTTTTGCCTTATGGGATTCGTTTAATACCAGTTTGTACCTCGTAAGGGACCCATCCGGGATCAAACCTTTATATTTTGCGATCAAGGAGCAAGGGTTGGTTTTTGCTTCGGAACAACGGGCCTTTGATCCCATACCGTGGCTCCAGAAAAAGAATCCAAACTGGCCTGTATACCTGATGGCTTACGGCCATTTGCCTGAACCAATCACCACTTTACAGGACGTGGAGCCACTTGAAAAAGGCACGTGGCTGAAATATAATTGCATAACCGGTGATACCCATAAGGAATCTTTTAACCGGTACTGTTACCTCGAAAAGATCAGTGATAGAAATGAAGCTAAGCGCCTGGTAAAGGACTCCCTGCAAAACGCCGTAAAGCGGCACTTGTTGTCGGATGCACCTATTGGCGTTTTTTTAAGCGGAGGCCTCGATTCGAGTATTATCGCCTTGCTGGCACAACGTGACCAGGCACAACTAAATACTGTTTCATTATATTTTGAACAAAACCAGTTTTCAGAAAAAAAGTACCAGGATGAATTGCAACAGCATTTAATCTGCAATCATCACCAGCATTTATTGAAAGAAAAGGAATTTCATGAATATTTTCCTGCGATCGTTAATACAATGGATCTGCCAAGTTGTGATGGTATCAATACATGGTTTATAAGTAAGTACGCAAAGGAAAGCGGTTTAAAAGCTGTTTTATCCGGAATTGGTGGAGATGAATTATATGGAGGCTATCCATCATTTACCCGGATACAGGCGGCACTATTGTTTGGCCGCTTGCCCAACCTGATGTTAAGGGTAGGCCGGTTTAGTGGAATAAAAGGCTTCCGTAGAGTAGTGTATTTGAGTATTGACGGACCAGTAGGCAGGTATCTTTTTTTGCGGGGCCATTTTACTCCCAATGAAATAGCCGCGCATTTGGGGGCTGACCAAAAAGAGATATGGGACATCCTCTCTGAACAGCCGCGACTGGCCAATATTGATCACATGACCCCGGAAAACCAGGCTAGCTGGATGGAGACCAATATGTACATGCAAAACCAGTTGTTGCGCGACGCAGATGTGATGAGTATGGCACATGGCCTCGAAATAAGGCTGCCCTTCCTGGATGCCGATTTTATACGGCTTACCCTAAAAATAAACACGGCTGCTAAATATGGCGGATCGTTCAGTAAACAATTATTAATTGATTCTTTCAAGGATATTCTGCCCAGGTCAATATGGGACCGGCCCAAGATGGGTTTTTCATTTCCCTTTAAAGAGTGGTTGTCAAGGGATGAATTTTCCCGGGATATTATGGGAAGGGATATCAATGGAAATTATAAAAAATTTATGGCGGGCAATATGCATTGGTCTCAATACCTAACCGCCATGTTGATTGAAAACCATCAGCATTCTTAGGTGTATGAACCTGGGTAGTCGCCTTATTCTATGGGTTGTATTATTTATTAGGTTGGGGATTGCCCTGGTACTGCATTTTGGTAGAAGAAGGAATTTTAACTTAACAAAACTTCATAGAGGCGACATTTTTTACTGTTTTGATTTAAGCCAGTAAATTTTCGCTCTTAAAAGTCTTTACATATCTTAATATTTCAACCAACATTTTCCCTGCGGGCTTTGATTAATTGCAACAAACCCGGATATCTGACTTACATGATTAATCGTATTGATTTACCACAACCTGGATCCGTTTTGGGTTTAAGTTGTAAATGTTTTCCCTGATAATTGATCACAACAAGCAACCTATAATTACTGCTAATAATCATAAAATCGAAGCAGGTAAAAACAATATGGAAAATTTTTTCAATTATCACGTTATCAAATAAAAATCATTATATTTAAAGTCCCTAAGCGTTAATTTTTTCGTACAGTTAGATAGCAAAGTCTTTAGTATTGCGTTGAGCTCCTTTTACCCTGCGGTAGCAGGGAGTATAAGATCCTGAAAAATACCTATGAAATTTAAAATCCTGGCTAAAATAAAAGTTACGTTAGTGCGTTGAATAGTTACTCGTATTTTGCGAAATACGGGTTATTATCAACATATGCTCACGACCACTTCTTCCATGTTGCCCCGGTTGGGTTATGGAATTTCAGCCAGTTTTTTAATTTTCTTAATCCTGGTTACCTATGTTTAGCCAGGGTTGGATAATTTTTCAGGCTGTAAAAGCAGCATAATGATAAACGGTATAAAACCTAATACTATGCACTTTGCGTTGAATCAACGTAATAAGTCTTTGTTCCTGACGCTAAGGATCTTTTCTGCAACAGGAGGCATTGAAAAGGTGTCACGTGTATTAGGAAAGGCGTTACATGAACTTGCAAATGATCATCCCGGAGAAAGTTTGCAGATTTTATCGATGTATGATGAAAAGTATGACCTTGATGAAAAGTATTTCCCCGTTTCCTCGTTCCAGGGTTTTGGAAAAAGAAAATTAAATTTTGTATGTGAGGCTACCAGGAGAGGAATTAAAAGCGATAGAGTGATCCTCAGCCACATTAACTTATTACTCGTAGGATTTTTAATCAAGATATTTTCCCCTAAAACAAAGATCGTTTTATTGGCCCATGGTATTGAAGTATGGGGCCCGCTTCCCTTTCTTAAGAAATATATGTTAGGCAAATGCGACCAGGTACTTGCGGTCAGCAACTTTACCAAAAACAGGATGATATCGGTACATAAACTGGATGAAAAAAAGATCAGCGTTTTCAATAATTGCCTGGATCCGTTTTTGCAGCCACCTCATAATCAAGGTAAAAATGTAGAACTCCTGCAACGCTATGGTTTGACCAATAGTAATATCGTGCTCGTTACCCTTACGAGGCTTTCTTCCAAAGAGCAATACAAAGGATATGATAATGTACTGCACGTGATTAAAGGACTGAAAGAAAAATTCCCGTTGATCAAATACCTGGTGATTGGCAAATACGACCAGGCTGAAAAATTGAGGGTTGATAAGCTGATTGATGATCTTGGCCTGCGCGACAATATAATTTTTACAGGATTTATTCCTGATAATGAGTTGGCAGCCCATTACAGTATTGCCGACCTGTATATTATGCCAAGCAAGAAAGAAGGTTTCGGTATCGTATTTATCGAGGCTATGTACTATGGCAAACCGGTTATAGCAGGCAATAAAGATGGCTCCGTTGATGCTGTGAACAATGGAAAATTTGGATTACTGGTAAACCCCGATGATCGGGAAGAAATTACAGGTGCCATTATTAAAGTCATCAATAACGGGTCTTCGTTTATTCCCGATGTGCAGGAAGTACTGAAAAAATTCAGCTACCCGGTATACAAAGAAAATTTAAGAAAGATATTGGACCTTGCGCCAAATCCCCGTTCTGCCTGGGTACCAGGCAAGCCTGCCATTACTGAAAAAGGAGCCTGAGTCTTTCGATCGGCCTAAAGTACCAGCCTGCGATTGTTTGAACCCTCCTTCAATCATAATAGTTTATTTAATTGGTGTTTTATTGAGTTCGAAAAGTCCTGTGTTTGCATAAGGGCTTAAAACGGTGCCCTTACACGGCTTCGACATATTTTATAAGTATATTTTTACCAAAATATCGCCTCTCCGGGGCTTTATCAAAATACTCACATCCCAAAATGATCTCTTAAAAGGTATGCGGTCAATAGTGCTTTCAAATCGTAATGGCTTGTAAAATATCCTGCTATTAATTACCCCGTTAATAAATCTCACTATTTTCCCGGCCTCAACGGACTCAGGGCAATTGCCTCCCTGGTGGTAATGGTTTTTCATACGGACCAGTTCAGTCATTACTTTGGATTAGCCAGCTACGGTTTTTATAAAACAAAGATGCAGTCCTATGCGGTAATACTCTTTTTTGTATTGAGTGGATTCCTGATCACCTATTTATTGATCCGGGAAAAAGAAAATAAAGGGAAGATCAATATCCGCCATTTTTATATCCGGCGTATTGTAAGAACATGGCCCTTATATTATCTTGTGCTCGTAATTGGCATGCTCTTATTGTTGCTCTTACCGGGTC
>JBBJMD010000244.1:0-5078 GCA_037719925.1 Ferruginibacter sp.
AGTTTGGAACCTGGTTACAGGAATTGCCCGATGGTGATAAAAAGGATTTGGAAGATTTGTATAATCACAAAAATTAATCTTTATATTTATTTTACAAAATAATAACATGGAAAATTGCTTGTTTGCCAGAATGACCATTTGTATTACAAAAGGCACCTCCGGCTTTTACCGTCGAAAACCTGCATTACTTTTAATAGTTTTTTTCAGCTTCATCTCAACTGTAGTATTATCACAACAAATTATCACTGGTAGGGTTACTACAGTTGATAGTGCGCTTGATGGAGCTACGGTACAGGTGAAAGGTACCAACATAGCAACGGTAACAAAAACCAATGGAAGCTTTGAAATCAGCGCTCCGCTAAATGCTACACTTATAATCAGCTCGGTTGGATATACCAGCCAGGAAGTAAAAGCAGGCAGCCGCTCAAATATTGATGTTCAATTACAGTCTGTGAACAAGCAGATGGGGGAAGTGGTTGTGGTAGGGTATGGTTCACAAAAAAAGGCGAATCTTACCGGGGCCATAACATCCATTAACAGTAAGAAGATCGCTAAAATATCCACTGCTAATATAGTTACCGGACTTGCCGGGCAGCTTCCCGGTTTGCGGGTAACGCAAAGAAATAGTGAACCCGGTTCTTTTGGTACATCTTTCGATATCAGGGGTTTTGGTAGCCCCCTTATTGTTATTGATGGAATTGTGATGGACGCGAGCAATTTCAGCCGTCTTAATCCAAATGATATTGAAGGGATTACTGTTTTAAAAGATGCTTCTGCCGCAGTGTATGGAATAAAAGCAGCCAATGGAGTAATATTAGTTACTACTAAAAAGGGTGATACCGGGCCACCTAAAATCACCTATTCATCTTACTACGAAATTAATAAGATCACAAATACCCCGGAGGTAGCCAATGCGTACAGCTATGCGTTAATCGCCACAGAAAATGATATAAACGGAGGCAATAAACCCACATTCTCACCGGAAGATCTGCAAAAATTTAAGGATGGGACCTACCCCAGTACGGATTGGCGGGGTTTGGTCCTACGTGATTATTCCACCCAGGTAAATCATAATATAAATGTTTCCGGAGGAAGCGACAGGATTAAATACTTTACATCCATTGGGTTTCTGGATGAAAAAGGGCTTTGGAAAAGTGGTGATCTCTATTATAAGAAATACACCGTTAGGTCAAGCGTAACAGGTAAAATATCGGATAATCTGCAGGCAGAATTAAGTTTGGATGGCCTGCTCGATCAAAAGACGGAACCAAGCCAGTCTACCTCAAACACTTTCAGATCTTTATACTGGATCATACCAACTATCCCTGTATTCGCCAACAACAATCCGCAATATCCCAGTGATTTGCCCGATGGTTTACATCCCCTTGGAAATACATTTGCGAATTATGGCGGGTATACAAAAAACAGGAACAAAACCTTCCAGGGAACATTTTCATTGAACTATAAAGTACCGGTAATTGACGGATTAAGTGCCAGGTTCGTGTTTGGATATTATAACCAGGACAGATTGCGCAAAGACTGGAGAAAGAAGTTTATGATGTATACTTATGACAAACCGAGCAATAATTTCTTAAATACAAATACCAAGAACAGTCCTTCAAGCCTGACCGCAGATTATTTTACGTTTCAAAGGACCACGATGCTGGGACAGCTAAACTATGATAAAGTTTTCCGGAACAAGCACTCCATTAAAGCTTCTGCGATTTTTGAAGAAAGACATGAGTTAAGCGATAATGTAAACGCAAAAAAAGAATTTGCTGTTGACCTGGACCAATTCTTTGCCGGGGTTTCTCAAAACGCGCAGGTTAATTCAAGCTATGCTCAAAACGCGCAGGTTAATGTAAATTCGAGCAATATTTTCGAAAATAATAATCAAAATATCATCGGAAGGCTCAATTACGATTATTCAGCAAAGTATCTGTTTGAAATTGGCTTTAATTATAGCGGCTCATCCAGATTTCCAAAAGGTCGCAGATGGGGCTATTTCCCATTCGCCTCGGCAGGATGGAGACTATCCGAAGAAAATTTCTTTAAGAATACGTTGCCAAACATCAAGAACCTGAAGCTAAGGGGATCATGGGGTAAAATGGGAGATGACGGCGCTGCTTCATTCCAGTTTCTGGAAGGTTACAATTACCCGAGCGGATATTCAATTTTTGACGATCAATCCGTAAGAGGCCTTGTATCACGGGGGATAAGCAATCCAAATATTACCTGGTTCACCGTTACTTCAAAGAACATCGGAGTAGACCTTGATCTTGCAAACGGATTAATAAACATGCAGTTTGATGTGTTTCAGCGCGACAGGTCGGGATTATTAGCTTCCCGCCTGTTAACGATTCCGGGAACAGTTGGCGCCAATTTACCGCAGGAGAACCTTAATAAAGATATGAGAAGAGGGTTTGAACTGGTTTTAGGACATTCAAAAAGAACCGGTGATTTTTTGTATGATATCACCGGAAATTTCACGTACACCCGCGGACAGGCAACGTATATAGAAAGAGCGCCGGACGCAAATTCATATCTTAACTGGAGAAACAATACCACCAACCGTTTTGGCAATATCAGGTGGGGATTTAAACAAGCCGGACGGTTCGAGACCGAGGAAGAAATCTATCTTTCTCCGCTTCAGGATAATCAGGGAAACAAAACAGTAAGAGTGGGTGATTTTAAAATGGAAGATGTGAATAAAGACGGCACCATCAATGAGCAGGATATGGTTCCAATTGGCAGGGGTGCCATACCTGATATCAATTTCGGTCTAAACGGATCATTTAATTACAAGAGCTTTGATATGAACGTGCTATTCCAGGGAGCCGCAAACTACAATTACAGCTATGATGAATTCCTGCAAAGACCGCTTATTTTTGGCCGTAGTGCCATGATGATGTTTACAGACAGATGGCATCATGAAGACATCTATGATGTAAACAGCCCCTGGATTCCCGGAAGATATCCCAGTACCGGGTATTCTCCTACTATTCCGGGAGGTGCATATAATACTACTTTCTGGATACCGGATGCTTCCTACATTCGCCTTAAAAGCCTAGAATTCGGATACACGATAAATAAATCACTGATTTCCGGCCTTGGAATTAAAAACTGCAGGTTTTATGTAAGTGGGTTCAACCTGGCAACCTGGACAAAACTGCAGTATGTTGATCCGGAAAAGGACGGTCCATACCTGTATCCTATCACAAAGAATTATAATTTTGGATTAAACATTACGCTATAAATAATCTGGTTATGAAAGTTAAAATACACTGCCTTTTAGCGGCCCTTTGGATTGGTTGCTTCATTTCCTGTAAGAAGGACAGACTCGACATTCTGCCGATTGACAATTTTACTTCAGACCAGGTGTTCAGTAGCGAAGCGCTTTTGACTGCTTATATGGCAAGTTTATATAATGCATTGCCGATGGAAGACCTGAACACCTATGGTAACGGCGCGCTATCTAATAATCCGGATGAGGCCATTACCGCTTTTCAGGATCAGCAAAACAACATTGGTGATGGGACATGGACTCAATACTGGGGATATAATAATATCAGGAACGTCAACGAGTTTATTGCAAAACTACCGGACGCAAAAGCAAATGAAAATTTAATAAAGACTTTATCGGGAGAAGCGAAATTCATAAGGGCTTTTCATTATTTCGCTATGGTAAAACGTTACGGAGGGGTACCCATTATTACCAAAGTGCAACAATACGACGGAAATAATATTGGCGAACTTCAAGCTGCGCGAAATACAGAAAAAGAAGTATACGATTTTATTGCCGCAGATCTTGACGAAGCTGCTGCCGCGCTGCCGGAAACAAACGCTAAAGGCCGGGTAACAAAAAATGCAGCACTGGCTTTGAAATCGCGGGCAATGCTGTATGCTGCCTCCTCTGCCAAATACGGTTCTGTTTTATTAAACGGACTACTGGGAATTCCGGCCACAGAGGCAGGTAAGTACTGGAAAGCTTCCTTTGATGCTGCCAGTGAAATTATTAACTCGGGAGGGCATTCTCTGTATCAGAAAAATCCCAGTAAAGAAGCTAATTTTCAACAACTTTTCCTTGATAAGGGAAAAGATAATCCCGAAGTAATATTTGCCAGGTATTACCTGTTTCCCGATAAAACACATAGCTATGATACCCGCTACCTTCCTTTTGCTATATGAGGCCCGAGTGGATATAGCTCACGTATGTGCCCTACATTGGATATTGTAGAACAATACGAATACATTGATGGTTCCCCGGGTAAACTTAAAATCGGAACCCCTTCAAATCCCATATTCTATACCAGGCCTACCGATCTGTTCTTTAATAAAGATCCCAGATTACTCGCATCGGTAATTGTTCCGTTTGCAGAGTTTAAAGGTTCAATTATTGATATCCAGGCGGGTATATATGACGGCGGTGTTAAAATTTCGGCAGGTGATTATGGCGCTTTTTACAACACAACCACTCACAAGCTGGATAATACCGGCGGAACCCTGCCTGTTGTGGGAAAGAACGGGTTTGGAGGTACCGAAAAGACCCAGACCGGTTTTTTGGTGCGTAAATATCTTGATCCTTCTTTACCCCAGGCACAGGCTTATTCAGGGGGATCTTCACAACCCTGGATAGAAATTCGTTATGCTGAAGTGCTTTTAAATTATGCGGAAGCTGCCATTGAGTTACAAAACGTTTCGGAAGCAAAAGCAAAAATCAACATGATCCGTTCAAGAGCAGGAATCGTTTTACTTCAGGATGCCGATATTAATATTGAAAGAGTGCGGAAAGAAAGACTGGTAGAACTGGCTTTTGAAAGCCACAGATGGTGGGATTACCGTAGATGGCGTGTTTCCGACAAACTATTTAACAATACCTGGCCAACTGCTTTAAAACCGTATTATGATGTAGACAAGCAAGCGTACAGGTTTGAAAGCACCAACGCTGGCAGATATGCCAGAACATTCAATGTCAGAGTATATTACGAAAGAATCAACCCTGCTGAATTAGCGAAAGATCCGAAGCTTGTTCAAAATCCTAATTACTAAAAAAATTCCATATGATTCGCAAAAATATT
>JBBJMD010000245.1:0-5067 GCA_037719925.1 Ferruginibacter sp.
AGTATTCAATAAATGATAACTCCCTGTATTTTAAAATTCTGATGATGAAAATACTTCATACAATAATGGGTATGTTTTTTTTACTTTCCTTCCTGGAGGGTGCCAAGGCACAATCAGCGTTCAATTTAACGGTCGCTGAATTTGAAAGAGGCATTCGGAATGATTCGATCCAGGTGCTGGATGTCCGGACACCCGGTGAATTCTATGCGGGTCATATAAAGAATTCACTGCTTGCCGATTGGAAAGATACCCAGGAATTTAATCGCAGAATCGCTTTTATCGATAAGGAAAAACCTGTTTATGTGTATTGCCTCGGAGGTTCAAGAAGTGCTGCTGCGGCAGCAAAAATGAGAACAGCGGGTTATAAGAACGTGTTTGAACTGGCCGGCGGGATTAATGCCTGGAAATCCGAAAACATGGCTGTTGAAGGAAAATCGAACGAGCGACAAATGAGTACCGGTGAATTTTTGAAGGCGATAAATTCGGCCAAAGTAGTGCTGGTTGATTTTGGTGCTGAGTGGTGCCCTCCCTGTAAAAAGATGGACCCGATTCTCAAAAATCTACAGAAAAATTATCCCAAAAAATTCATCCTGGTAAAAGTTGATGGTGGAAAAGATGAGGATATTTTAAAAAAATACCAGGTAACTGCCTTACCCGTTTTTATTCTTTTTAAAGATGGAAAACAGGTTTGGCGAAAAGAGGGTGTTGTTGAAGAAAGCGTGTTGGCTAACCTGGTAAACTGATCCTGGTTTCAGGACAATGCCGCTTTAATAAAATCAGTTACCAGGTAGCTGATAAGTTTACCAGTAGAATCATTCTTTCTTCCGTCCGATAATTGGGTGGCCCCTTCACAAATATGAAAATAGGCCGGCCGCGAATCCTGAGCAACAAACTTTACAAACTGCCTCGCGTGTAACGGTGTAAATCCAACCGGGGAACTGGCGCTGCTCAAAACATTTTCCATACAATCGAGGTCCAGCTCTATACCTGTATAATTATCTTCCGTGAAACCGGTTGAATGAGCGACGGCCTGTATAAAATTTTTTCTTTCATGTAAGAATATATCTTCATAGCTGATATAATCAATAAATGGATCATTGTGGATGTCGATTAAAATATTTTGCGAAATGTAATTTTCGTGCAGGCCAATGATAGCGTATTTACCAAGGTAACCATCTTCGGAAGCATAGCGGAATGCGTTGCCGCTATGCCTTCCTTCAGTGGTCCTGAAATCCGCATGAGCGTCTAAATTGATCACATTTATCTGAGAAACCGGTATAAGTCCTGCCTTGTGCAAACCCTTGGCCACACCCTTTATAACTGGATAAGCATTATTATGCCCGCCTCCAATAATAACCGGGATTTTATTTGAAGAAGCAATCACTTTCACGATATTTTCAACCTGTTCATCGATCACATTGACGGAGTGGCGGTAAGCCGCAATCAGTTCTTCCTGTCCGTATGCGTTACTCTCGACGAGGTATTTTATGTCCCCAAAATCAAAATGCCCCAGCAACAAAACATCTTCACCCGTAAAAAAATCATTGCTTTGTATATTCAAAAAAGCGGTTAAAAATGGCAGCCAGCTGGTATCGGCTCCGCCTGTTCCATAATTAGCTTTAATGCCGATATCTTCTGGTATTCCAAGTATTATATATTTGGCTTTCGACCGCTGCAAATTTTCCAACAATTCTCCATCTGTGCCGATGGTTAAGATACGCTCACCTAATTTTGTTTCGAACCGCCGGACGCTGGTAACGGAAAGGATGTCTTCTTTCGTATAGAATTTGAAATGTTTCATAAAGGAAAGTTAGGAATTTCTTTATGATTTGGTAAACGGCTGAATTGATTTTGCGGGCAGCAATACTTCTTTTGAAAGGTCATGCAGATATTCATTAGAAATAAAAAAAGCTCCCGGAATGCAGGAGCTTCATGCTAACTCATTTTCAACTGCAATTGTTGCCTGTCATGACGATTACGCTGTTATCAAAAGGTTTTCTGTCATCGAACGTGGCCCTTACGGAGCGTATGTCACCATTGCGTTGTAATTCCATCGACCAGATCAATTGTTCCTTTTTAGCTCTTCCCATAAACAGTTTGCGTTTTACAGATTCGACCCTCCCGTTGTACTCCCTGTTGATGGAAAAAAGCTGCATATTTTTTTCTCGTTCTGTGAAGATGTACGTGCCTCTTCCCCGGCCATAATCATTACCTCCCCCGTGGTGGTTCGCGGCTACTTCGCGGCCCCTGTCATTGCAGTAATCATCATCACCATGGCGCTGCGCGATTGATGCAGTTGTTACAAGTGCTGCAATTGCTAAAAGTGTAAATGCCTTTTTCATGATTTTTATTTTTTAATTGTTATGAATAACTATCAGATGAATTATAGGTCCGGGCGTTTACAAAAGAATTGTTAATAGGTAAAATATTTAAAATAAATAATTGTTGTATGACTAAATGCCTGGAACCTTTGTCCCGATTGTAGGACCTCACCCTAACCTGTTTCCAAAAGTGAGTAGCTAAAACCCTTAGTGGTAAGAGCTTTCAGGGAATCAGGTTATTTTTTACCGTGAAATTGGCGAGAGTAAAATAAAGCGTATATTCGTTGTAGTTAGCAACCATGGTACCGGTTTGAGGCCCGCATTGCACCCTGTTAAAAGAAAAATAATTGAAATGGATTTTTAATATGCCTTTTATCACAATCAGGCCACTTTAAAATGCGGAAACTTTATGAACCATGGCAAGCCGAGCGGGTGCATTATTTTTTGGCGGGTTCAACGAGATCCCAGAGATTGCCGTAGAGGTCCTCAAAAACTGCCACCCATCCATATTCTGCTTGAACAGGCTCCGTTACAAACCGGATATCATTTTCCCTGTATTGCTCATAATCGCGCCAGAAGTCGTCGGTATGCAGGAATAAAAAAACCCGTCCGCCTGTTTGATTGCCGATATGCTTCTCTTGTTGCCGATCCGCAGCTTTGGCCAATAGTAGGCTGCATTCATTTTTACCCTTGGGGCTTACGCTTACCCACCGTTTTGTTGCGCTTAGTACAGTATCTTCCAAAAGGATGAAACCGAGTTTTTGGGTGTAGAAAGTTATTGCTTCATCATAATCCTTTACAAGGATGGCGATATGCGCCAGATGTTGTTTCATTAAATTATTTTTAAACAAATTCGCCGTTGATCATTACCTTATCAATCAGGTTAGTGCCAAAAGAATAAGGTATATAGGCCAGGGAAGGTATAGGTTTAGTAAATATGAAATTTGCCTTTTTACCGATAGCAATACTGCCCACTTCGTGCCCGCATTCCATCGCATATGCGCCGTTGATAGTAGCTGCGTTGATGGCCTCCTCAGGCAACATCTTCATTTGTATGCAACTCATGGCGACTACCAGGTTCATATTTCCGCTCGGTGAAGATCCGGGGTTATAATCCGTGGCAAGCGCCACAGCACAACCTGCATCGATCAGTTTTCTCGCCGGCTGCAAAGGCAACCGCAGAAAAAAGGCGGCCGTGGGCAGCAAGGTGCAAAGGCCTTTCCAGTGATCAGCGGATAATAATCGTATATCTTCATCCGTGACGGTCTCGAGATGATCAAGTGATATTGCGTCAAGGCTTAGACCCGTTGCAATTCCTCCAATACTGTTCAACTGGTTTACGTGCAGCTTGGGTTTTAACCCATGCGCAATACCTGCCCTGCAAATGGTATCTGTTTCAGCAGGTGAAAAAAAACCGGTTTCACAAAATACATCTATATAGTCCGCCAATTTTTCAGCTGCAATCACCGGCAGCATTTCATGAAGCAGAAGGTCGATAACCTGGTGATTATCTTTAAAATCAGCCGGGTAGGTATGAGCGCCTAAAAAGGTCGATTTAATAGTGAGCGCCGATTTTTGCCGCAGCGCATCACCCTGAGCATCTTCAATTCGCCCGCTACGGTGAGTCCGTAGCCACTTTTTATTTCAATTGCGCCGGTTCCCAATTTACTCAAGACTGCAGTCGTTGCCAGGTTTCGTTAAATAGTGCATCCTCGCTGATCTCGTTCATTTTTTTAGCTGAATTCAATATTCCACCGCCCCTCGCGGCTATTTCAGTATAGGTGAGCCCCTTTATTTTATCTACAAATTCATCTTCCCTTGATCCGGCAAATAGAATATGTGTGTGGCTATCACACCAGCAAGGAAAAATATATTGCCCCGCTGCGTCCAGTATCATTGGAGGTAATTGGGGAAGCTGCATTACTAATTGGTGCATTGGCCCGTAATCAGCGACCAGGTTATCCTCGATCAATAAAAAAGCATTTTTAATACCCGGCAGGATCGCAAGTTCGCAGCCACGCAATACCCCGGTTTGATCACGTATACCAGCAAGTAGTTTAATATTTATTACAAGAAGGGTCATTAACTTATTTTGTGTAACAAGTATGTATTTAAACATTATAATCTTAATACAAGCAGTTACAGCTTTTCCCAGGTTTCTTTCGCAAATTGTTCCAACCCAGGGTCTCTTGCGCCCATCAGCAATAAAACGCAGGGGCCAGATAGATGCGACCGCGCGGCTTCAATAAAATGGTTCCTGTCTTCCACAAAAAAAGCTTTTTTTCCATGTAATTGTATACCGGTGACCAGGTCCTGGGCAGATATATCTTTAACAGCCGTTCCTCCCGCATAAAAAATTTCGCTCATCCATATTTCATCTTCTTTACGTAATACAGCAGCAATTTCTTTAACGAAATCATTTCTTAAAAACCGGGTAGGACCGTAACCGTGTGGCTGAAACCAGGCAACAACTTTTGGAGCAATATACTGGCATGCTGCAATGGATGCCGCACATTTTGCCGGGTTGTGGGCATAATCATCAATTACCCATACCTCCTTCTTTTTGCCAAGCACCTGGTGCCGGCGGTAAATCCCTTCGTAATCTTTTAAAGCATTAGCGCAAACCTGCAGGTGTACGCCAAGCAGGTTGGCAACGCAGGTTGCGGCAACCGCATTTTCCATGTTATGCCTCCCTACTGTATTGATGGAGAACACCACCCCGGAGATAGTATACTGAATGGTGAAG
>JBBJMD010000246.1:0-5019 GCA_037719925.1 Ferruginibacter sp.
AACCGCTGGTTTGCGCCTTCGTTGTGATTGTAAAAAATATTTTCTTCAAAATAATTACTGAACATTTTTATCCGGTTGCTATACATAACGGACACCCCAGATCCATTATTACTGAAAATATTACCCACATACGTATCATCGTTACTAAACATGAAATGCAGTCCATACCGGAGATTATTACTGGCAGTATTGCGCCAGATAATTGAGTTTTTTACAAATTCAAAATAAATTCCATCCCGATGTCCACTTACAGTATTACCAATGATTTGAAGGTTGTCGCTCTTCCAGCAATGAAGCCCAGTACCGCTTGGCTGTTCTTCCGCTCGCAAAGCCCGGAGCTGATTATTTTCGATCCTGCAATTGATACCCCCTTGTATAAAAATGCCAAAAAAAGTATCTTCCAGGCGATTGCCTCTGATGATCACATCCCTGCACTCATAAGTTTTTATCCCGCTCAGGTCCTCCAGGCTCGAAATACCTGAATGCGCAATAATAAAGCCTTCGATAACTACCCCGCTTGCGTTAATTGAAATAATTTCATATTTATTTTCGCCATCCAGTACAGGGTAATTAATCCCTTTAAGCACTACGGCTTTACTGACAAGCAGGTTTTTTTCCTTGTAATGACCTGCATGCACCAGTACCGTATCTCCTGCTAAAGCAGCGTAAAGGCCCGCTGTAACACTTTTAAATCTTTTGGCCGGTCCCACATGAATTGTATTTGCTGAAATGGCACAACAAACCAGTAAGCATGCTATCAATAATAAATACTTCACTTTTGCATATCCTCCCAGGAAATCTTATTGCCTTTAAAAGTTGGTAGTAAGCTGACTAAACTGTCTTCGTGGGTAAATGCGGCAATGTTACCCCCCATGGGACTTTTCAAACCGGGGCTTTGTAAAAAGTGTGCCTTTTCCGCATCAATCAGTTCATGCGGAGTATTAAAATTGGTGAAATACACTCCGGCCATTTCTTCTGCCAATACTTTTTTTGAATTGATAAAACTGATAATACAATGCTCGTCATCAAACTTATAGACCTTGCTTTTTTTTGTCACTATTTCAGCACCAAACCGGTTATCGCTAATGGTCATCTTACAAAAATCGCAGGTATCCTTTCCTGTTTGTATGGGTTCCGGTGCTGTATTGCAGCCACTGATCGCACAGGCAAGTATGCCCAACATCAGTAGGGTTGCAGGGCTGTTTTTTCCAATAGATTTTTTTGCTCTTTTCCATTCAAAAATTACACAGCCCAGCAAGAGAGCGCCCACCGCAACGAAGATCCAGCCTCCCGTACCAGGCATTGAGTAAGCACCAAAATTTAATAATTGCTTAAAGCCGATCAGGGGAGGCTGATAGGCCATACCCGGCACAATGATGGCGGCATCAGGATTTAAATTATGCCCGTAATCATATTCCCATCTCCAGAAATCTATCATGGCAACAATTCCAAAAACCACAAAAAGTACGCATAGTGTATTCAGCCATTTTCGTTTTGCGATCAATGCTGAGATCATACAAAACATAGCAAAAAAAATAATGATCCCAGGTAATATCTTAAATTCGGTAAAATCATCGGAATGAAGGGTTTTCATTCCGATGTAATGATTGAGCCCGTTGATTATGTCAATATTACCCGCTAATTTATTCGGATAAATTAACATCATTAAACCTTCCGGATACTGCGGTGCCTGTAAATCTATCCGCCATAATGGAACAAATAACACCACCAATAATCCAAGCCCGCAAAGAAAAAGCAATCCCCTGGTAAGCGTAGCAATCCTTTTACTTTTCATAAACTATATTGATCAATTGTCAGATTATAACCTTTCAGATATTGTTCTCTACCATAATTTCGCGCTTTTCCTGGTATTACTTCGTTGAAGCAATAACCTTGCTTTTTGCAGCGCTATCCGACACGGGAACATTTGTGCCCGTACTAAAACTTAAGGGTACATTACTTCCCGCTGGTGATACCCTTGCATAGCCAGACATTTCCTGGTGCAGCGCACTACAAAAATCTGTACAATAAAAAGGAAACATCCCTACCCTGTCCGGCACCCATTTCAGCGTAGCCGTTTCACCGGGCATTACCAATAATTCAGCGGTGGCGGCGCCCTTAATGGAGAAGCCATGCGGTACATCCCAATCCTGTTCAATATTGGTCAAATGGAAATACACTTCATCTCCCATCCGGATGCCTTCGATATTATCCGGGGTTAAATGAGACCGGATAGCAGTCATATAAATATGCACTTTATTACCTTCCCTCACTACTTTTGTGGTGCCTTCTCCTTTAGATACATGGGCGTTGCTGTTTTCCTCTATTTTAAAGAACTTTACAGACTTATCCCGGATCACACTGGCCAAAACTGCTTGCGCATAGTGTGGCTCGCCGATCGTTGGGTAATCCAGCAGCAGTTGCATTTTATCCCCGCTGATATCAAATAATTGCGCGCTTTGCGCTAACTCGGGGCCCGTTGGTAAAAAACGGTCCTTCGTAATCTTATTATAGGCAACTAAGTATTTGCCGGTTGGTTTTTTTGAATCCCCACCCGGTATCATCAAATGGCCTGGAGAATAATACGTGGCAACCCTGTCCATTACTTTCAGGTCCTTCACATTCCATTTTACCACTTCACTGGATACAAACATGGTGGTATAAGCGTTGCCCTTATCATCAAATTCTGTATGCAGTGGGCCAAGGCCGGGCTTTTTAACCTCACCATATAAAGCGGCTTCATATTTGATCACGGGTATGCCTTCATAATCTCCGGCAAATGCTTTATCAGCAATAGCTTTCTGGATCTTGCTAAAACTAAATACAGGAATAAGCGCCGCTAATTTTCCACTACCTACTATGTATTCGCCTGAGGGATCTACATCGCAGCCATGGGGAGACTTGGGACAAGGGATAAAGTAAACCAGTCCCGGAAAATCTTTCACGTCCATAACCGTAACTTCTGTTTTAATGGTAGAAGTGGCCGTATGCGTTTTTTCATCATAGCGGTTACTCGCATATTTTACGGCCTGCTTGCGACCCTTTCCCGCAGCAATCAATTCAGCTGCTTTTTTCCAGTTTACTGCCATAATAAAATCCTTGTCGCGCTTGGATGCATTTACTTCCAGTAAAGTGTTGGCCTGTTCTGTATTATAACAACTAAAGAAAAACCAGCCGCTTGATACTCCTTTACCAGCATGGCTTAAATCGAAGTTTACTGCGGGGCATTGCAATTGAAAGGCAATGTCCATGTTACCATTCGTTTTGTCCACACTAATAAAACTAATGGTACCTTTAAAATTTTGCTTGTAGGTATTGATAGGAACATCACTGTTCTTATCATCGGGCGGGATGCTGAATCTTGTTCCTGCAACAACGTATTCGGTATTTTCTGTAATGAATGGTGAGGAGTGGTTACCTGCACTATTAGGCAACTCAATTATTTCAGTGGTATGGAAAGTTGAGAGATCAACCCTTGCGACACGTGGAGTGTTATTGGCATTCGCGAAGATCCACCGTCCGTCAATTACACCATCTGTTTGAGATATATCCAAATGATGCTGGTCGTCCCATGGGATAAAGCCATGTGATGTATTTAACATTGGCTTTGATTCTTCCGAATAACCGTAGCCGTTTTCAGGATTAACAGAAAAGATGGGAACCACCCTTAGCAGCCGTCCACTGGGTAAGCCATACACGCTCATCTGGCCGCTAAACCCGCCAGATACGAAATTGTAATACTCATCATACTTGCCCGGTGCAACATAGGTTTTTGCCGCCGCATCGCCACTTACGGCAGAAGCAACATTTTTTGGCTTGCAGGAGTGGATGCAAGTTATCAATGCAAGGAGGGCCATGCCAAATGCATAATCTTTAAATAATTTCATTTATAGAAAGTTTTATAGTGAGGTAGATTTAAGAAGTAATAGTTGTATAGCTGCAAGCCTGCGGGACCGGGCATATAATTCCTGCCCGGCATTGCATGGACCGGTAAGAGGGTTATTATTTAAAAAGATATCTGCGGGGCTGAATCGCAAAAGGTTATTTCACGCCATCATTTTGCCGCATAAATTCCAGGAGGTTTCTTGCGTCATCATCCGATAAGTTTTGATTGGGCATCCGCACAAGGCATATTTCAAGTTGCGCCTGTACTTTAGGATCCTTGTTAATCATTGCATCCGTATTGGTAATAAAATTCATTATCCATTCTGGCGCATGACGGCTGGAAACTCCTGCCCAGCCCGGGCCAACAAGTCTTTCATCTGTTAGTTTATGACAAGAGCCACATTTCACTTCGTATACTTTCTTTCCGGTGGCAGCTTTAGCGGCATCCAGGGAAGCTGCTATTTCAACTTTCGTAAACTTACCTTCTCCCCGGTGAGGATCATAAGCGGGGTTATCACCTGCTTTATTATCACCGGCTGGTGTGGCGGTAACGGTTTTATCGGCTGAACCATCTGAATTTTCAACTGAAGTTTTATTGTCTCCGCAAGAACCCAATACAGCAATTACCAGGCTTAATACAAACAGCTTTTTCATATTTTATTATTATGATAATTGAATTAAGTATATGTAATATTAAGCCGGGATAAAATGACATTTTATGCGTAGGGTCATATTTATTCAAATGAATTAAGTTTTATTAGGAAAATTGCCTGACCTTTACACTTTATCTGCAAGGCTTAATCAAGCGCCTGGTATCCAGGCAAAAAGTTTTGAATTAAAGTATGACTACAATCATATAATTAATTAGACTTCGTCATATTCCGAAATTCCCGCTGGTTATAGATTTGAGTATTCATTTATTTAATTATTACTAATGATTGATATTGATTTATTGCTTGCATGGGGTGCAGCCTATAAAAAAGTTAAGTCCGGAGAATCCATTTTTAAAGAGGACGAATCCTGTTGCTTTTATCATCAGCTGGTGACCGGAAGCGTAAGGTGGATGAATGTAAACGAGGAAGGAAAAGAATGTATCCATTCAATTGTAGAGCCATGCGAATCTTTTGGAGAAAT
>JBBJMD010000076.1:0-17144 GCA_037719925.1 Ferruginibacter sp.
ATAAATATTCAAATTAAAATACATAATCATGGAAATAAAAAATAATGAATCTACAAATTTAAGGCCTGAAGGAGCCCGGGTAATAGATGCTCCATTGGTAAACATGGATATTCCTGAATTTATAAAGCAATTAAAAGCGGAGGCAGCATGGCAAACCAGCGACCGTAATGCCATGACTGTTTATAAAACGAATGGGATGCGTATTGTATTGATTGCATTGCATAAAGAAGCTGTCATGAAAAAGCATACAGCCGAGGGTAATATAAGTGTGCAGGTGCTTGAGGGGGAAATAAATTTTAGTACAGATGATGAATCAATAGTATTAGGCCAAGGCAAAATGATTGCTTTGCATACAGGATTGCCCCATAGTGTAATGGCTATAAAAGAATCAGTGTTTTTATTAACGCTTACCACAACTTTGGATAAATAATTCTGCTTTTCATTTTCAGAGGCACTTGTGCTTTTTAATAAAATAAAGAAATACATTTTTGTTTCGAAGGCATGAAAAAAATATCGCTCAATAAAACCATTTGGACAATTGGCCACTCTACCCGTACGCTGGTAGAACTAATTGAAATGTTACATTGCTTTCAAATTGAAATGGTAGTTGATATCCGGAGTTATCCGGGCTCAAGGCGTTATCCTCAATTTAATAAAGAAGCATTGGAAATTTCTTTGCCTCAAAATGATATTCACTACTTGCATTTAAAAGAATTGGGTGGAAGACGAAAAGTAAATCCTAATTCAAAAAATACCGCATGGCGGCATCTGGCTTTTCGTGGATATGCAGATTACATGGAAATAGACGCATTTAAAGTAGGAATTGTAGCACTGGAAAAAATTGCATTACAACAACCCACTGCTTATATGTGTTCAGAAGCTGTTTGGTGGCGCTGTCACCGTTCAATCGTTTCTGATTATTTAAAAGTTAAAGGATGGAAAGTGATGCATATTATGGCTATTGGAAAAGAAGAAGAACATCCATATACAGCACCTGCAAGAATTGTAGATGGAGCGTTGACTTACGAAAAAGAAAATAAAGAGTAACTTTTTTATTTGAGGAGTTGCCTTGTAAGAAAATAATATTTACTCACTTGCTGACCGAATATTTTACATACTTTCTGTGGGATAATAAAATGATTATGCATGCATTGCATACTCTTTACCGATGCTAACGATTACAGAGTATAAGAATTGATAGGAATGTAAAACTTGGCTTGACTATTACTTACTACCCCACGCAGCAAGTCAGGCACATTTGCAAGGCACACAAATGCAACAGCTTTTTTAGATCTTTATTGGCCATTTTATGTACCCTGTTTTTTCCTTTTACACTTATGCCACTACTGTGTTCAAAGGGTACCACACCTGCATAACTGGCCAATTGTATACCACTTATTTTACCAGCAAAATTATTGGTGCAACATATAATATATATCGCTGTTAAATGACCAATGCCGGGTATCGTTTTTATTAATTCGTAATTTTTTTTTATTATAGCATCTGCATCAATGATTTTTATAATGGTAGCTTCTATTGTTTCTATAGATTTTTTTATGCCATCTAATGCTGCTTTATGAGCTTGCTCCATAATAGCCTGGGTGGCTTTATCATTGCTCGGGCTAAGCTCTTTTAAATAGCTTTTAGTACTTGTATATTGACACAACAACTTCGTTCTTGCTGTCATCAAATCTTTTAATTGTATAAACACAGGATTCAATGCAGCAGTAGCCTGTAGCTCATCCTGGTTTTTAAAAGCATAGTTACAAAGTCGTACGCTATCTATCTTATCGTTCTTGCCTCGGGTAATGCCCAGGCTCCATTTAATATGTGCTGCATTGCCTATGTGCAATGCTATATTTTGATCACTACAAAATTGCCATATAGGCCGATGATATACCCCTGTGTTTTCTATTACCACAAATAGTTGATCAAGTGTTTGCACACCGGCTGCTTTGCACCATTTTTTAAACAACAATAAGCCTGCTTTATTATTGGCAAATTGTTCCGTTTTCAAATCCTCTTTTTTGTGATTAAATACTCTCAAAATACTAGCATCAAAATAAGGTTTACTTACATCAATGCCTACATAAAATTTAATCGAGTGTTCCATAATTTTTTATACTTTTATAATGAGTAATGACTAACCAATTTTACCCCATCGTCCTAGTCCTTTATAATGGGTAATTAACCCTAATTGCTATTTGGACACCAAGGGAAAAATCGGCAGTGGATTTTATCAGCCCATAGGTTATAAACCTTGACGAAAATTATAATGTGCCACTGCCGATGGTTAGTTTTATTCACATAAAATTGTGGATTGTAAAAGAAGTCGAGTAGGCAAGGGCATTTCAGCCCAAGCCGCTCACGGTTCCGTACGTGATAGTCTCCCATCATACGGCTCTTGTTATCTAATCCTGGTTGATTCCAAATTTCCAGTGATAGAACAGAACGGGTGTTTCTTCTTTAATTCTCTTGAACTTTTCTAATGTATCTGCTTTTGATGTAATCTTATACTTATTGGCAACCCAACGCTGTATCAGGCCATCCAAATAATTAAATATTCTAATCATTCGTGATTTAAAGAACTTACCATAATAATTTATCCACCCCCTTATTTTAGGATTCAACACTTTTGCAAATGCTTCCAGTGATCCGTTTGTCCACTGTGGATTTAGTACCTTTCTGATAGCTTGCCGGATAGATGTCTTTGCTGCATTACTGATCGCGCCGTTAAACAGTACAATCAGTTTATTACGATCAAACTTATCCTTCGCTGTTCTTGGTCTGAATGTATAACTCAAAAAGGTAAAACTGTTCTGATCATGCTCTTCATTTCGACGATAATTTTTACAATACACCACTTGAGTCTTCTCCGGGTGTAACGTTAGTGAATACTCACTCATCTGGCTTTTTAATGCTGCCAATAGCCTCTCTGCTTCTTCCTTACTGTGACAATGGATAACGATGTCATCTGCATAACGTTCAAAGGGATTGTTGGAATTGCTTTGTTCCATCCACTTGTCAAAGGCATGATGCAGATACAGGTTGGCAAGTAAAGGGCTTGCTACTCCGCCTTGTGGAGTACCTTTTGTTCTTGCCACTATACTTCCATCTTCCTGTTCTATTCCCGCCTTTAACCATCTCTCCACATATAGCAATACCCATTTCTCCTCTGTATGCTGCTTCAACAATTCCATCAGCTTTTCATGACTGATATTATCGAAAAAGCCTTTAATATCTACATCTACTACCCATGCATACTGCAGACAGTTTGCATAACATTGAGCCAATGCATCATGTGCGCTTCTGCCAGGCCGGTAGCCAAAGGAACTGTCATGAAACATCTTGTCCATCGCTGGTTCCAAGTAGTCTTTTGCCACACCTTGTGCTATCCTGTCCCCCACAGTGGGAATGCCTAAAGGCCTGAACCCTCCCTGTTTCTTTGGAATAAACTCTGTTCGTACGGGTGGCGGAAAGTAGCTACCCGATGCCATGCGATTATAGATCTTATACAGGTTTTTGCTCATGTCGGCTTCAAACATTTCAATGCTTTGACCATCAATACCTGCACATCCATTTTTCGACATAACTTTCAGATAACTGTCATACACCATCCGTTTACTTACAGCAAACGATTTTGTCTTTTCTTCTTTCATCATTCCATTGTTTTTCAACGGTTGTTTAAAATAATAAGACCAGATAACCGAAGCCCTTCGCTCCATATCCATTACAGATACTTCAGCACTACTATGGCTTCGTCCGACGCTTCCTAACATATCTCCCGGCTTGGCCGGAATTGTGCAACGATAATAACCGACATTGGATTTTTCCAAATTGGTGTTCCTTTTTCAGAAAACTCTCATTACAGCATTTTTAGCGCATTGTCAGGGAAGCCTCTCCTGTTCCGAATAAAAGCCTGTGTAATGCTCCTGCCGTCTTTATGCCGGTTGACCTGTAACTAGTAAGCAGCTATCCGTTACAGTCCATCCTGACGGACTTTCTTTCCCGACAGTTTTGTCAACATCTTATGCTTTTCGACACATTAAGTAGACGGTTCACTTACATTCAGCTTCATTACACTCACCTGATGCCTTTCAGCACCTTTTAGCCCAAACGCTCAATACCATACCTTTTGGATACAGCACCTTTGGGTGGTTTGCAAACGTTATCTGCATAACGTATGCGGCAGGCCGACTGCCATCTTTTATTCAACACTGCAAAGAAAAATTATTCCTGATCTTTGCTTTCAGGACACACAAAAAGAAGCAAAAAAAAGAAAAGGTAGTAATAATAGTATATTTAGTAAATAATTGATAATGCAAACCTAAAGGACGGAATACTGAACGGTGAACAATCAGAATACCCTCGAAGCGCTCCAGGTACTGGCAGTGATTTACCGGATGTTAAAAGATAAGGCAAAGGCAACCAGGATACTAAATAAAATCAATGAAATTGACCAGCTCAGTCATTTCGCCCGCTTTGAAAAATTCCTTTGGGATGGTTCTGGAAAATCAAAAGAACAGTTTTTATCCCCGGTAAAAAATGAAATGCCCCAGCAAACCTTCCTGGAATTAGGCATATGGTACCAGCAACTTAATTGTAAGCAGGAAGCGTTGCAGGTTTTGGGTTTTGGAGCATCCGAACCTGAATTTATTTACTGGAGGTCATTCCTGGAGAATAAGGCGGTTGAACTCGACAGTATTCAGCCCGGGATCACTTTCCCGTTCCGTTCTGAAACGGCACGTGTGCTGGAAGGGCTGATCAAAAAAAATGATCACTGGTTACTGAAATACCACCGGGGGCTCATCGAGTGGAACCGTAATAACCTTGCGAAGGCTAAATTATTATTCGTCCAATGCGGTAGCCATCCCGCTGACCCGGCTTTTTATGCAGCAAGGGCCGCTTTAATAAAAAGCGATGCCGGACCCGAATTGGCTGATCTTCAGAAAGCCATGGAACTTGATAAAACGGGGTGGCGGTATCATAAATTACTGGCAGAACATTTTGTTCAGAAAAAACAATACCAGAAAGCATTGGCCATTGTGGAACCATATTATAAAACCCATCCCGATGATTATGTGATGGGAATGCTATTCGCCAAAACATTATTACTTTCTAAAAAATATACCTCATCCGATGCGTTGCTATCCAATTTAAAGATCCTGCCCTTTGAAGGAGGAACGGAGGGCAGGCAATTATACCATGAAGCGAAGCTGATGCAGGCAGTCATCGCACTAAAAAATAAAATTATAATAAGGCGCGGGAATTTATTGCCGGGGTAAAGCTATGGCCTGGCAACCTTGGGGTGGGTAAACCTTATGATGCAGACATCGATGAAAGGCTGGAAGACTGGCTGAATTATCTTTGTTATACCGGCCTTGGTAACAATGCATTTGCCAGGCAATCGCTTCAAAAAATAATCGGGTTTACTCCAAGGATTGATAACACGGTATCAAATTTTTTACCAGCTAATCACCTGGTTTCAGCGTGGGCTATCAGTAAAACCAGTTCTATGAAAAAAGCGAGGGAATGGTTACTGTCGCAGGTAAAGTTGTATCCCGGCAACAAGATCATCCAATGGAGTTTACGGGTATTTGATAATCAAAAGAAAGGTAGTGCTAAGGAAGACCTGCAGAATGCTGAAGTGAGGATACTGGAAGTAATTTTATGAAGATGCCCGTAACCATAACAATTAACCAATTCACGGAAATTTATTAAATCATTGGCTCATTTTTTTGATCGCAACAATAAAACAGGTTTAATAACCAAATACCTGGTTAACCATTTGCCCGGCAAACCGGTACACTGGGCACTTACCATTGTGATCCCCCCAGTATTGTTTTGTTATCATGGGCTCGATACCCTGCAGGGAAACAATGCAGGGCCAACTTTTAGAAAAAGCGAAGATAATTTACCGGTACCTCATTATGTTAGCCGGTGCCCATTGTTAGTGCGGAACCTGATTTCCATTTGCCTAAATTTTTTTTGCTCACTACAATTTGCATAGCTGCAACCGGCTGCTAAATCTTATACAATAAAATGACAAACTTATGTCCCCACGGCTCATTGGTATGATAACATTTGATTTCCGGAAACTGTATCTTTAATAAAATTTCAGGATATGGAAGCACAGTTTTCTATTAACCAGATCATGCAGCGGTATTATTTGCCTCTTGACAGGAACCTGCTCTATTCTTACGAGGAACTTCAACGGACAAATATTGACCAGGAATTTATTTATGCATTGCTTCACACATTTGAAGATGAAAAAACGTTTTTGGAAGAGGATTATCAAAAGTTTTCTCTTGAAATAATTATTGACTATATCCGTAAAACACACCGTTATTACCTCACAAAAAAACTTTGCGAGATAGAACAGAGTATAGAAATACTGCTGAAAGACTATTCAGGTAACCATCCCTTATTAAATATTTTAAATGATTTTTTCTCTGAATACACGGCCGATCTCACAGCTCATATCCGCACAGAAGAAAAGGAATTGCTTCCATATATTAATTGTTTACTCAGGTTTGAAAAGCAGGAAACAGGCTTGGACGCTTATTTAGCAGCAATCAAACGTTACTCGCTCAAATCTTTTGTTGATAGTCACCATGATACGGAAAAGGACCTGTCGAATGTGCGTGAGGCTATCCTTCAATACCAGCCACCTGCTTCCAACCAAACGCCTTACCGTATCCTGCTAACCCAGTTGCATGCATTTGAAACAGACCTTTCTGTTCATGCGCTTATCGAAGACAGGGTGCTGATTCCCCGCGCATTGAAACTGGAAGAAAAATTATATTCACTTTTTTACCAGAAATATAATTAACACCACCATCCCGCAACATACTTTGTTGATAGGATTGTAACAGGTTACTAGCCGGCTCCTTTATTCAAAGTTTGCCTTTACCTTATCCCCCGATGCCTTCCGGGCTTTCCTGAGTTTGATCTTGAGGATCGTTCCGCCTGGTGTTAACGTAGAATGGTATATTTCATCGCCGTTCCAGATTCTTGTTTGCACCCATTTGCCATCTTTATAAAAACCTTCTTCTGCGATTATGAATTCTGCGCTGCTGAACCTCGAACCATAGGCAGGCCTGAATTGGAATTTTGTGTCAAAGCCGATGATCAAAAACTCATTTTCATCCAGCTGGCCCACCAGCGCACGGCCGGTAAGCGGCCTGTTCGTTTTATAAGAAGGAAAGCCGAAAGAGAACAAAATATCATAAGCACCCGCCCGCACCAAGTGCTCCTTTAAACCATAATCTTCGCCAATAGCATGTAACTTTCCTGTACCCTGCAGGGCTGAGATCTTTTCCAGCGCTCCATGCAAAAGCCGGTAATTGTCTTTAAAATAAGAGAATTTTTCGTCCAGTTTTTCCTTGCTTCGCTCATCATTAGGGTCTGCATGAAACGGGTCAATCCCATAAGTTGCTACACCGATCGCATTGTGATTACCCAATGCGTAAAACTGGTTGCGGGCAAAATCAGCTCCCTTACCCATTTCAGGGATAAGTAAGGGGTTATCGGGCCGGTTATATTTCTTACACAGTTCATTGAAAGCTGTAAAATTTCCATTATAAATGTCTACCGCTAACAGCGACAGGGAGGGGGCGACGAGTTTCCAGATGTCAAGCATACCCGAAACAGGTCCGCCGCTTGGATACTCACCGGGTCGTTGAAAGCCATGTTCGCCTGGCCAGGCATTTACAAACATCGGCAGGTTATATTCCTGCTTTCCCGCCACAGCCACTTCATTTACATAGCGTGCCATATGCCAGGCACTGAAAGTTTCCGCCGCCTGGATGCCAAAAACTTCTTCCCAATTCCCTGCCTGCTTGTTGAACTGCTTTACCAGTCCCGCAGGTACTTCAGTTTTAAACAGGCTGTCCGCCTTTGATGAAATCGCGGTCAGTTCCGATCGAGCCGGGTTCGTTCTGCACCTGCACCATAATCACTGTATGTTCGGTGCCGTCAGTTTGTTTCAGGTGGCGCATTACTGCAGCGAATGTGTTTTTTATCAGCAGTTGTATTGGCCGGTTCCACCGTTGATAGTAGCAACATTTCATCTCCCCCGCTGTTTTTCATCCGGGGAAATTTTGATGGCTGTGTGAGCACCCATTCCGGCGGATATTGGGAACTGCCGTTTTTAAAGGAGCCAAACCATAATAAGATCAGTCGGTGCCCTTCTTTCCGCGCACCACTTACCAGGTAATCCAATTCTTTAAAATTATACCTTCCTTGTTCCGGTTCTATATTCTGCCAGTAAACAGGCGCTTCCAGGGTATTACATCCAAGCTCCCGCAGCATGGGCCACGTTTTATCCAGGATAGAAGGCCATGCACTACTGTTCCAAAGCTGGGCACCTAAAACAATAAACGGCTTTCCATCTACCAGAAGGTTAAAGGCGCCGTTTGTTTTTTTTCAATAACGGGCAACCGGTTACCTGTACCTTGCCCGGAAACAGGAAAGTAAAAGAGGCAACCTGCCAGCAATGCTGTTAAAGCAGATAGTTTCATTTTAATATTTTTTGGTAGAAGTCTTATTTTGTATTACCAGGTTTACTTTACCCCAGGTTGTTTTTCTTTCGATAGGGTTAAAAGTTTTTGTTTCAAAACTGGCATAAAATTCTATAACGTGGCCATCCGGGCAATCGGGCGATATTTTTACAACGGAGCTTAAGGTGAACCCATCCGGCCATTTCGCCGGTATAACTTCATCTGTTGCCTGCTCTTCTTCCCGTATTACCCATTTATCTGCTGTATAAAGCCGCAACCGGTGGTGGCTGGAATACAGCATGATATGCTCGCCTGCATCGGCGATACCGTTACCGTTGCCTTTTCCATATGTTCTTTCCCTAACCGGTACCTGGTCGTCTACTTTTATGCTGTTAAATTCAGGGGACTCGTATAGAACAGGCACTATAAAATCATCCGTAAAAATTTCATTGCCCGATCGAATGGCGACCTTGAACTTAGCTTGCGGAGGTTCCGCATGATGCGGAGCCGGTTTATTTAACCTTACTGTAAAAGGCGGTAAACTTATGATCCGCTGGTTTGGCTGTATAATGCTTACGACGGCGTTTTTTTTGATGCGGATACCCTTGTCGTTCGTATAAAGGTTTCAATTATTTTTTCGGGCCAGGGCCTTGTGCCTGCCCTGTTGAATAAGCGCAGGCTAAGGCTGCCGGATTTACGGTTTTGAAGGTACCTGCTATTTGTTCGGGTAGTATGATCAAGAAAAATAAAGGAAGCGTTATCCCCTTCTTCGTAAATACCCGTCTCTGTTTCCGGTGCGTTGTTAAATGACAACCGGCCACTTGTATCTGCCTTTTGCAGATCCTCCTGTAATTTTCCCGTTTTGCTTTCATAGATAATAATCCTGTACTGCCGGCCTGGTTTATAAATAGCTGCCGTTGATACCATAGCGGAATCAATATTGACAGGTGGCCCATCCGGAAGCCATTTTCGGGTATAAAATCCAAATCCTGTTTTACCTACCTGCCTGAGGAACAGGTATCCGGGTTCCTTTTTATTGGTTTGAATTGAATAATCCCAGGCGCCAAAGGCAGGGTAAAGGTCGTAATGTGACCAGCGTGGCTTAGGAGCAGGTTTTTTATTAAATGATTTTAACACAAATTTCATCGCCATGTCAAAAGCGGTTGTTTCCCCGGTTTTATCTATCATGTGCCCGCCATGAAATTTGCGGTAATCAAGCTTAACATCCTCCCAGCCAGCTCCCTCCTTCACCTCCTCGTTTAAAAAATAAAGTATATCTGAATCGCCATTATGCAACTGGATATTTACATCCGCCAGGTTTTTGAATGCGTAGCGAACGGGGTATAAAGTATGGTCAGCAGGAGAACCAACAAAAAATTCAGGACTGCCTGCAAAGCTTACGGCAGCAGTAACTTTTTCAGGATACTTGCCTGCAAGGAAGAAAGCCATAAAGCCTCCCATGCTAAAACCAATAATGCCCCGGTGCTGCCGGCCCGGTAACGTACGGTAGGCAGAATCAATATGTGCTATCAATTCAGGGAAATAATCTTTTTCCTGCACCATATATTTTATATCACCATGATCGCCTGTATTGTAGGGGCGGGGTTCGGTTGTATCAATATTGCCGTCCCACATCACGAGGATGGATTGATATTTGTCCACGAGGAGTTTAATCTTATCATATTCGAGGAGGGCATTATCATCTTTGAAGTGCCTGCCTCCCCAACCATGGAAAAAATAGATGACCGGGTAGCGTTTACCTGCCTTTTGATATCCCTGCGGAAGGTATAAACGATATGCTTTCTGGTGCCCGAACGCAGGGCTGTAATGTGATGTATCGGTATACGCTACACCGCTTTGCGCATAGATGCCGGTAAGTGGCAAGGCAGTAAAGAAAAAGATCAGTATGCAGTGATATGTCCTTTTTATGCGCATGTTTATACCGGTTGAAATTAACAAAGTAAATCCAATTGTTTTGAGAAAGCCTTATAAAAATCGATAAGTGTAACCTTGTTGTAAGGAGAAGTGATGTTATAAATAGTCGTTGCCCCAACCTCCCCTTTCTTAAAAGCATCCAGGTTACAGAGTGATTAATTATTAATTACCCGCATCCTTACAAATGGCACTGTATATTCGGTACTTAAAATGAGAAGCATTTTTTTAAATAAACACGCCTGGGAGATTTCTCTAAAATATACCCGGTAGGATATGAAAAAGCTTTTCCATCGTGCATTTCAGGTAAACAAGGCAATATAAGACAAGGCAATTTTGTCTGCACCCCGCTGGCAAAACGAGGAACCTAAGGAATAAACTGAAAATCCTTGCATTTATATTCTTTCCCGATTACATTTATGGCACACTTTAAAAATGATCAATGTTAAAGGTAGCTGGCTCCAAACGTTTAGGATAAAAGCCGGTTCTAATACCCGTTTGGGCTTTGAGCTTCATAATTATTTACTGCAACCAGGGGAACCTCAACCGTCAATCCTCAACCAGTTTTCCTTCAATAGCAATTACAAGATTTAATTTAATAGAAAATTATATGAAAAAAGAAAATCCACGGGGAAAACCATCAAAGTCTGGCGGTAACTATAAAAAAAACAATGAAGGAAATGTTAAGCAGGCACCGGTCAACCCGGAGGACGCTCTTTTCGTCCCTCACTTCGAAGAATTGAATTTGAAGAAGGAAGGTTTGAATGCTAACGCAGACGAGTATGCGATGATATTAAAGAGTATTTGTGGTGTCGCTGATGATTCCCAACCGGTAGAGCTATATGATGGCACCCTGGGCGTAACGACAGCTTTTGTTAATGCTCACCAGGCTCCGGCCTGCCAGGTACAATGGAATAATAACCTTGCATCGATCTATACAAATCCGGGAAATGTTTCCGGAGCCCGTTGGGGAAGTGGCACGATGATTTCCAATGATCTTTTTCTTACCTGTGGCCATTTATTTGACCAGGCCGGGGGAGGTTGGGAGCGTCCACGCCAAAACGGTACCTCCAATATTATTTCTCCGCAGGAGATAGCGACCAACATGCAGCTTAATTTTAACTACCAGCTTGATCCCTCCGGCACTTTGCGTGCTGAACAAAGTTTCCCCATTACCGAACTGATCGAATACCGTTTGGGTAGCCTTGATATGGCGGTTTGCCGTATCGGGGGTAATCCGGGCAACACTTTTGGGGGTACCGGAATATCTGCTACTGATGCATCCCCGGGCGAAATGATCTGCATTATTGGCCACCCCGCCGGTATGCCAAAGCGCCTGGAGGCTGGCCCAACTACAGAATTAAATGGAGATTTGATCAAATACAACGATATTGATACGCTGGGCGGCAATTCCGGATCCGGTATTCTTCGTGCAAGCGACGGTCTTCTTATTGGAATACATACCAATGGTGGCTGTGGCCCGGCCAGTCCGGCAACAGGCGGTGGTAGCAACTTCGGCCAGCGTATTACACGGGTTATTGCTGTATCCCCGACTATCCAGGCCTTCCTTGCGAAAAATAAAATTTCAAACGATCCGGTAAA
Organism: Ferruginibacter sp.; assembly: GCA_037719925.1. Lineage (GTDB taxonomy): Bacteria > Bacteroidota > Bacteroidia > Chitinophagales > Chitinophagaceae > Ferruginibacter. Next base: position 12,036 of record JBBJMD010000076.1, read on the forward strand.
GCCACTTTCTACCACCACCTCACACTTAAATTAGGATGAAGCACTCCCAAATCATTTAATATGGCATTACACCAGTAATCACTTCAATTGCAGCCAAGGAATGCTATAGTATTGAAATATCGTACCGTAAAAAAACTATTGCCTTCGGAAATTACTGCTGCAAAAATTGAGAAAAGTTACTATTGATTGTAGATAGCGGGTTTTTTACCTTTAGCTTCAAATCAAATGATTATGATAACCAAATCAAATTTAAGGTCTGTTTTTGGAGAAATGGCTAAATTTTTAAACGAAGTTTGCTGCGCTCTTTTTGTTTCCACAGATAAAAGAGATTACCAGCGCTGGAAAGATTTTTTTGCTGCGTAGTAATTTGTTTGACTGTGCATTTAACTGAAAAGATATTCAACATCTGCCTTGCTCAAAGCTTTCACAAAATTTACATCATCTGAAATAAGCTCACTGGCAAGTTTACGTTTACGTTCCTGCAACTGGAGGATCTTATCTTCAATGGTATCGATGCAGATCATGCGGTAGGCAAAAATATTCTTGGTTTGGCCGATACGGTGAGTCCGGTCGATGGCCTGTTGCTCTACGGCTGGGTTCCACCAGGGATCCACAATATATACATAATCCGCAGCCGTCAGGTTAAGCCCTACGCCACCTGCTTTCAATGAGATCAGGAATACCCTGCATTCGTCATTATTCTGAAAATTCTCGATCGCTTTCTGCCGGTCATTGATGCTTGTGCTTCCGTCAAAATATTCAAAGGGGATGCCTTCTTCCTTTAATTTCACTTTTATGAGGGCCAGCATGCCCAGGAACTGGGAGAATATCAGGGCTTTGTGCTGGCCGATATTTTCTTCGATCTCCCTGGTAAGCTCGTCAAGTTTTATAGAATGATTCGGATATTTATCTTCTTCATTCAATATCGCCGGGCTATCGCAAATCTGCCTGAGTTTCATCAGGCCCTGCAAGATGGTAAGCTGGGATTTATCGATACCATGCTCGTCAATTACACCCATGATCTTATCACGATAGCTATTGCGGTAAGCATCATAAATTTTCAGCTGTTCTTTCTCCATTTCGCAAAACAAAATGGTTTCCGTTTTTTCGGGCAGGTCCTTCGCGACCTGTTCTTTGGTGCGGCGTAATATAAACGGGAATAACAATTTCCTGAGATGGTCTTTTTGCTCCTGCTCACCAAACTTGTCGATCGGTGTGGCAAACTCGTTCCTGAAAAAATCCATGCTGCCCAGGAGGCCCGGGTTTAGAAAATTCATTTGGGCGAAAATATCAAAGGTGTTGTTTTGGAGTGGCGTACCGCTCATGCACAAACGGTTTTTCGCCGTGAGCAGGCAGGCCGCCCGGGTCACTTTTGAAGCCGGGTTTTTGATCGCCTGGCTTTCATCCAACACCACATAATCAAAAAATATTTTCATCAGCAACTGGATGTCGCTACGCAGGGTGCCATAGGTAGTTATTACAATATTCGCACTTTGCAATTCAACCACATCCCTGGTTCGAAGGCTTCCATGGTGTATCCGCCAAGTAAGGCCTGGGGTAAACTTCCTGATTTCGTTTTCCCAGTTATAGATAAGGGTGGTGGGACAAACCACGATGGCTGTCAATTTACCTTCCTGCGTTTTATAATGCTGCAGCATGGTGAGCGCCTGTACCGTTTTTCCCAAACCCATATCATCTGCCAAAATACCGCCCCAGCCTACATCATTTAAATAATTAAGCCATTGGTAGCCGGCCGTTTGATATGGCCGCAAAATAGGCTGTAAATTTTCCGGAGGTAAAATTTCCGGTATGTGCTTGAACTCCCTCAGGCGTTCAAATTTTTCATCCAGGGCAAAACTTAATTCAGTAGCGTCGCGGTTTTCATACAATTCATCGATCACGCTCATGTGGTATTTCGACAAACGGAGCTTGTCGTTTTTACCGTCACCTACTTTAAATAATAAGGAGTACCGTTTCAGCCATTCATCCGGAAGTATACCCAGGGTGCCGTCACCAAGCTGCACAAAGGATTGCTTGGAAGCAAGGGCCTTTTTAATATCATTGATACCTACCCGCTGGCCTTCAAAATCTATTTCCACTTTCGCGTCAAACCAATCGAGTCCGCTGCTTACATGAATATGGGTTGAAGGCCTTGCCGTATTAAATCGAAAATTCCGGAGCGCTTCAAAACCGAACACGGGCACTTTTGATTCTTTCATAGAATCGACAAAAAGAAAGAACCAGTTATTCTTCAACACATCCGGCCCCTTTAATATGAGGCTGTTCCCTTCCTGCGAACGTATAAACTGCGAATGCAAAGAACTAAGCTTATCTAAAAAGCGTAATTCGGCTTCCTTATTCCTATGGACGATCAATATTTTATCCCCGTCTGGTATAGTGATGGTATCCTTGTCTGATGCCTTTGTTTCAAAACCTTTGTAGGTAAATATCGGCTGAAATACCAGGTAGTCGCCTTTTTCCTGCAACATCAGCTTAACTTCCGGTTCACCGCTCTTTATTTCCCTGATCAGCGATTTGTCAAACTCCACCACATAATCCCTGGTTAAGGGCATGATGAGCTTTTGCATTTGAGCAGACCAGTTTTCCCTGCTCAGTTTTATATTACCATTTTTAAGAAACTTTTCCGTTTGCAATACATCCTCTGGTTTTTGCCAGAGATAAAATGTATGATTATATAAAAACAGGATGCTGTTATTGCATTCATTATCCGTAACAGGCTGGGCCGCCCCGTTGATATTAAAGCGGCATTGTAATTCAAAATGATCGCCCTGCGAAACGATCTTAAACTGGGGAGCGATAAAATTCTCGCTCAACGATACTTCGGCAAGGTTTTCCGTTTTGAAAGCTTTTTTCTCAGGTAAATAAAAAATATATGGGTTAGCCGCCTGCTCTAAAAATACTTTTTTCAACTTGGGTTGAAAATATTCTGTTATGAGCACCTTGGTCTCTTCCGGTAATTCATCCCCGTCCATCTGGATGATGTTTTCCCAGATACCGCTAAAGGGTGAATTACGGTTGAGGTATTTATTGACTTCGGAGGCCTGCAGTTTCCGGATCTGCTGTAACAGCATTTTATCGTCTTCACTGAAAAGTTCGGTGTTTACATATTTTGTAAGGTCCAGCTTTTCTGTCTTCCCAAGCAGCCGGGTATTGTTTTCATCGGCATCCCCCTGTATAGCATCTACAATGAAATACGGGTAAGCAGCAGCATTAAAATTGAAGACCAGGCCAAGTTTTTTGGTGCCTGCATCCGTTGTCACCACTTCAGGTTCTTCCGTAACGCGAGTATCGTGGAGGTAAGCCGGCCTGGGTGGGGGGATAAGCTGGGCCACCCTTTTAATAGAGGTATCCAACACTTTTAAAAACGGTTTCCCTTCCTTATAAATGAATTCAAATTTGCCTTTCAGGTCATCATCAAGAGTATACCCATAGATCTGTAACAACTTATTTTTTTCTTTATCCCAGTTACGGATGGTATCAAAATAATAAGGGCCGTATTGCCGGAACAACTGAAGGAATAAAATGATTTTATGTACGCAAAGGGGGTATATGATCTCCTCGCATCTGCAGGAAGTATCAAAATTGCGTTCATCGTTTTTTTGTATCACCACAGGAAAAACGTCGCTGCCCAGGGCCAGTTCTGCTTCAATCCTTTCGTTTGCTGCAACAACAATTTTAGCCTTGGTTGCTTCAAGAATTGTTTCGGCAGATTCGTACATTTCAGGTGAAGAAAGCATACGGATCGTTTTAAGGTCAATATGCTTCATTTTTGCCACGGTATGGCGCTGGTTATATGCAGCATTGCTGGTACCCAGCATATTTTTATCGATCAACTCCTGTAACTGGAAAAGAGCCGCTGCTTCATGACGGCAGATATCTCCCAAATTATAAGGGCAGCCACATCGAAGTGATAACGATTGGGGGTCTGTATATTTTTGAATGTTTACTTTATAATACGTGCTATAAGTATCATCCTTTACCCTGAATACTACGTTATTCAGCAGTTCATCATGCTCCACCAATTCCACAAATCCAATCGCATGTATTTTTTTTCCTCTCCGGATAACCTCGTCGGAACCAGTATTATAAACATATTTGATTAAGTGGGATAAAGCCAAAATAAAGCAAGATTAAGATGTAAGATACCTGGTGAAGCCCTTTTACTTAAAACGGTCCATTCAGAAAAGTGCAATTTGCAAAATTAAAGAAAAAATTAAGAAAAGCCAGTTCTAAATCTTCTCTTTAATGGATGAGCACAAGTTGAATGGCAACCTTTTAAGAAGCTTCAACACAGTTAGTTGCCCTCCTTATAGCAGCAGGTAAATATTCTTTTGCCAGGCGGCAGGATATGCAGGAGTGTATTATCAAAGGGTGTACAAGGAATAACGGCCACATGCGCATTAATGATCACAGGATTCCCATTACGGCAGAAAGCATTTTCTTACACGGGAATGATTCCCTTTGTAAGTTTTCCTCCCTCATACATACACAATACATTGGCAACATCTTCGGACAGGCAATAGCGGATATCCTTTTCCAGCCCGTATTGGGTAAGCCTGTGATAATGAGATGCATCCCGGGATTTCAGGAATTCATACAGGTCTTCACGGCCATCCAGGTACATGGTTTCGGCAATCCGGGAAGAATCGCAGTTGATATCAAAATGATCTTTGATACGGCTTATAACTGCGCCTGCAAATAAAGTATCCTCAATATTGACCCTGTCTTTCCAGGCCGCACAGCCAAGGATGACAGGCATTTTTTTTGCCACCAGGTAATCGCATACTGCTGATAAGTTAGGAAAGGATCCGGTAATGATGCCCTTCGCCCCTCTTTCCAATGCCATATGTAAAAGCTTGGTTCCGTTGGTTGTTGTTAATACCAGTGTTTTGCCGCCAATGAATTCCCGGGGGTATTCAAAGGGGGAATTTCCATGCACGAGCCCTTCGGCCACCCGCCCGTCTCGCTCCCCGGCTGTAATGCCGGCGATTTGTTTGCCGAGCCGGATGCATTCTGCCACACTATCGACCGGAATGATATTTTTGGCTCCATTATATAAAACAGTTGCAATGGTAGACGTTGCCCTCA
>JBBJMD010000247.1:0-4936 GCA_037719925.1 Ferruginibacter sp.
TAGCATCAATTACGTTAAAACCCGGGTCGTACAGCAGCCTTGTTTTACTGAATGTCACAAAGTCTTTTGTGATGGTATAATGCAAACGATGATTGTATTTATCGTCGCCTGTTGTATCACCGGAGGTAAATCTTCCGGGTATGGTGGTTGCCCAGTAAACCATGTATTCCCTCAACTCATGATCATAAAAAATTTCGGGTGCCCAGCAATTGCGTGCACCCGGCTCGTCTTTCATAACCGGAATAAATTGTTGACTGCTCCAATTTACCAGGTCTGCCGAATTTGCATAACCAATACCACCATCATTCCAGCTTACCGTCCAAACCATGTGAAAACGGCTATCAGCGCCCTGTATGATGCATGGGTCACGCATCAGTTTGTCATTGGCCACAACAGGTTTTAAAAAAGAACTGTCATTTTTTAAAGCGACCCATTTAAATCCGTCGTAGCTATATGCAAGGTGTAAGCCATCCTGGCCGTTGTCCTTAAAATAAGAGAACAGGTATGCGGTACCGTTAGTTTGAGCAATTCCTGTTAAGAAAGCTCCTGTTAACATGATGGTTAATAAATATTTCATTGTTATTAGGATTGTTAAAGTTCCTGTATCTCATTCCAAACCTTTTTTAGTACCGGGATACCATTGGCAAGATTTTGTAATCTTGTTTGCAAAACACGCTCGCCCGGGTAAGTTATTGCAGCTGCTGGATCAGCGGCAACGGACCGGTGATAATCCTCAATGATCCCCCCGATAGTTTTAGTGATCAGTGAATGGCTTCCCAGTTTTGAAACATCTATTGCGATAAAGCATATTCTGCTTCTTTACGGGTTATCTCATGCACGGGCAGGCCACCCGATAAAATCGTTGCAAGTAAATCAAGTAATAACGCCAGGCCGGCGCCCTTCCAATACCCAACCGGCAAGGGGCGCCTGGAAGCCAGGATAGACGAAGGCTCATCTGTTAAGTTGCCAGCCTGGTCGTACCCGCCCTGCACACGAAGGCGCTCATTTTTCAAAACCGCCAATTCCATTGCACCATAAGAAAATTGCGACATAGCCATATCCAGCACGATCGCTTCTTCCTTATATGGCAATGCAATCACCAGCGGATTGTTGCCCAGTTTTGCATCAATGGCTCCCCAGGCTGGCATAATAGCAGTAGTGTTTGTAAAGCCAATGAAAACAAACCCGGCTTTTGCCGCCTGCCAGCCATAAGTGCCACCGCGCATCCAATGGTTGGTGTTTGCCAGTGCTACACACCCAATTCCATATTGCCTTGCCAAACCGGTAACGGTATCAGTTGCGTGAACAGCATTTAATGGACCGGGGCCTAAATTACCATCCCATTGTTCGATGCCGCCAAATTTATTTTTTATTGACGGTACTGCAGCGGGCCGTACATACCCGTCTTTTATATATTGTACAAATCTTGGGAACCTGTTTATCCCGTGAGTATAAATTCCATCAATGCTGTTGGCGGTAAAAATCGTGGCACATTCATTTGCACGGTCATTAGCAAAACCTGCTTTTATTAATACCGATGAAAAGCATTCCTGCATTTGTTGCGATGAAACCAATATAAATTCATTGTGTTCCATATTTTTCAATTTAATTGGTTACTTGTACGCAGTAATTTACTTACGTGTATCATTTTCCTTAAACACAAAGGGGATCATTTTATTACCACATGGCGGTCTAAAGCTCACCTGTTTCTGCGATGTTGATTTACAGCAAAGGACAACAAGCTTATGTTTGGAAAGTTAATTAAAAATAAGTGGCCTTACTAAAACCCGTAGCAATGCGGACGAATGTTCCATGAATCGAGGGGATAAATATTTTGCCGGCTGCTGTTTACAATGCTTAATCTATTGCATGGTCATTTGGAATATCAATGCCGTTCCAAACCTTTTGAGCGGTCCAGCTTGCCGCAGGTGAAGACCAGAAGCTATCCGTTGCAGGTAATCCCAAAGGCAATAATATCAAGGCACACAAATAGAGGCTGCCGGTGGTATTGTATACGTCGGCGATATCGCGTTGCGCGCCATACAATCCAATTCTAAGCCACCCTTCTCTTGTGAAGGTTTCGGGATGCTCCATGGTTTTTTTGATAACTGCAGTTAAAGCGCCACGGACCTGTGCAGGCTTGAGTACCGGCGGCAATTTTTTTCGACCTGCCAGATCAGCCAGGTGATGAAAAGCGCCTCCCCGGTATACCAGTGACCGCCCGGTGGCCGGAAATGAGCCATCCATGTTGATGAGCCGCTCCTGTATAACGGCATAGCGTTCACTTCTTGTTTTTGTTTTAGCTTCCAGCCATTGATATGCATTGTCCTTTTCATTCACAATGGCAACTATTTCGGCAAGAAAGGGATGGATCACATAACTGTTGTAATAATCCCAGTGAAAATTTTCTCCATCAGAATATACCCCATCGCCAACATACCATTTGTCCATCTGTCGCAATACCAGGTCAACCCGCATCTTATCCCATTCATAATTGTATTTACAGAAAAACGCTTCAATCATTCCTGAAAATAACAACCAGTTACTGTTCCCCGGCTTTACTTTGCGGGTAATGAGAAATGCGGCTATAACCTGTTTCTGGGTTGTATCCTCCAGGTGTTCCCAAAGCCAGGGGCAGCGAAGCAATCCAAGTGCTAAAAAAGAGGCGTCTACCAACGGCTGTCCACCCTTTTGCCATTCCATATAGTCTTTGGCCGATGGATTTACGGCATTGGCAATTGATCTGAGTGCCAGTTTCCTGTATTCGGTTCTTAAAGCCTGTTCCTGCCGGCTACCTCCATCAAGATTTAACCAGGGGGCTATCCCGCATAACAGCCTGGCAAAGGCTTCGAGGTAGGCGGCATTTTTCCGTATAGCAGGATTATCACTTCTTACCGATAATTCAACCGGCATATTTTTTTTGAGCTCATCCTTTGCCAGGTTGGTCAGGACCGGACGTGCCAGCTTATCCAGGTGATCAAGCCAAAAATGGCGATCCTTTATATCAACAGGATTGTTTTGAAAACCTGATGTATTTATTAGTATAAAAGAAATCAAAATTATCAAAGACCTCTTTTTCATACTGTAATTATTGATAAAGATAATATTATGGAACCAGGCTTTTGCAGAGATTTGTAAAGGCAGGTCATGCAAAAAATTTGGTCGCGTACACACTGAATCTTTTACGGGGGCTTTCGGAAGTAAGGTTGGTGCATAAACAGAAAAAACATCATGCAGAAATAATTGAGGGTCAGTGCATGGCCCTGCTATAATATTTCAATTCGATAAGATCATTGGGTAAAGTTTTGGAATTCCAGGATTGATGTATCGACAAAGCCGTTCCAATTGCTGTAGCTTGTGCAAGGGAGGCCGCAAATACCTCTATCCCAGGAAAATATTGGGCGAGTAAATTCATGTAGATCGAATTTTTACTGAACCCCCCGTCAACAAAGATTCTTTTAGTGGTTGTTCCCTCTAACACCAGTTGGGTTGAGAAACATTGCTGAACCATTATATCCTGCATCAGCTGATGATAGGCTGCAGCACCTGTATTAAATGTTGAAAGCTCACGTTGCGAAAAACCGGAGTCCATTAGATTGACCGGCTTACTTCGGGGAGGATGTTGCAATAATGAAATTAAACGGGCATCATATGCCATGCTGCTATAGGAAATGGGATCCTGGTTAAAATGTGCCGCGATCTTTTTTACCTGTTCCTCATGTTCATGACCGGCAAACAAACGGGAAGCTTTTACATGCTTGCCTTCATAAGTGATATAACACAGGCAATCATTTTGTAATTCATCAGTTGTTAGCGGTACCTGGTTAAAGGGGTTTAAGCTGATACACCAGGTACCTGTAGAAATTAAAACGAACGGTTCATTAAAATTAACGAGGTAAGGAATTAAGGCCGCCGAACTATCATGAAGGCCTATCCCGGCGAGGTAATGTTTACCCGCGATCACGGCAGGTAAAACTTTATTGCCCGGTAGTATAGGAGCAAGTTTTGAGAGTATGCCTTCCTGTGATACCCATTGGTGATAGGCATTTTCATAAAAATTCCATAAGTTGGTATGGCAGCCAATGCTGGTTATGTCGGAGCAAGGAATGCCTGTTAGCAGGTAACTGAGGTATTGTGGCAGGTGCAGGGCATACCTGATTTTTTCAAACAATTCCGGTCTTTCAAACTTTATACGATACAACTGCATTCCAGAGTTCAAGCTACCCAAAACAGGCGAAGCCGTCAGGTGCGTGAAAGACGCTTGCCCCCCGTAAGTTTCGTAAAATTGCCTGCTAAGGGCTTCCGGGTATATTTTTAAATAATTATATAATGGCGTAAGCGGTTCGCCATCTTCATCAATGTGCACAAAACTGGCACCATACGTAGAAAAACTAATTGCGCGGATATCAAATTCTTTGATCCGTTCAACTTCTTTTAATGAATCGAATAAGCTCAGGCGAAGGCTCTCTAAATTTTCACAATCTTCCCCATCTTCATCTACGGTTTCAGTGAATTTAGCCGATTTTTCAAACACCATTTTATAATCACTGTCGAACAGAAATAATTTCTTGTTGGTTTTACCAACATCAAAAATCGCTATAACAGGTGCGGCAGACATGTTTTATTTTAAAATTTTTATAAAAGCACTAAATTTATTATAGCCCCGGCTTACAAGTATAAATGGCTTCGCTGGCATTCAATTATAAAATTACCATTTTCACCTTTTCCAATTTTCACATTTTTACATTTTATTAATTTATCATCCGGGGAAAATAATTTAAAGTCCGGTTGCAATGATGGACTGTCCCCTTTCTTTGATTAACTGCTCCCTTATTTTTAATGAACGGAATACCTGCAGTGGTTTCAAGGCGCCGCCGGCTCTTTTCCTGGCTTCTGCAACCAGCGGCCGCACATCCGTCCTGTATGCAGCCTGCAA
>JBBJMD010000248.1:0-4919 GCA_037719925.1 Ferruginibacter sp.
TCTTCAAGACATATTCCGAACTCAAATATCCCTCTATCGACCTTTGCTTCATTATTCCATAGAAAACCAATACTTCACCGGAATATCCGTTCCTACTTTCTATACCGAGAAGTATTTGTTGCTTTTGCGCTGAAGTACAATTTATAAAAGAATTATTAAACTGCTTCACGGCAATAGCTTCAACCTGTTGTAAACCTTTTATAAAATTTTGCTGCACTTCTTTTTCGTATAGATCATCTACCATTTTTATTACTAACAAATGTGCCCCCAGCCTCCTGCCCCGGGAGTATCCGTCGTGGGAAGAATCGTTGAGGCTATTGCTTCCAACAGCTTTTCCTGCTTCGCATCAATTTTTATATTTTTAACCCTGACAGTTAAATTCTCCGGCCTGCCTTTACATGCGGGCAAAAAAACAGCACCTCCTGCAATAATCACCAGATCACGTATGGCCGACCGTCTTTTCATTTTCTATTTATAGGTATTCTTTACGGAAGCGCATTTCTAAAATATGTCACACTTGCAATTACATCCGGAACATTGTTATCCCAGTTCCTTTCATACTCAGCGGAGATCATTCCCTTAAAGTTCTGCTTTTTTAATTCTTCAATTACACCAGCTACATTTGCCACACCTTTCCCCCAATGTACATCACGGTCTTCTGCCCCGTCGTCCTTTCCTGCTCTATATTCGAGGTCTTTCATGTGCACGTGTAACACATGGCCTTCTAACTTTTTCAGGCATTCAACAGGGTCAAGGCCTGAGCGCACCCAATGGCCGATATCCGCACAGGCCCCTATGCGTTTACTCTGTCCTTTTATAGCAGCAAGCAGGGTATCCGGGTGCCAATAATGTTTTGGATATGGGTGATTATGTATGGCTAAATTAATTTTATATTCCTCACAAAGCGCCGATAATAAAGGCATGTCTTTTTCATCGGGCTCTGATGTAAATGTTTGTATTCCCATTGACTTACCAAATTCAAACAGCCTGCGCCACGCCGCATCACTTTTTGGAGTTACTACACCATAGGCGATAAGTTTGGCCCCTTTATCACTTATTTTTTTAAGGACTTTTGTTTGAACGGTACGATCCATACTATAATCCATGGTACCCTCAATGCCGCCGCCTATAACATGTTCAGGAAATATTTCAATATATTTTAATCCGCAACTATCGATCTTATCAACAGCCTGGAAAAAGGTAAAGTGATTGAAAGTATAGGTACCGGCTCCCAGCTGCCAACCTAAGGCTGCTTCGGGGTTTGTTGATGAAGATTGATGTTTGCTTTCACCATTTTTGCAACCAGCCCCAATGAGAAGCATGCATAAGAAAAAGAAAAAAGAACGTTTCATCCTGATGGTTTGATAAGCCCGGAATATTTTCGACAACTCCAACACCTGTTAATATCCCGGGTTTTGCGTTAATCCCGGAGCCTTCCTCAATTCGTCTGAGGAGATCGGTATCCAATACATTTTAAGTAACCCCTGGCGTTGCTCTACAGCAATTTGTTTAAACACAGTAACTTTACTTCCATTGGTGTTTGTTTCTACGATATCTACACCCTTTGCATCGCTAAGCGCCTGTTCAAGAATTTTCCATCTCCTTATATCGTACCAGCGGGCATTTTCGAACACCAGTTCCACCCGCCGCTCATAACGAAGCGCTGTGTTAATATCCCCTGTAAAAACAGGTAAGCCGGCCCGGTTACGAACCATATTAAGGTAAGTGGTGGCTTCAGCTATCTGTCCTGATTCCATGGCTGCTTCGGCATAGTTTAATAAAACCTCGGCATACCTAAGTTCGATCCAGACATTCTCATTAGGCTGGGAACTTGCTACGGATTCATTATCCAGCATTTTTTTCATAACGTATCCTGTAAAGCTGCCATTAAAAGGAGAGATAGGGCTCTGCCGTGTATCTAATCCAAAACTCGTAGCGGTAGTTCCGCCGCTAATAGTTATACGGGTGCGCCTGTTGTAAAGCCCTATGGGATCTATGGTTTGGAGCCCGGAAGGGCGCTGCATCCAGGCGGCGCTGTCATATAAGATTGATCCGTAAAATCTTGGGTCGCGGTTATAGTAAGGATTTTTATTAGCGAACCGAGATGAGATATTTTGATAATTACCGCTGGCGTCTAATTTAAAATGTTCAGAGAACCCTGATCCATCTTCCATTTCATAAGCATCTACTAAGTTTTGTGTAGGGGCATTACTGGCCCACAGCTCCCAGCCGTTTCCGCCATTCCATTGGTTCATTTCGTTTTTATCACCGGTTGAGCTTGAGTACATTTTGCCCCAAATAACTTCATTATCAGACAAGTCTTTTGCCTTGAAAAAATTATAATAATTCTGAGCCACAGCTACTTTATTTGGCGCGCCAAAATCTGCAAGCTGGTAGCTTCCAAGATCAATAACTGCCTTAGCTGCATTTCGTGCTGCCGTCCATAGCGCGGTCCTGTCAGGACTTTCATACCCTACGTATTTATTTTGTGCTGTGCCATCCGCCGTAAGGTCACTCGCAGCAAATAGCAATACCCTGGATTTAAGCGCCAGCGCAGCTCCTTTAGTTGCCCTTCCTAATAACATTTCATCCTTTTTCAAAAGAAGCGCGGCGGCTGCATCACAATCCTCTGAAATAGCATTTACCGTTTCTTCAAATGTTCCCCTGGCAATAGCTTTAAAATCTCCACCAAGTTCAAGCGGCTCTTTTAATATAGGAACGCCACCATAAGTACGAACCAGCACAGCGTAACAAAAGGCCCTTAGGAAAAGGGCTTCCCCCTTCATTACTGCAGCTTTTGCCCTGATGGCCGCCTGGTCGCTTTGAGGGTACACATCTGCAACGCCATCAATCTTTACAATAAGCACATTTAGCTTTTGAATAGCTGCAAAATAGGTATCCCACATGGGAAGGCTGTATTCTGAACCATCCCAGGGGGCGGGATTATCGGGAGTGATATTACCCTGCACATACACCTCAGCGCCGTGATCAAACGTAGAATGTGCTTCATCGGTTACGGATGAAAGCATGGTTTGTGTAAAGCCCGTATTGGCACCGTGATACGTATCCAACAGGTATGCATCGGCTAAGGCTATGTCCGACCAAAGAACTGGATCAGAATATTGGTCCTGGGGTGACTGATCCAATATGGAAGTTTTTTTGCAGGAGGAAACAAAAAGTATGAGCGCAAAAAAAATAAAAATTAATTTCAATTTTTTCATAACTATTTTTTAAAAAAATTGATGTACAGTACTATATTAATATTGATTAAAAAGAGAGTCTCGCTCCAACGGACATTACTTTCATTATCAGGTAATTGTCCCTGGTGCCGCTAAATTCCGGATCCCATATCCTGTCCTTTGAGGAATGTATCAGGAACAGGTTTTGCCCAGAGACATAGACCTGCGCACTTTTAATTACTTTAAGACGAGTTATTTTTTGGGGTATTGAGTAACTCAGCTGAAGGTTTTTCAACCGGGTATACGATTGATTTTGATATTCCATATCGGTAACAAACTTACCTCTCCAGTAAGTGGCTGATCCATCATAAGCCCTTGGCTTGGTAGCATTAATATTGTCAGGTGTCCACCTTCCATCTGCTGAAAATTGGTAATAGTCACCCGCAGACCCCTGTTGTGAACCAAGCATTCTAACCCATGCATTAGACGCACCGGCGATAAGGGCATCCAGTTGGAAGCCTTTATAACTGAATGTAAAATTGAGGCCATAAGTAATTTCAGGATTCGTTGTTTTATTAAACAAGATCCTGTCTTCAGAAGTGATTTCTCCGTCACCATTCCGGTCTTCAATGATCACATCTCCAGGTATAGCGCCGGGTACATGTGGCGTTTTATTTATCTGCGCAGAATCTCTGAAGATCCCTGCTGATTTATATAACAAGGCCGCGCCCATGGGGTGGCCCGTTAGAGTTTGCCAGGCTACATTGTTTTGGGGTTCATCAAAGTCTACCACTTTATTACGGGCAAATGCAAAGTTGCCATTGATCGAATAATTGAAGCCGGTATTTCTATTACTGTTATAACCCAGTTCAATCTCGAATCCCCTGTTATCAACGATACCAAAATTCTCATCCGGCAACACGATTCCCGTGAAATTTGGCACGGAAGCATTTCTTTTAATAAGGATGTTATTCCGCCTCTGGTAAAAGAAATCTGCGTTGAAGGTTACCTTGTTATTAAAAAACCTTGATTCAAACCCGGCATTATACATATTAGCCACTTCCCAGGTGATAAATGGATTAGGTGCATTGGACTGGTATAGACTGGCGGAGTACGTCCTGTTTGGTCCATAAACGCCGCCGGTTCCGAAAGCATAAGATGCCAGGTACTGGAAGGGAGGTACAAGGTCATTACCCATTTGCCCCCAGGAAGCTTTCACTTTAAAAAAGTTCACGGATTTCATCCGGTTTTTCCAGAAATTTTCGTTGGAGATGATCCATCCTGCAAGCAGGCTGGGGAAGTTGCCCCAACGACCGCTTTCTTTCGAGAACCTTAAAGAGCCGTCCCTGCGGAATGCAAATTGCAGGAGGTAAGTTCCTTTGTAATTGTAGCTTAGCCTGCCAAAGTAATTTTTGCGGGAGTCGAGGGTAACATATTCTGAATTGTCTTTTTGCTCATTGCCACCGGCAAATAAATAAGGTAACTGGGAGCTGATAAAATACCGGCGAAAAGCGCTGATCCCATTGCCATTTGACTCTGAACTTTCATAGGCAACAAAGGCATTGAAGTTATGAACGTTATTAAAAGATTTATCGTAATTCAGCTTTGCGTTATAAGTCTTGGCGGTTGTGGTATTGAAATAATCCGATAGTTGCGGGTCATAACCGTCAGACGTTGGAATTAAGAAAGCGGATCCATCTTCACTACCTGTGTTTCCGGCTGCTAAATAAGCTGCTTCAT
>JBBJMD010000077.1:0-16938 GCA_037719925.1 Ferruginibacter sp.
TTTGTCGGGGTAGCTCAGCTGGTTAGAGCATCGGATTCATAACCCGAAGGTCGGCGGTTCAAGTCCGCTCCCCGATACAGCACGCGGCTTTCCCCTGATTTGGGAAGCCGCGTTGTCATTATCATCACTATAAACTCCAGGGAAATTAACACGGTAAAATGTTGAAAGAAAGTCGTCATCCAGCTTTATGAGCAACAACCATCCTTTGCTGAAAAGATATTTAAAATTTTATCCCCGGGTTAACAATAGGTTTAGTACTGCCTGGCCGAGCCTTTTTTACCGTTCGGTGTTGTTTCTCTCTTTTCTTTTGCCGGCATGCTTTCAAAGATTAAAAATGCGGAAAACGATATTTTTGATATAAATTGACCCTTAATATTTTTAACCGGTTATATGGAATTTAACCTGCCCGTAAATTTGATGCCGTTTAATGGCCGCTGCGCAAGTACTGGTAACTGGTGGGAACCGGGTTTTGCCTTTATTGATTTTTTTGCCAACCTGATGGACAAGCTAAAAGTGGGTTCTGCTTCATTGCAGGCTTCGGAGTATATTTTAAATGCAGTAAACGAGAAGGGTTTATTTGTATTGCTTGCTGATGATGACAGCGACGACCGGGAACTTTTTGAAGAGGCGATCACTGAAATTAATTCATCCATAAAAGTGAGCACTGTAGTAGATGGATTTCAATTAATTAATGTTTTACATGCCAGTTTTCCTTTTACCTGACATCGTGTTCCTCGATCTCAACATGCCCGGTAAAAACGGGAAAGAGTGCCTGAAAGAAATCAAAGAAAATCCCCGGTTCAAAGCCCTGCCGGTGATCATCTATTCAACTTCTGCCCATACCAAAGATATAATGGATACCCACTCTACCGGCGCTAATTTATATATCCGGAAGCCCAGCAGCATGCGTGGCCTGATTTCTGTAATCAGGAGAGTATTTCTACTTGAGTTGGAAACGCTCAGGCAAAATCCGCCACTAAATTCCTATTTCATTACCCCGGACGGTATATAAGATATATGGAGAAGTCAGACAACAATACCGAAAAAATTGATCCTCCCGGGCATGGAAAGCTTCATTTACAATACCTCCCGGCATTTGCTTCCTATTTATTGCATCACAACCTGCATGAATTCGTAACAACGCTATTAAGGATATCGCGCGAAGAAGATCTTCCGCTGTTACGGTATTTTTCATCCTATTCAGAGGAGGAAATGGTAGAACTGGGCAAAGCCTCGAATACGGTTTTGCTCACTTTATTATCAGAAAATAATCTCAGTACATATATTGAAAAGTCAACAAGGAACTTTATTAATAATCATATCGCGAATATCACCAGGGAAGATGTCCTTGCGGAGGACATAACACTTGTTTCCTGGTACGAAGAAAAGCATTCCGCAAATTTTTAAACCGGTTTACCAGCGATCCCGTTTTATTGCGAGGTTATGGAAGATGTTGACCGGTTTACTGCCGCAACTGAAGCTGCCTCTTTTAACGCTTACAATAATATTCAACAGGAAAAAGTAAAAAAAATAAACCAGCAACTGGCTTCGTACCAGGAGGAATTGCTCGAAGCCCAAAAGCTGGCTGAAATGGGAAGCTTTGATTGGGACATCAAAAATGGGAAATCTTCTCTTACCCCTGGTGCCCGGCAAATTTTCGGTATTTCCCAAGAGACGGACCTGCCTGCCTTTATGGAATTTATACCTGCCGCAGACAAGGATAAAGTAAAAGCGGCCATGGATAATGCGTTTACTACCGACGGGTTATATGAATGCGAATACAGCTACATTAAAGACAATACGGAAAAAAGAATATGGTCACGCGGTTTAGTAACATTTGAAGATAAGGTCCCGGTAAGTATGAAGGGGACCATCATGGATATTACCAAAGAATACAAGTTGCTGGCAAGCCTTCAAAATAGTGAAACGCTGCACAACCAGGCCCAGGCGCTTACGCATATCGGTAACTGGAGCTGGAGCATTGCTGATAATGCTATTTTATGGTCAGATGAAATGTACCGGATCTATGGATTGGAACCTCAATCTGAAACAATAACTTTTGATCGCTTTATGTCATTTGTACATCCCGACGATAAAACCAAAAGGATGGAACAGATACAGCAATCCCTGCAGACGCTTATCCCTGCCGACTACTTATTGCGGATCATTAACCCGGATGGGGCTATAAAAATCATTAAAGGCAAGGGGGAATTAGTGACCAATGAGGCCCACCAGCCCCAACAATTGAACGGCACCTGCCAGGATATAACCAAAGAGTTCCTGCTCAATAAAGAACTCCAGGAAAAAGAACAAAATTTTAAACAGCTTATCCGGAATGCCCCAGACGCCGTGATAGTAATAAATGCAGAAAGCATCATTACCTTATGGAATCCCAAGTCGGAAGAAATTTTTGGCTGGACAGCCGAAGAAGTGGTAGGAAATCCCCTTTCTGAAATTATTATTCCCGTTAGGTACAGGGAAGCACATGATAATGGCATGAAGCGATTTTTAAGTTCAGGAGAATCCCGTATCCTTAACCAGACACTGGAACTATCCGGGTGTACAAAAAACGAGGAAGAAATTCATTTAGCCCTTACTATTTCACAAACCATGCAGGGGGGTAAAATAGCCTTCATTGCTTTCCTCCGGGATATATCAAAACAAAAAAGCATACAACTGGAACTGCAAAATAAAACCACCTTGCTGGAATACAAAAATCTTGAACTGGGAAGGATCAATGAAGAACTCGAATCCTTCAATTTTGCAGCCAGCCATGATCTCCAGGAACCATTGCGTAAAATACGAACATATATCAGCCGCATTACAGACGGATCAAATGCCCTGTCCCCAAGAATTCTGGGCGACTTTGAGAAAATAATCACCTCTGCAAAAAGAATGCAGGACCTTATCGAGGACTTGTTGGAATTTTCGCATAATACACTTAAGACTGACGATACAACGCCCGTAGACCTAAACGAATTAATTGAAGATGTTAAAAATTCGTTCATGAATATACCGGATAAAAAAGGAGTTAAGATCAACGTTGGGCCATTACCGGTAGTGCAGGTAGTGCCTTTTCAGTTTCTTCAACTATTCATCAACCTGCTCAGTAATGCCATTAAATACAAGAAAGAAAATACGGTAGCTGAAATTGATATCCGATTTGCAATGATTAGCAGCACCAAACTGAATTTCAAAGGTATTTTTCCAGCAAAAAACTATCTATCCATCAGCATTGCTGATAATGGAATTGGTTTTGAAGCTGAATATGCAGAAAAGATATTTGACCTGTTTACCCGTCTCCACAATAAGAACTCTTACTCCGGAACGGGTATAGGCTTAGCTACGTGTAAAAAAATTATCCACAACCATGAAGGATTTATTAATGCGGAAAGTATTGTAGGTAAAGGTTCAACTTTCCACATTTATCTGCCGGAGACTTGTTTGGTTCGAATGAAGTAGCGCACCTATTCCGTTTTATATCCTTAACCGTGTTAAGTTCTTCGGCGTAATAATAAGCAATTTTTCTTATTTCCATTCTTTCAAAAGCACTCACACCACCGCCAGTCTAAACACTTTTTATCAACCCAATGAGGGTATTAAGCCGGCAACGTTTTTACCAAACCTGGTTCTCGCTGTTTATTTCTAATTCCTTATCCACATCTATATTGTTTATTTTGGAGCAGGGCACAAATGAATGCTGCCTGCTACTCCCCAATGCAAATAATCGGTTGATCATAATGTTGATAACTCTGATAAGTTAAAATACGGAAGGGCTTTTTGGAACAGATTTTGACTACCAGTCATAAATCCATGGTTATGCATATTTTTGAAGTGCCTTTTCAATACGAATTTTCAAAATATACCGCATTAGTGAGGCAAACTGATGCGCTTCCCTATATCGTTAGTGTCAGGAGACAAAATTCTGCGCTTCCGGATTCCTTTATAATAAAGGCGCTATCTCCTTCTATTGATCCATTCAGGTATCGCTACCCAGGTTTGATCCTGGCAATAATCCAGGCAATAAAAAACTATTGTGTTGAAAATAAGATTTCCTGCTAGTTTTACTGCGTTACGGCCTAATAAATAGCAATCTCTTTCAATGTAAAACTGTGCGTAACTGGTAAAATCTCGTTGTTATATTCTTATCCCACTTTATCCTCTATCCAGGCTAGATTCATCTTTTTACTGCTTAGGCAATATTCTCAGGAAAGTACCTGTAAATTATGTAACTTATTCACCGAATTGTGTAACAGGTTAAATGATAATATTTTTAATTTGACTTCGTATTAAATGGGATTTTGGAATATAATTTATGCAGGCTGAATTTATGATTGGTTTGTTTACATTTGGACCTTCTTATTCGTAAATAACACAGATCTCATTCATAACGATGGAACACCCGAAATATATAATTGTAATTGGCGCTTCGGCAGGAGGAATGGCAGCACTCGCCGAAGTAGTCGCTCAACTTACGGAAGATATGGATGTTGCTGTTTTTATTGTCATGCACTTATCCCGTTCCAGTATTAGTGATTACCTTGTTCATCGCCTTCAGCCCCACACTAAATTGAAATGCCAGGTTGCCAAAGATGGTATGCAAATAGAAAAAGGACAAATTTATATTGGTATTTCAAATCATCACCTGCTCGTAAAAAAGTCATCAATAATTCTTGGAAATGGCCCCGAAGAAAACCGGTGGAGACCTTCCATTGATGTTTTATTCCGTTCGGCAGCAGTCGCTTATAATTCAAGGACCATCGGGATCATATTAACCGGTTTGCTTGATGACGGTACCACGGGCATGTCCGCAATTAAGAGATCGGGGGGTACCTGTATCGTACAGGACCCTAATGAAGCTGAATTTCCCGACATGCCCATGTCGGTTCTAAACAATATGGAGGTAGATTATTGTATTCCTCTAAGAGAAATGGGTGAAGCGATCTCTAACTTGATTGAACTTGATCAAAAAGAGATGGAAGTTCCGGAAGATGTTCGGATTGAATCGGAAATCGCCGAAAGGGTGGTAGTTAATTACGGCAATGTCGTTCAAATAGGCGAAAAAAGTATCTATGCCTGCCCGGATTGTGGAGGGGGACTTTGGAGTATATTCAAGGATACCAAACGGCCTGATCGTTATCGCTGCCACATCGGTCATTCCTATTCAGAGAAAGACCTGGTAGTAAAGCAGGGCGAAATACTTGAAGCTACCTTATGGACGGCGTTGCGGATCATGGAAGAGCGCAGAACCTTACTTAAAAAGATGGAAGACTCGAACCGCAAAAAAGGCCTGATGAACTTTGCTAAAAGCCACCAGGAAAAAGTTGATGAGTTCCATTTTAATGTTGATAAAATGAAAGAACTTTTATTTGAAACTCAGAAAACAATGTAACGACCGGGTGCACCATCCTGTTTTACAATAATGTGAAGAATTTGAGGATGCTTAAAAAAGATGGTAATTTAAATTAAGTTAACTAAGCCTGCTTTCGCTGCTACGTGTTTTTCCAAAAAGAAAAGCCCCGTTTTGTATGTTATACATCGTTGGTATATCGAACTCATTATACCGGGACTAAACAGCTATCAGTCTGGTACTCTGTACTCCTAAATAAACTAATCCCCGCTGCAAAAATTTTATTGGAAAAGATTCCTCTTTCACCCGGATCGCGATCTTTTATTTCATTATTATTTACAGTTTACATTCTCAGTAAGCAGTTTCATAAGTTAATATTAAAATACAAATTGCATGCTTTTCTGCCATTGAAGGATAAAAATTAATTTTCTGACATACTCCATGGTTTTCAATTTGAAAACTCACTCTTTACTCTTAATAATTTATTAAAAGTATTACTACGGGCGAAATAAAGTAGTTCTACTGTTTTCCCTGCAGGATTGGGCTGATAGTTTTGTGCCGGTAATTTATAATCATCCTCATTCAAACTTTTAATCCCATGCCAAATTTAAATCCCCGGATAGTCAATAAAAAGTATTGGCCATTCCCCCTTCGGCGTAAGCGCGTATCGATCATTATGGATACTACCTTTTTTGTAGGGTCTTACACAAAATTTCATTTAAAATTATCTGGTATTACCATTGACGATCTTGATTTTAATCTGCCTGGTGGTGCAAAGTCAGGCGTTGTATCCTTATGCCGGGATAACGAATATGACCCATCAAAACCGGGGGCCATGTTATGCATCGGATATGAGCCCGGCACCTATTTATTGCAGGTGATCCACCGCGCCACAAATATCGTGATGGACGAACATAAATTTGTAGTTACAACTGAATGGGCAGACAGAACCAATGGACCTTCCCTTTCTTTTACTGGGATAAGTGAAAACTTAGGTTATAACCCTGCCTGGGGTGGTGGCCCTGCAAGTCCTCAAAACCTGAATGTAGTGCCGGCATTTGGTACAAGAAGAATAGCCATCGCCTTCATTGATTTTGCGGATGCCCGTTACCCAACAGACGCCGCAACGCTTACCAGTATACGCGACAGGTGGATGAATGAAGTCATCAATGGAGTTAATGTTGCCGGCCGTATGGAAAGTGCGAGACAGTATTACCAGGAAGTTTCCTATAACAATTATGATTTATCGGCGGATACTTTCGGTCCGATTAACCTGCCCAATAACTGGAGTTCTTATTTTAATAATGATGGGTCGCCGATCAATACGTTCTGGCAGGATGCAATGACGGGCTGTGACAGCACCATCAATTATAACAATTATGATAATTTGATTTTCGTTTCCGAACAATGGTCAGATGGGATGGGAAATTTTATGAATGCTTGGCCTTATGGGGGTGCCGGCACTTTTAGTACGGCAGAAGGGAGTAAAAATTTAGGAGTTGTTTCCATGACACGGGAATGGGGTGCCGCCTTCCGGCCCGACCGCACGGTTCGGTCTACCGTCATCCATGAGCTTGGCCATAGCCTTGGTTTAGGTGATCAATACACACCTGATACAGGAAGGAATACCGGGAACTGGGAGCCAATGCATGCTGAAAGCAACCTGCCACATTTTTCTATTGCACACCGCATGATGTTGGGATGGGTACAGGAAAGCTGGCTAAAAACTTACAATTTCTCCAACGGTGGCGGTGTAATAAATGAAACCATTTCATTGAGCCCCATTGAAACCGGTGCGCCCGCTGCCGGAAGGCAAAGCGGGATAGAGGTCAGGCTTTCGGACGGCTGGAACTATTATGTAGAATTCCGTTCGGGCCAGTTGGCGCATATCGGCGACCGTTCGCTGGATACACCGGATGCCATTTTGGTAACAGATGTAGACTCGAGCCCGGCAGATGCCCCGATCAGCCGGCCGGCGATATTATTGGTACCAAACGATTCCGACGGAGATGGCAGCGTTTTGATCAACAGCAGGGATTACCGCGAAACAGATACAACGGATCCAACCTTCCCGACCGATTTTAAATTGAGCGTTAGCGGCATTACCAGCACTAAGGCGGATGTGAAGGTGGAGTATGGGGTAAACAGCAGGCCAGACCCCGCCATCAGGCCATGGCCTGCAAGCGCAGACCGGCAATGGCAAAGCCCGGATATAGAAGTGCAGAATCCCCGGAACCTTGCCGATCCTGCCAATTGGTTTAATGTACCCGGCAGGCCATCCTAATACTGTAATAGCGAAAGTAAACAACGGCAACCTTGCGGCCAATGTAAGGGTTGAATTCTATGTAAAGAATTTTAATGTCGGCGGCACACCTGAAACATTTTTGGGTGCAGATACACAAAATATAACGGCACTGGGGACCACGGATTTTACCATATCATGGAACCCCCCCGGTAACGGTCATTACTGTCTTATCGTAAGGATACCAGGGTACATCACACCAGGCCCAACACCCGTGCTCGAAATGTCCATTTTTAATAACATGGCCCAATCAAATTACGATAGGTTCATTTCAGCGGCGGCTTCTCCTGCCACCCGTGAAACCACCTTTATAGAAGTTGGTAACCCTTATGAAAAGGCTACAACGGTATACATCAGGCCAGGACAAACGAACCCCCTGTACAGGACCTATCTTGAACATACCAGCCTTTTTTTGGATCCGGGCGAAACAAGAAAAGTTAAATTGATGTTTGAATATGATCCTTCAAACTTGTATAAAACCCCTGTCTCATTAGGAAAATATGAGCACATCGATAACAGGGACGCGAATGACAGGGATCATACAACTATCCGGACCCTGATTAAAAAGTATACCCCGGAACCCAACAGGGTTGGTGTTGTTGCTTATATTAATAATCCTACAGAAGCACAACCGCATACCCCTTCGCGTTTGGGAGGAGTTGATGTGGAAGTGGTGACTGGCAAAATCCAGATTTGAATATTTCTACCTGGATGGTCATATCGGCGGGCGCGTAGTGGAAGACACCCCGGCAAGGTCACCCATTGGCATCGGAACAGGTTCTGCAATAATTATTTTCAGAAATGATACTGATCCAGCCAAACCGGAAGTAGTGTATGAAGCGGTAAAACTGGAGTGGGATGGGCGTTTTACTACCAAGGTGACAGAAAAGGCGGAAAACATAAATTTCCGCGCCGTTCAGGCCTACTATTTACCGGGTAATGCTTTTGGCGATTGTTACAGTGAGATAATCGAAAAAAAATAGCGGCATGAAAATAAAAGGAACTGCGTTCATTTTTAGCTATCGGCTAGTTGAATAACCCTTTGATAGCTACCTTTCGCTTTCTCCTTATGGTTGATTGCGGTCAACACAAGAAATGACTAGGCCATGCGTTGCAGCATGGCCTTTGTCTATAATGAATGTCGTGAGTACCTGTTACCTAAGATAATATTTTACCCCATTTATAATGTACTGCGCTTGGTAACCCCTTTCATTGCTCCCCTGTATTCCTGCCTGTCAAAAGAAGAATAATAAGTAAAACTGCGCGTATCAATGCTTTTTATTTTGCCCTTAAAGGCCTTGTCATCAAAAGAGGCGTAATAAGTCAATGCCGAAGACCCGATACTTTTTATTTTACCTTTATACGCTTCATTGTCGAACGAGCTGTAGTAAGTTACGGGAACACCGGCACTTTTGATGTTTCCACGGAAAGCTTCATTATCATAGGAACTGTAGTAGTCGAAAAGTACCGTGCCGATCGTTTTTACTTTTCCTTTAAATAACTCATTTTCATTGGAAGTATAATAGGTAATCGCCGTCTTGCCAATATATTTTACTTTGCCCCTGAAGGCTTCATTATCATTTTCAGTGTAATAATCCACCCGCCCCATGTATTTGTCGAGTTTGCCGGGGTAGTTATTAAACCGTCCTGTTACCTCTATTCCCCAATCGATCAGTTTCCCATCCTTCGACACATTTATAAAAATGGCATCATCTGTTATAAAGGAAATGACGTCCGAACTCCCACTGGTAGTCAGTGTTACCTGGGCAAGGCGCTGCCCATAAGATAATGCCAGTAAAAAGGTGGCCGTTATTGTAAATAAAATTCTTTTCATACAAGCTTACATGTTTTATATCTTGGTAAAATAAAAATGACCATAAAGGATCAAATACTCAATAATTGACAGGGGGAGACTCTAATATAAGGCTTTTAACCAGTTAAAACGGCGATCTCCTTAATTTATTTTGGCAGGTTGGCAAATTAACAGGTATTGTCTACAGCATAACATAAACTACAAGGGCTATGGCCGAAAGCTGCATTATGGACTAATATATGGCACGTTTGCTCCTTTAAGGTATGATGAAGCCGCGATATTACGAGGTTGATTCCAGGACCAGGTTACTTATCCGGCACATCAGCAACTGCCCAGCCAGTCCAGTGAAATTTATATCCGATCTGAATATAGAGTACATTTATTCAAGAAGCAGGCGATAATTATTATTAATGATCCAGGGTATAAATAAATAGCAATCTAAAACAGTCAATGGCCTCCAGATAACTTCCGGTGCCATTAATGCGGGAAATGAACAAAAAAAATACGAATGATAAAATTATGTTTTGCAATTCTCACTTTTTCTTTTTTACCAGGGAGGTCATTATATGGCCAGCAATACCCGCGGCTCCCTGTATTAACGGCTCAACAGCAAAAAATATATCCTACCGACTGGCTCATACGAACCGTAAAAGAAAAAGCGGGGATTTATTCCAGTGCCGATCTTAAAGAAATTATCTTATTCAACGGGCTGATCAAAAGGTCATTCAGGCTCCGTCCTAATGTGGCCTGTATTGATTTTACAAACCTGGGCAATGGGCAGCAATTATTGCGTGCCGTAAAGCCTGAAGCAATGGTTACGATTAATGGAAAAGAATACAATGTAGGCGGATTAAAAGGACAAAAAGAAAACGCTTACCTGCAGACGGATTGGCTGGATGATTTCTCAACGGATGAAAATGATTTTAAACTGGAGCGGTATGAGATAAAACCCCTTGAAGCATTTGTTAATTGGAAAGCTTCGGGATGGGCAATGAACAAAAACCTGCCAACTGGCAAAATGATCTCTTTCACTTACGGGATCGCCGCACCGGGGTTAGAGCGTATAGGTGTAACCGTTAATTATGAAATATACGATGGGTTGCCGCTGATCGTTAAGTGGATATCAATAGAAAATAAAAGCAATACCACCATAAAAATTAACCGGGTTGTGAATGAATTATTGGCGCTGGTGGAGGAGGAAAGCGCTGTGGTGGGCACCCCCGGGGAAATGAAAAAGCAGCATGGCATCTACGTAGAGACCAATTACGCGTTTAATAACGCGATGCGATATGATATCAGCGACCAGACCACTCATTGGAAAACGGATTCGTTGTACACTTCGCAGGTCAATTACAATTATCAAACACCATGCCTGCTGGAGATTTACCCGGAAAAACTGGTCTCTGTTGAATTGTCACCGGGGCAGGTATTCCGCTCGGTTCGTACGCATGAATTATTGATGGATAGTTATGACCGGGAAAGAAGAGGATTAGCCATCCGGAAAATGTATCGTGTTGTAGCCCCATGGACTACCTAGAACCCGGTTTTCATGCACCTGGTAAGTAAGAATGACGATGAATTAAAAACGGCTGTGGATCAATGTGCAGCTACAGGTTACGAAGCGCTCATTCTAAGTTTTGGGAGCCATTTAACCATGGAGGATTCAACCAGGGCGAATATTGAAAAATGGAAAACACTTGCCGAATATGCACACAGCAGGCATATACAGATTGGGGGATATTCTTTATTCAGCAGCAGGCGGATCAGCGATGAAGATGATGTAATTGACATTAAAACAGGCAAGCCGGGTGGGGCATTTTTTGGCAATGCGCCTTGCTTTGGAAGCAAGTGGGGATTGGCTTACAGGGATAAGATAATATATTTCTTTTCGCAAACTGGGTTTGATATCTGGGAAAATGACGGTCCCTACCCCGGTGATGTATGTGCTTCTACTGAACATCCCGGCCATAAGGATTATGATGACAGCCAGTGGCGGCAGATGGAGATCCAAAAAGGATTATATCACTGGTTAAATGAACACGGCGTTTATATAAATGCACCCGACTGGTATTTTTTGGACGGCACTCACAAGATCGCCATCGGGTACCGGGAGGTTAATTTTTCTTTGCCAAGGCCCCAGCAAAAAATTCTGAACAGGCAAAATATTTATGATGGTACCTGGGAAAAAACCCCTTCCATGAGTTGGGGATTTGTACCCCTCACCAGGTACCAGGGTGGTGGAGAAGAAGCAGTGCTGGAGCCGCTCAATCAACACCTCAAAGATTATGAACAATTAATGGTACAGTATTATGGTGCAGGTGTGCAGGCTTGTTATCGCGGCCCAAGATTATATGATACGGAAGAAACAAAAAGGACAGTGGTCAATATCGTAAGCTGGTATAAAAAATACCGTCGGATACTGAATTCAGATATTATTCATTTACGGAGGGCCGACGGGAGAGACTGGGATGGCATATTGCACGTAAACCCGCTGTTAACAGAGAAAGGTTTTTTAATGCTTTATAACCCGTTGAAAGAAAAAATAGAAAGGGACCATCAAGGCCCCTTGTACTACAGCGGTTTATCTTCCAATGCGATTATAAAGGAAAAAGGAGTAATTGACAAGCAGTACAGGCTTCAAAGGGATTATACGATCGATTTAAGTTTTACCATTGAACCGGAAAGCTATACCTGGTTTGTGATCGAACAGGGCTTATGATTCAAACTACGGTCACTGATTTGTTGTACCCGATTATTCATTCACCCGGCATCTCACTTGCCTATTATCTCTAACCGGTGAGTTCTTCCCAGTACACCGGAAATATAACCTCGTGCAAAATTATCTGCGGCCTTTATTGGCCTCTGTATTTACCTGCCTGCATTAAACCAGCGGTAACGGCTAAATTCCCGAACTGCTCTTATTGAATCGAATTAAATCTATTAACAAAGCCTTATGTATTTATGATAAGTCACCTGGCACTTATTTTTATTGCTGGTTAAACAAAATGCTGAAAAAGAGATCAAAAGCCAAAAGGATGATATGAAAATTGATTTTCGCAAATCTGTTTTCTTTTTGAATTATTATTCCTACCAGGTACAGGGCTGATAATAAAAAGTTATCAGAAGGAATCAAATTAAGCGGCATGAAAACGAATCATATTTTATTTTGCCTGGTACAATTTTTAACATGCAGTATCATTACCTGGAAAGCAGAGAGTACACTCTTTGCAGTACTTACCTATATCGTACTGATAGTGTTGCTTAAGGGCATTGGAAAAAACCTACTCAATAAGCTGGATGGATAAAACAACTTGACCGCATATCCTGACCGGCCATCAGCTCATAAAATTTCCGGCCAGATTATATAATACCTGCACGAAACTGTAAATGTTATTCAAGGCTAAAATGCACGCATCACCCGGTATTCAAATTAATTATACATCAACCTAATACAGCCTGGTTTCCTCTTGCCAACATCTTTTACGTTAGAAACTCACGTTCTCTCCCAACTTGTTAACTCAAATGAACGGGTGCTGTTTAAGTAAGGGTATGTTTTTTATTACCCTTGGGAGGTGTTTGGTATGATTATTAATGCTTCTCAATGTCTGTTGTGCTCCTTGCCTACACCTGATGTGTCAATATCTATTACTCCGCATTTTGCAATGCAGCAGTTTATACCTTCCATGTTATTGCCTGTACAAAATTTACAATACCTTCGTAAAAATACTATATTAGCAGTTTTAAATTCCATCCTTGTTTACCGCAGGCCAGTAAGTTTTAATAAAGCAGTGGATGAGCATTTATAAGTTATTTTTCTATTTAATCGCAACCCTTTTGGTATCTTCTGTTTCATTTGCTCAACAGGGTACCATGCCCATGCCCAATAGGGCTGCTCCTAAAGTTAAGGATAATGCCGGGCTGGTGTGCGGGTTTGATAATTCGCTTTACCGGTTAAGGATTGACAAGGGCTATAAAAAGCGCGAAGATAAAATGAACCGCGAAATATCGGGTTCCCTGCGTCAACTGGCCGATGACAGTATCATTGTGCCGGTGGTATTCCATATAATCAATGAAGATCTTTCCGCTATCCCGGACCAGGCCATACTGGATGCATTGCAGGAACTTAATGATGCATTTTCCAAAAGGGGCAAATATGCGGGGAGTAAAGGCGTGGACACAAAGATCCGCTTCTGTTTAGCAAAGAAAGATCCCGATGGCGGAAACACTTCCGGGATTACCCGCACCAAATCTTTTTTTTCCAATAGTTTAAATCCTTTGATCGAAGATGACAGGCTTAAAAACCTTATTCAATGGGATCCTGCGCGATATGTTAATATATGGTACATTGCCAGTATGGAAATGGAGGGCCTGGCCGAATTTTTTTGTGGCCGGTGGGTTCGGTCACCCATTAGCGGTTATGCAACCATGCCGCCCGGTGGTGACCCTTTAGACGGTATCGTGGTAAGCGCCTTTGGTAATTTAGTTATACACGAGATGGGGCATTATCTTGGCTTGTATCATACCTTTGAAGGTAGAAATTGCGCCAATAACGAATGTACAACGGATGGAGACAGGGTATGTGATACGCCTCCCGATTACTCGGCAGGCAATTCCGTTTCCTGTAATGACCCTGAAAATTCCTGCAATACCGATTCCCTGTCCAATCAATCAAATGGAAACTTTCCGAATAATGTACCTGACCCCATTGCCAATTTTATGGATTATGGGAATGAAGCCTGCCAGAATGAGTTTACCCAGGGCCAGGCAGACAGGATGCATGCGGCGATCCAAACGCAAAGGAGCGGGTTATTGGAAAATAAATGTGATAAGCCCTGTGGGGAAAATATCACTGCTTCTTTCGGTAGAAATAATGCATACCCTGTAAAAGGCGATGCCGTAATTTTCACTAATACTTCAACAGGGGCAGGTACTTACCAATGGCTTGTCAATGATGTGGTGGTTGCAGCCACTACCAATTTCAATTACACTTTTACGGAAACAGGTAAATATAAGGTCACGGTTAAAGCCTACAATACTATTTCCTGCTTTGCGGTTTATTCAGATTTCGTTATTGTCAATTGTGGTGTAACGGCCAGGTTTTATCCCGATAAAAAAATGATTGCTTCAAAGTTGACTGTTTATCCCGACAGTATTTATTTTACCAATACTTCTGTTAATGCTACTTCATTCAAATGGGTCATGAGCAATGACCAGGGAATGGTGGAGCAAGTGATCAGCACAAATAAAGACCTGGTATATGTGTTTCCTACCCCAGCCAGCTATTCATTAAAACTGGTTGCAACGGACGGTAGCTGTACGGATACCACTAATACTTTCACTATAATAAATGAAGACCCCACACAGGATGCGATTGCTTATATGAGCGCAGTCGATTGCTACCAGCAAACGAAAGTGAGGGTAAGTTTTTTTGTCTGCAATTATGGTTATGCACCCCTTCCCCCAAATACGCCCGTATCCTTTTATGATGCTGATCCACGATTGGGAAACGCCCGGAAACTGGCTCCCACCTTTTACCTTCCGGACTCGATACCTGGAACATGTTGTGGCATTTTATATACCCATATCATTGATGTAAACCAACCCGGCCTGGATGTTTTATATATGGTTTTTAATGATTCGGGTAATACGATGCCGCTGTCTTTTCCTAATACCTCCTTAATTGAAACCAATTATGAAAACAACATAACAGTCGCAAACAATTTCCGGTTTAAGGCAACTGTTATCCCATCCGCTTCCACCTGAGCCGGGGGATACCTTGAATTGACAGGACAGGCAGGGCCCGGGTGGAGTCCTGCCCGCAACCTTAGCTGTACCAACTGCAAGGTACCTTACCTGGTAGCGGATTCTGACAGGGTAAAAAGATTGATCGCCACCAGTCAGTACGGTTGTGTAGACACAGCCTATTTAATTCTTAAGGTACCACCTGCCAATGATTACACCATTGACCTCAATGATGTCCAGTGTGCATCAGGCGATCGCCTCTATGTTAATTTTACTTTGTATAACCAATTCAGGAGGGGAGTAATTCCGAAAGGGTTGACGGTTTCCTTTTACGAGGGTGATCCGGCAACAGCAACTGCCCGTTTACTGTCACCAGTCTTTTCTGTGCAGGATACAGTTTTCGAAAAACAATTTATATTCAACGGCTTTATCAAAGGCAGTTCCGGCGGCAGGATATACGCAGTAGTAAATGATAGCGGGACGGCGGTACCGGTGCAACTTCCAAATAACAGGTTGCTTCCGGAAAAGGACTATTCAAATAACAGGGCTGATTTCCTGTATGAACGGGAGCTTGTCCGTTTATCACCCACGGATACTACTGTATTTAAAGGAACCTCTTTACCTGTTTCGATCAGCTCAACTATTTATAATGCGGCTTCCACCACCTGGTTTAACGGTAACGGTTACACGCTTAGCTGTACTCAATGCACGAACCCCGTGGTAAAAATTTGGGACAGTTCAACGGTTAGCATGCAAACAGAAAACCGGTATGGCTGCCTGATCAGGGGAACGGCTGTTATAAAAATTATTCCCCCCGATATCACCATAAAGATTATTGAAACGAAATGTTATACGGATACAACTACGCTTGTAAGGTTTACGATATGTATGGGTAACGGTTATGATACGGTATTTGCAGGGATGCCCGTTTCCTTTTACGACCGGCCAAGCCCGGATGGAAAAGGCGGGTTGCTTTCGCCTGTTTTCTATACAGCCACTACTCAGCCCGGCAATTGTTACAGCTACGAGCATATCGTTTCTACACCAGCCAGCAACCATTTATATGCAGTAGTGAATGATAAGGGTGGCAATCCCGGCCCGTTACCTGATAAGGTTTTTGAGGAAACAGATTATAGTAAAAATGATGATAAAGGGAGTTTGTAAACGTAGTTAGCATCAACCCGGTAGATACCTCCATTAAAAGATCAGCAACTGTTCAACTGGTGCCGGGCGCCGAAGGGGGTACATTATCTGCCTGGCTCTGGAAACCCGATCCGTTTCTTGCCTGCGAAGTTTGTCTCACCAACAGGGTAACCCCAACGCATACGCGACAATATGTATTCATCGGGAAAAACGAGTATTCGTGTACAGATACGGCCTTTGCGATCGTAAAAACAATTACCGGGGGATCGGTCAATCTGCCTTCTGCTTTTTCACCCAACGGCGATGGCTTGAACGATATTTTTTATGTAATGGCAGGAGAAGAAGTTCCACTCGTCAGGGATTTTTTAGTATTCAACAGGTGGGGCCAGAAAGTGTTTGAAGCCAAAAGTTTACTGCCAAATGATCCGCGGAATGGATGGAACGGCATCCATAAGGGAGTAGAAGCGGCACCGGGTACTTACATTTACCTGGTAAGAATATCAGGGGCTAACGGGGATGACAAGGTTTATAAAGGTACCATCGTGCTTTTAAGGTAAATAAGTGAAAGGAGGTTGCGCTGGCGAGGTC
>JBBJMD010000249.1:0-4878 GCA_037719925.1 Ferruginibacter sp.
ACAAGACTGGGCTCATCGCATTACGCCGGACCAGGTGGCTGCCATTAAAAATAATCCTTTATTGCTTTTTCATAATAATTTGATTGGCGCTCCCAGTACTACAATCATAAGAAAAAATTCAATTTTACATTTCGACCCGAAGCTTAAATGGCATGTGGATATAGATTATTATATCCGGCAAATACTGGAAAACCGTACTATAATTTATTCTGATGACTTACTCGTGGTTACATTCCTGGCTGACGGAAGAGTTACCGATGAATGCAAGGGCAATAGAGAGGTTGAAGTATTTGAATACTTTTATTTGCTTGAACAATTTCAAAGATTTAATAATGAGCATCTATCTTCTGCTGCATTAAAAAAGTGTATCCTAAAAGTTATAACCGTCTGTCATAATTTCAAAATCAAAAGTTTGAAAGATATAAGGGATTGCGGTTATAGTGGCGAGATTTGGCTTAGCATCAGGATTTGGTTAAGGTTAAATTCTTTGTCAACTGCATTAGGGTTATTATACATTAAGTTTCTTCGCCACACTTCTACAGTATCTACTTAAATTATGATCAACGCAATATGAACAGTAACAATTTTATTAATAAGTTGCTTAATATTGGGACTCGTAAATCAGATGATTTAAAACAGTATGAGAAGATATCTTATTCTCAATCAGGCGAGGATATTATCATCGAATACTTGTTCGGGTTAAGAAATATCACCAAACCGTCCTGCCTTGACATCGGTGCCTATCATCCTGTCGTTGCCAACAATACATATAAATTCTTTCTTAGAGGTTCAAAGGTTGTAAATATTGATGCCAACCCTTCCGCGATTGAAAAATTTAATATTCTTAGGCCCGCTGATACCAACTTAAATATTGGTATCGGCAATGAAACCGGGGAATTTGATTTTTATATAATGGAAGATGATGCACTGAATACCTTTTCCAGGGAGGAAAAATTTAACCTTGAAAAAATGGGCAGCAGATTAAAGGAAGTCAAAAGAATCCAGATGATTCCTGTTAACAACGTATTGAATGAATATTTTAATAGTGACGCGCCTGACCTTATTTCGATTGATGCAGAAGGAGTGGATTTTGATATAATTAAATCATTTGACTTTGATAGGTACACACCCAAGGTTATTTGCATTGAAACAATAAACTACACACCCGACGGTACCGGCACAAAGCGCATTTTATTATGCCAGTTCATTGAGGAACTTGGGTATTTCGAATATGCCAATACGAATATTAATTCCATTTATGTTAATAAGGAATGGTGGTATGCAGGTAAAGAGGTCATGTAAAAAAAGATGAGCTGTGTCTGGTAATGAGGCATGATATGTACAAAAAATTACAACACATTATTTCGTTCCGGTTCATTCGATTTCGGAATAAACTTGTTAATTCAAAAGCTTTTTTTAAACTTAAATTAAAATATCTTTTGCCGTTAGGCGTGTATGATAGATCCTATTTAAATAATCCTTTGGAAGACGGCTGGAGAGAAAGGATCCAGGATGTTATTGATTGCCCTGATAATCGATACATTAGACGGCATCCGGATGCGGGACGGATTAAAAATGGTACACAGGTTATGCATAACGGGATACTTATTACGTTAGGTGGGTATTATGGTGATCCCATCGTTCAAATGCTAAGCCTTAACAAAGGAGTCCACGAACCACAGGAGGAGTATGCATTCGGAGAAGTTTTAAAAGAAATACCGGAGGGTGCGACCATGCTTGAATTTGGCGCATATTGGTCTTTTTATTCAATTTGGTTTAGCAAAACGGTTAAGGATGCCAAAAATTTTCTTGTTGAGCCTGATGCTTTTAATATGCTGTATGGTATAAATAACTTCAGAATTAATCACATCCAGGGAAGTTTCACGAATGCCTTTATTGGAAAAGTTTCGGATACCACGGGATCAACCGCGGTACTTAATGTAGATGATTATGTGACAGCTAATACTATTGAATTTATTGATCTTCTTCATTCAGACATTCAGGGCTTTGAATATGATATGTTATTGGGCGCTACTAAAACAATCGCTGAACATAAAATTAAATATGTTTTTATTTCTACCCATGGCAACAAGGTTCATAATGATTGCCTCAACTTTTTAGCCTTAAATGATTTTACAATTCTCTGTAGCGCAAATGAACAAGATACTTATTCTCTCGATGGTCTTATCGTTGCCCGCTCAAATCATTTCAAAGGAATAGAGTCAATAAAGATTTCATTAAAAAGTAAAACACAACTTAGTAAGGATTTATAGATGCTCTGATTATGCATTGCACAAGGATTCAATAAATAATGTTTCTCGAGATAAAATTTGCAGGGGGATTGGGTAACCAATTATTTCAGTATGCCGCAGGAAGAAGCCTTTGCATAAAAAATAATATAGCCTGCCTGCTGCTGAATACGGAAAGTTACCGGAATGACTCGTTGGGAAGAAGTTTTGCGTTATCTAATTTGCGCATCAGCGGAACGATAATACAAAGCAACAGTATAAAAAATATATTCCGGAAACACACTAAACTTAACAGCGTAGCTTCCATTTTTAAATTGCATAAAGAGATCAGGGAGAAAAATTTCACCCTGCAAAAATTGGAAAACAAAAGCGGCTTTCTCACTTCCCTAAATGGCTATTGGCAATCTGCTCATTATTTTTATGAACACAGGGGAATATTACTAAAAGAATTTATCCCCTTGCAACAGCCCCCTTTACCAGGATGGATCAAAGAATATAATACCGTAGCCGTCCATGTTAGGCGAACCGATTATTTAACGGAAGCACGATACGGTTTCGTTGGAGTTGAGTATTATCATAATGCTATGGATCTGCTAAAAGAAAAAATAAATAACGCTTTATTCGTTATTTTTTCTGATGATATAGATTGGTGCAGATCTACTTTTACAAATCCCGGCATCCTATTTTGCGAGGATAACGGATGGGATAAGGATTACCTGCAACTCCATTTAATGTCAAGATGCAACCACCAGGTCATCGCTAACAGCTCATTCTCGTGGTGGGGAGCATGGTTAAATGAAAATCCGCACAAAATAGTTATCAGGCCTGTGAATCCATTTAAAGAAAAAAACCTTTTATATGAATCGCATTATCCTGAAGAATGGATAGCATTGAATAATAATAATAACTAGTGAACGGTATTTCTGTAATTATATGTTGCTTTAACAGTGGAAGCAAATTAATCCCAACATTGACCCACCTGGCAAAGCAGCACTTATTACCAGCCGTGGATTTTGAGATTATTCTCGTAGATAATAATTGTACAGATAATACCGTTTACACAGCCCTCACTACATGGGCTTCCCTGGGAAACCAATACCCACTGCATGTTGTGGAGGAACCAATACCTGGTTTAAGTTATGCCCGGGACAAGGGTATTGAAACTGCCCGCTACGATTATGTTGTTTTTTGCGATGATGATAACTGGCTGTGCAGTGATTATTTATCAGGCGTTTACCATTTATTTAATGCACGTCCGGAAGTTGCGCTGGTTGGCGGCGTGGGTGAAGCAGTGCTTGAAGCACCTGCTCCGGCCTGGTTCACGGAACTGAACGGTTTCGGATATGCAGTAACCTCCGAAGGGCGGCAGACCGGCTACGTGGACGCTATTTATGGAGCAGGTATGGGGCTCCGGAAACAAGCATTCCTCGCAGTAACGAAAAACAAATTTTCTTTTATACTTTCGGACAGGTTGGGTAACAGCCTTGCATCCGGAGGCGATATGGAAATATGCTTACTGATGTGTAAGGCGGGGTACAAAATATATTACGATGACTCCTTAACCTTCCGGCATTTTTTAACCGCTAACAGGTTGCAATGGGGCTACTACTTACAACTCCGGAGATCTTTTGGTAAGGCAACCGCTTATCTTCAGCTTTACACTGAAATAAAAGACAAGAGCACTAAAAAGAAAAACCGGTTTAAGGATTTTTTATCGCTTGTTAAATTTATGATCACACACCCGGGGTATTTGTTGTTTCCCTCGCACTTTAAAAATGCGCATTGCGCCAGTTTTGCGCAGCAGGTAAGTATGAGGCTTACCTGCCTTTTTGAAAACAATAAAATGGCCGTTGCCTCAACCCGGATTGAAGAAGCTTTCTCTAACAGGGGGCAAATGCAATACAGTGATAATCATTAATGCGTTTGGCATTTATTACATACGAATATCCACCAGATACAGGCAAAGGCGGAATTGGAACATATACAAAGCAGGTGGCTGATGTGCTCGGCAGGCAAGGATGGGATGTGCATGTCTTTGCAGGCAGTCATCACCGGCAATGCGAAAATTATGAAAATAACATCCATATCCACTGGGTTCGTTGCGATAGCCCGCATGACTTTCGCTTGAAGGTATTGCCGGTTTTTCAATCGGAGCATTCCGGCAAAGCTTTTGAACTAATGGAATCTCCAGAAATTCATGGCAATGCCTGGGAAATAAAAAAGGCATTTCCTCAGGTACCACTCATCGTAAGATTCCACGCGGCTAATTGGCTGGTAGAGCGCTTGAAGAAAAAATATTCTTCATTTACTTCCAGGCTTCGTTTTGTGTTGGGCGCGTTGCTTCGAGGCAGGTGGGACTTAGGCTACTGGAGAAAATACGATTACAGGAATGATCCTGATTATCAATTCTGCCTACTTGCAGATGCCATGGCTGCCCCATCGGAAGCTATGATAAAATGGGTGGCACATAACTGGAAACTCAGGGTACCTGGCATTAAGTTGATCCCAAATTTGTTTGTTGCACCTGGAGCATTATTACAGCTCCCCGTTCCAGAGAAAGCCATTTATAAAAAAATAGTTTTCTTCGGCAGGTTAAATGTTTTAAAGGGGTTGGTAAACGCAACGCTGG
>JBBJMD010000250.1:0-4875 GCA_037719925.1 Ferruginibacter sp.
CGACTGATAAAAGTAACACTTTGCCTCAACGGGTCCAGCCAAAAAATCTCCCGCAGATCATCGCACTTGATCAGCTTGTATTTGGTGCCAGCAGGGCTCAGTTTATCAATGCCCTGGTGAAGGAATATCCCGGCAAGTGCTGGATGTTAAACAGGAATAGCTCCCTTACTGGTTTTATGCTAGGCAGGGACGGAAACAACTATCAAC
The DNA here is from genome assembly GCA_037719925.1 of Ferruginibacter sp. Classification (GTDB taxonomy): domain Bacteria; phylum Bacteroidota; class Bacteroidia; order Chitinophagales; family Chitinophagaceae; genus Ferruginibacter. Next base: position 208 of record JBBJMD010000250.1, read on the forward strand.
AGATCGGACCTGTGGTTGCAAGAGATACAGTTGATGCAAAATCACTGATTAGTGCAGCTTTGAATGATCTTGCGAACCAGCCAGTTGTTGTGGATGTATTGGCGGATAAAACAGGGTTGGTGGACTGGTTACAGGCAATCGGATTTATCCAACAGCGGCAATTTACCCGCATGTACAAAAACGAAAATATTCAATCCGATAGCGACAAACAATACCTGGTAGCCGGCCCGGAATTCGGATAAACCTTTTTGATTAGATGATTATTTTCTGCACCTCTGGAAATAGGAGTCCGGGCGCCAAAAGAATGTTTTACTCAAATACAATGGTCCCGAACCGGTTATAATCGTGAAAATTGGTTTTACGGACCAGCTGCCATTGCCAGGTTGCCTGTTGCTTATCATAATCGATGCGGTAAAAATTGGCCCTCCAGCGGGTACCTTTTACCGGGCTTTTGTTGATCATGGGCTTAAGCAGTGCAAAAGGGATAAAAAATTCGGCCGTCCAACCTTCAATAGTATCTCCTTTTTTAATGATGTTGGTCGCATGCCTGGTTCTGCGGGCACCTTCATAGTGCCAGGGCCGCCAGCCAAATGCATTCCCTTTGATATTAGGTACCAGGATAGGCAATTCGTAGTTAAGCGGAGATACTTCATATTCAAAATATATGGGGATCTTTTCATCGCTCCAAATAAATAATTCCACCACATCTTCCCTGAACAGATCCGCAAAATCTTCCTGCAGTGTGGCGGTTATTTTTTTATCCTCGCATTTATATAAACAATAAAGCCCAGTGGCCGAATATAAAATTTTGACTTGGGTTTGGTAGTTAACCCCAGCACCGCCGCGCCGGGGTAAGCCAAACCAGTTAGCCTTATTCCATGCAGCACTTGTACCATCGCCGGTAACCTCAAAATCCGCGGTGTGTTTAACCTTCAGGAAGCCCGTATCAGGGCTGGATAATTTTGCAACCTGCCCCTCTGCAAAGAAGGCGGTCAGCAAAAAAATGAAACACATCTTTGTTTGAATGTTACTCATATTTAAGGTGTTTTTTACCTGCTAATATTACCACTTTAGTTTGGCTTGATCTTGATTTTACCGCTCACCTATTTTATCTACCCTAAAAAATACCAATGTCAAAAAAGAATTTATTTACGGAAATGGCCTTAAAGCAGACCAGTTACAACAGATAAATGGATTAAATAAAAGCACCGGAGGTATGCACCGGTAATAAACGGTATTTTACTTCTGTAACTTTTTACAATGCTTTTTCATCAATAATAATTTTTCAAGTAATTACCATTAAAATGCAGTTATTGAAAAAAGTAATTTAAAACCAGGCGGCTTATATTTCCTAAAAAAATTGGCAGGGAATTAACCTGTTCCACCAATTTCACGTTAATGCAACTAACGTCGGAAAATACAAATACCTTCACAACCGTTTAATTTTTAACAACAGACAAAATAAATTTATGCAAAAGCATCCTAGCCGCAGGGAATTTATTAAAACTGCAACCGGCTTTGCCGTAACGGCATTTGCAACCTCTTCCTTCGATTTTAAAAAATCTACGCCTCTTTTATCGTTTTCTACACTGGGCTGCCCCGACTGGACATTTGAGACCATTCTAAATTTTGCTGTCGACCACGGTTATGCAGGTATTGAGATCAGGGGCATTCAGCGGCAGCTGGATCTTTTAAAATGCCCGGAGTTTAGCACTAAAGAAAATATACTTGCCACAAAGTCGCGTATAGCGGAAAAGAAATTAAAGGTCATTGACCTGGGTTCTTCAGCTAATATGCACCATGCCGATCCTGCTGAAAGAAATAAAAGTTTAACAGAAGCAAAAAACTTCATACAACTTGCCGCCCAATTAAACTGCCCTTATATCCGCGTGTTTCCCAATAACTTTCCAAAAGAGCGTAGCAAAGATGAGACAATCAACCTTATTGCAGAGGGATTGGTTGAATTGGGCAATTATGCAAAAGGAACAGGTGTTACTGTATTGATGGAAACGCACGGTGAAGTAGTGTGGAGCGAGGACCTGCAAAAAATTATGCAGTCGGTAAACCATCCCGGTGTTGGCCTTGTATGGGATATTGTTAATATGTGGGCCGTTACGAAAGAGGCTCCTTCAGCAGTATATTCAAAATTGAAAAAGTACATTCATCATACACATATAAAGGACCTGAAACTGGTGGATGGAAAAGAACAATACTCCTTGCTGGGTAAAGGTGATACGCCTGTCTTCGAAGCGATCGATCTGCTGGACAACGAGGGCTACAAAGGTTTTTATAGTTTTGAATGGGAAAAATTATGGCATCCCGAAATAGCAGAGCCAGAAGTGGCGCTTTCAGATTATGCTAATGTTATGAAGCTGCATTTTAAAATGTAACCAGGGTGCTGATGCGGGATGGGACTTGCGGTGGTTGCATAACCTTTATAAAACAAAAGTCCGCAGCCATTAACTACGGACAATAAAAATAGTTATTTGTTATTGCTTCAAGTCAGCATACTGGAATGGACGGAAACCTTTTACCTGGCAGGTGCAAAAGGCAAAAATTAATCTTTTGCCCTGAGCTGGCTTGCCGGCACATAGTTCCGGCGCCCTTTTTTATCTACCCAATAGTATTCGGATTTGTTGTTGATATAAATTGTTTGGCCATCAGGGCCCTGTTTACTTTCATGGATTTTATCTACAACGGCCGATGAACCTTTAGACGCCAGCTCAGCACTTTTATTACTCACTTTCCTGGCACTTTTTTTAACCGCATGCCCTGTTTTTTTTGCCGCATGTTTTAGGTCTTCGCCTGCAGTTGTACTTTCCTGGGCACGAAGATTAGCAACTCCAAACAACCCGACAGATAAAGTGGTCAGATAGATTATTACTTTTCTTTTCATAATTAAATGTTTAGTTCTATTTCCCGATGCAAATTGTATGCCCTTTGTTGAACCCTACCGCCACCAATGTTCTCATCACCTGTACGATCCAAAATAATTTTTTTATAAGATCGTATCACCTGTTTTGACAGAATGTGTCAAAGGTGAAGCGTAAAGAGGTGAAAAAGATAAATACTATTATTTTTTTCATGCTATTAAAGTTGCCTTATTTTTGGATTGCATTGCGGGGAAAGAAGGGCATTGTAAATCTTTGGGCTCTCCTGGTCTCTTGCAGTTAAATTAATTTTATGATAAAACGATTGCTGGGTTTATCCTTAATGCTCCTTACCGTAAAAGGCTACGCACAAGGAAATAAAAAAATTTCCATACCGGAATTTAACAAACAAGTTATTACCTCGCAATTTGTTAGCGAAGGTTCCGCCGTGGGGGATGTGAATAATGATGGAAAGAAAGATATTATTGCCGGAGCTTTTTGGTTTGAGGCGCCATCCTGGAAGCGCCATGAAATAACGCGCGGGGATACTTTTAATATAAAAGCATATAGCAATGCCTTCCTGGATTTTGTCCTTGATGTGAACCAGGATGGCTGGGTAGATCATATTCGGGTCGATCATCCCGGCAACCCCGTTGTATGGTTTGAAAATCCTAAAAACCAGCCCGGGCACTGGAAAGAAAGGGAGATCAATAAATCTTTAGGAACTGAAAATCCTATGCTCGCAGATGTGGATGGAGATGGCCGTTTGGATATAATTGGAAATGATGCCATTGCAAAGCAAATCATTTGGTTAAAGTCACCTGCAACCAAAGGCGATACAGCCTGGGAAAAAATTGTAGTGAGTGCAGATTCAAACCTTGGTACCCACAAATACACTCATGGGATCGGGTTGGGAGATATTAATGCTGATGGCAGGCAAGACCTGTTGATAAAAGACGGATGGTTTGAAGCCCCTGTTAATCGCAAAGAACCAAACTGGAAATTTCATCCCGGCAAGCTGAGCGAAGAATGTTCACAAATGTATATATTGGACCTTAACGGTGATGGTTTAAATGATATTATAAGTGCTTCGGCACACGATTACGGCATTTGGTGGCAGGAGCAAAAAAAAGGAAGCGATGGAAATATCTCCTGGGTACAACACGAAATTTATAAAGCTTTTTCCCAATCGCATGGGTTAGAATTAAAAGATTTAAATGGCGACGGCAACCCCGACCTTATAACCGGAAAACGATTTTATGCACACAACGGCGGCGACCCGGGTGGCATGGAGCCTGCAGTTCTGTACTGGTTTGAATATAAGCCTGGTAAAACACCTTCCTGGATCCCCCATAAAATTGACGATGATTCGGGAGTCGGCTTGCAGGTATTGGTGGAGGATATGAATAAGGACGGTTTACCAGATATAATTTCAGGCAGTAAAAAAGGCGTGCATTTATTTTTACAGCAGAAAAAATAAACCAATCATGCCCCTGAGACAGTTACCAGGCGCGGCTCCATTGAGCGGGCTATAGCTTGCAAACTCATCGCGTTTTCAAATGCACTGCCGATTGTATTGTTGAAATAAGCATATACATCCTTTCCGTTGGCCTGCCAATCCATTATCCGTTCATATTGATCCCGGAGAAAATCAGTATCATAACTCCCCCTGTAATCCCCTGCCGGACCGTGAAACCTCAGGTAAATGAACCGGGCGTGTTTTTTTTGAGAATTATTTCTTTTTTTTTGGGTATTATTTTTGAAAAACCCAGCAATATAATAAAACAAAAACGAAAGG
>JBBJMD010000078.1:0-16853 GCA_037719925.1 Ferruginibacter sp.
AATCTATATGCAGGAAGGCAAACTTATTTTTCATAAAAGTATTGAAGCATTACGTCAGGATCCCAGGGAAGAAAAACTTTCAAAAGCCATTGCAATTGTAATGAAAACCGGATAGCCATGAAGAAGATTATTAAATATGTAATAACTGATATTCTGCGTAACAGGATCGTATTGGTATATACAATTTTTTTGCTCGCGGTATCACTAAGTGTTTTTGGCTTAGAGGATAATAGTAGCAAAGGACTGCTAAGCCTCTTGAATATTATACTCATCATTGTGCCGCTGGTAAGCATCATTTTTTCCACGATCTATATTTACAATAGCGCGGAGTTTATTGAATTGCTGGTAAGTCAGCCTTTGAAAAGAAAATATATCTGGTTGAGTTTATTCGGAGGGCTTGCCGTTTCTCTTTCCATCGCGCTTTTTATAGGTACGGGCATCCCGGTTTTAATTTACCAGCCCAATTGGATTGGTTTTACCATGATAGCCATTGGTATCTTGCTGAGTTTAATTTTTGTTGCGATCGCAATGCTTGCCACTGTAAAAACCCGGGACAAGGCTAAGGGTATTGGCGCCGCCATTATGATATGGCTATATTTTTCCCTGTTGTTTGATGGATTGGTGTTGTTCCTTTTATTCCAGTTTGCAGATTACCCAATGGAAAAGCCGCTGATCGCACTGAGTGCGTTAAACCCGATAGACCTTAGCAGGATATTAATATTACTTCAGTTGGATGTATCGGCTATGATGGGATATACAGGGGCAGTTTTTAAAGACTTTTTTGGAACTTATACCGGTATCATATTTTCATTTGTAATATTGTTTTTATGGATTCTTTTACCGGCCTGGTACGCTACCCGGAAATTTAATACTAAAGATTTATAATTATGAAAAGACATCCATCCCTTGCCCGCCTGTCAAGAGAACACCATGGAGCATTGATCCTGGCAAGGTTGTTACAAAAGAATGCCCCTGCATATAAAGGTTTACCGAAAGATATAGAAGGGAAAGCAGTCTATGCCCTGCAATTTTATGAAACAGAACTGGTAAAACATTTTGAAATTGAAGAGAGCGTTCTGCAACTGGTGATGGGTATCAACCCAACACTTGATTTGCTGGTACAACACATCTTCCGTGAACACCAGGACCTGCATGGTTCATTCCGGTCATTAAAAAATCACACTGGATTAGAAATGACAGGGCACCTGGATAGGCTGGGTAAAGCACTCGAAATTCATGTGCGACAGGAGGAGCGGGAACTTTTTCCCTTGATAGAAACTACCTGTAATGATAAGCTGATGGAAGTGATTGACAAAAAATTATCCGCCCTCTCTAATTAATGAAAAAGGATATCCAAAACAGGGCCGATATTGAATTGTTGGTGAATTCATTTTTTGAAAAGGTACAAGCTGACGACCAGCTTGGTTCAATCTTTAATGAAATTGCTATTGGGAATTGGCCATGTCATTTGGTTACCCTATATAATTTTTGGGAAAATATTGTTCTTTTTACCGGTGCGTTTGAAGGAAACCCAATGCACCTCCTCAAGCACCTGCAGCATATTAAGGCAATAAATGAAACCCACTTTGCCCGTTGTAGCGAATTGTTTAATTGCGCGGCAGACCAATTATTTGAAGGCGAAAATGCCAAAGTTGCTAAACAACGGACTTTAAATATCATTTCCATCATTAAATTAAAAATATTAAAATGCCCCTAAGCACCATCAGCATTAACTTGGTATCCAATAAATATCTGGTTGTAAAAGCGGTTACCCTTTTTCCCGGGCAAGCTCTTCACATTGTCGAATATGATTATAAAGTTTAATTGATCTGCCTTCAAATTCCCTCCCCCAAAAAGTTAAGATTTTTAAATATTTACCGGCACGCTGTAACAAATTTTACAGCCAGCCTGCTGTTACTTTAGGTGAAAAATACAATCAACAACTGGGCAGCCAGGATCCTTAATATCATTGTAAGTGGGTATACAGTAGCATACGTGGCGGAGGGAATATCATTTCCGGCAATTTTTATTGAAAAAGCCAGGGCAGGTGGGTCAGTACAGGCGCCTGACAATAAACCACAAATTTCAAAATACGTTTTCCTGAAAAATTTACTTGCCACCATTCCGACCGTTAGTAAAGGAACCATGGTAATTACAATACCCATCAGGATCCAGCGATATCCGGTACCATCGCTGAAAGCAGTAGCGAGGTTGCTACCACTGCTTAATCCTACACTTGCGAGGAATAAAGCAATACCGAGTTCACGTATGATGAGATTAGCGCTACCCGTTGTATAATTATTTAGATAAAGATGGTTTCCGAAACGGCTTAAGATAAGCGAAATGATCAGCGGGCCTCCCGCCATCCCTATTTTAACCGGGATGGGAATATTTGGAATATAAAAAGGAATGCTTCCCAGGATAACGCCTAACACTATACCCATAAAAACGGGGCCTAAATCAGGGCTTCCAGTCTCTTCAAGGAATTTCCTACCACTTCGGCAAATTGCTTTACATTATTTTCCATGCCTACTACCGTTATGGTATCACCCAGTTGTAAAATATATTCCCATGGGCTACCATTTCAATCCCAGCTCTTTTAATGCGGGTAAGTGTTAAGGATTCGTGGTGTATTCCCAGGATATCACCCAAACGTTTGTGCGTGATTTCTTTTCGTGTCACCACAATTATTTCTGATATTAAATTACTTGCAGGGGCTGTTTTAAGGTTCATTTCACTTTCGCCGCCAACCAGCAACTTTACTTTTTCGAGTAAATTTTTCGGCGCGATAAAAAGCATTACGTCACCCGCTGATAAAATAAGATCAGGTGTCGGTGTAAGGATGATCCCGTTATGAAACATCCTTGAGATTATTACCGGTTCATCCAGTATCTGAAAAATTTTTCGAAGTGGCTGTCCTATAAGCTGTTTATTATCCAACCTGATGTGCAGGGAAACCGGTAAGCTGGATTGAAAAAAAATTAATTTCCGGTGTAATTCTTTTTCAGTTTCAATATTTACACGAAGGATTTTTTTCAACAGTACCAGGGATAATAAAATCCCGGTAACTGCGAATGGATATGCCACGGCATAGGCGAGGGTAACAGTTGAAATATCAGTACCGGCAATTTTTAAATCGGTTACGGTTGCCTGTGCCGCGGCGAGCCCGGGCGTATTGGTAACGGCACCACTCATAACCCCGGCCATTACGGCAATACTGTTTTGGGTGGTATAGAAGAACAGAAGGGTGATAATAACACCTAGCAGAACCACACAAGCGGCCAGCGCATTATTACCTAAGGCGCTTTTTTTCAATGAAGCGAAAAAGCCCGGCCCTACTTGTAAACCTAACGCGTAGACGAAAAGTATTAAGCCGAAGTCCTTGATGAAATGTTCGGTATCCTTATTAATTGCAATACCAAAGTAAGAAAAGATTAAACCAATGAACAGCACCCAGGTGACCCCAAAAGAGATCCCGATGAACCTTACCTTTCCAAGCGCGACACCGATGGCAATAACCAATGAATAGATGATCACAGCCTGCGCAACGGAATGTTCTGTAAACAACCGGAAAAACCAATTCATAAAAAATAAATTATATCACCTGTATAGAAAATCAATCAAAGCAATTTACTAAAAGCCGCGGATTATGTGCAGGCTGCCGGGTAAACTTCCTTAATTGATATTTCAATTTATAGCAGGCAATGATGCAGGGGCAATCAATCGCTTTAGTTAGAGATCATGCAAACTGTTCCCTGGCCTGGCAAGGTCTTAGTTAATTGATTATTCATGTTCTTCTGGTGCCAACGCCCAATGTTCGGGGGAGCGCCACAATGAACTTAATAACAGCTCCCGCATGAAATAAAATTCTTTCGGAAGCTTATCATATAATTTGGCAAATAATTCTTCATGGGAAAGCAGTTCCTGTTTCCATACCTCCCGATCGATCGTTGTTATTTTGGCGAAATCTTCTTTACTAAAATTTTCCTGTCCAGTCCAGTCCATATCTTCATAACGTGGCATCCAGCCAATGGGTGATTCAACAGCGCTTGCGCCGCCATTGGCGCGTTGAACGATCCACTTTAATACCCGTACGTTCTCGCCGAATCCAGGCCAAAGAAATTTACCATTTTCATCTTTTCTAAACCAGTTTACACTAAATATGCGGGGCGAATTTGGCAGGTCGCGGCCAAATTGTAACCAATGGTTTACATAATCGCCCATATGGTATCCCATGAATGGCAACATAGCAAATGGATCACGCCTCACTTTGCCTACTTCCCCAAACGCGGCCGCCGTGGTTTCACTCCCCATGGTAGCAGCGGCATATACGCCAAAGCTCCAGTTAAAGGCCTGGCATACAAGCGGAGCGGTTGTGCTTCTTCTTCCACCAAATATAAAGGCAGCTATGTGCACGCCCGCCGGGTTGTCCCATTCCTTGTCGATCGCAGGGTTTTGATAAGCAGGAGCAGTAAACCTGCTGTTTGGATGAGCGGCGGGTTTTCCACTTCCAGGATCGTAGGCATTGCCATGCCAATCAGTTAATCCTGCGGGAATTTCCTTCGTCATGCCTTCCCACCATACATCGCCGTCGCTTGTGAGGGCAACATTAGTAAAAATGGTATTTGCCTTAATGCTTTCCATTGCATTAGGATTAGTATGATAATTTGTGCCCGGGGCTACACCAAAATATCCGGCTTCCGGATTAATAGCGTATAAGCTGCCATCATTTCCCTTGTGTATCCATGCAATATCATCACCAACCGTTGTGATCTTCCAATCTTCTACACCCGGTGCCGGTATCATCATAGAAAAATTAGTTTTGCCACATGCGCTCGGGAAAGCAGCGGCAACATAAGTCTTCTCATTTTGAGGAGATTCAACTCCCAGGATCAGCATGTGCTCAGCGAGCCATCCTTCTTCCCGGCCCATTACGGATGCGATACGGAGTGCAAAACATTTTTTCCCCATGAGGGCATTCCCGCCATAACCACTGCCATAAGATATGACCAATCTCTCTTCAGGGAAATGAGATATATATTTTGTATCAGGGTTATTCGGCCATTTGGAATCTTGTTCTGAAGGGTGTAACGGAGCCCCGATTGTGTGAATACATTTTACATAGCCATTTCTTTTAATGTAAGGGTAAATATTTTCACCCATGCGCGTCATGATATACATGTTAACGACCACGTATTCTGAATCCGTTATTTGAACGCCATACCTTGAATACGGGGAGCCTACGGGACCCATGCAGAAAGGGATCACATATAAAGTTCTGCCCGTCATGGCCTCATTCATCAGGTCATTCAGAATTTGCTTCATTTCCCTGGGATCCATCCAGTTATTCGTAGGGCCCGCATCCTCTTTTCTGCGGCTGCATATGAATGTTTTGTCCTCCACTCGGGCTACATCACTTGGGTCCGAAAAACAAGCAAAACTGTTCGGACGCTTGTCCTCGTTTAACCGGGTAAAAGTCCCTTTTTTAACGAGTATGTTACAAATATTATCATACTCTTCTTTGGATCCATCACACCAATGAATATTTTTTGCATTCAATTGGGAAGCCATATGGGTTACCCAGGAATCTAATTCCGCGTTCCCGGAAGTATTTTCATGAACGATAGATTTATTTTGAAAAGTCATCATATTGGTTTGTTAAATGAATGAGTGATTAAAGGGGTGATTGTGATATTGCGAAATTCCACCTTTAAGATTTTAATAAATATGATCCTGGTCACTGACTTTACTGATTTATATCCGCCAGGCTTTTGAAAGTATATACACCTTTTTAAAGAACTACTGGTAATCTATTTAAACAGGCATAATTATGCGGGCGACCAGTTAAAATCTTTTCCTACCTATAGCTAATCATTCCTTGAACAAATCATCGCAGGAGATGTTATAGCTTTTTTTGTTGAATGTTAATATTAACTTATTATGCGGGAGAGTGGTTCGATAAGGATTAACCGTTGTTGACAACCAGGGGATATGGCAAATGCCTTTTCCAGGAAGCTTTTGACAAAAACCAGGTGACCAGCGCATAGCCAGTCTTTTTAAATGTTATTCGTGGATGTGAGCGCCTGATTCAACATCTCCTGTTTGAAAAAAGATTATTTAAACCGTTTATTGGTAATCAAAATATTTGTAGTTATGAAAAAATTGAAAATCGCTGTAATTGTTGGCAGTCTTCGCAAGGAATCGTATAACCTGAAAACAGCAAAAGCTTTAATGGCGCTTTTACCGGAATCACTATCGTTCCAAATCTTAAACATAGCAGATCTCCCTATGTTTAATGAAGACCTGGAAGCAACGCCCCCAAATGAATGGGTAGTTTTTCGTGAGCAGATCCTGGCGGCAGACGGCCTTCTTTTTCTAACACCGGAATATAACCGGTCAGTACCAGGGGTATTAAAAAACGCCCTTGATGTTGGTTCAAGGCCTTATGGTAAAAATTCATGGGATGGAAAACCGGGAGCGGTGATAAGTGTTTCCATTGGGAATATCAGTGGTTTTGGTGCTAATCACCACCTGCGCCAGTCGCTGGTTTTTGTGAATGTGCCAACGATGGCGCAGCCTGAGGCGTATATCGGAGGCGCGCCAGCTTTATTTGACGAGAGCGGAAACCTTACCAATGAATCCACTAAAAAATTCCTGGGAACTTTTATAGCGGCATTTCAAAAATGGGTAGAAACGAATGTAAAGTAATAGCCTGGGTTACAAGAGATCCATAACAAAAAATTCTTTCCCCTACTTCATTGAGATGATCTTTTATTATTTAAAAATGTGTAGGAATAATAATTTAGTTAAACAATGAAATTTTTAAAACACAATAATATTGGCGCATCATATTACCTTTTTGTATCGCCATTGCAATCATCATTTCTATCAGTTCCTGTGCAAGAAAAATGACATTCGCAACATCCTCCATTGCTCCCGCTGCTACCGGGAAAGTGAAAATAAAAAAGGATGACAATGATAATTACGCAATTGATGTGACAGTACCACACCTGGCTCCCCATTATAAACTCCCTCCGCCAAGGGAAACGTATGTTGTGTAGGTTGATACAGAAGCAAATGGTGTAAAAAATATTGGCCAGATAAATACCTCAAGTGGGATTTTTTCAAAGAAATTGAAAGCTTCGTTAAGTACAAGTCTGCCCTTCAAAACCAAATCATTTCTTTATAACCCCAGAGGATAATTAAACTGTTTTTTACCCCGGCCATATAGTTATTCTTACTACAAAATAAATGTAATAGGGAACGCGATCTTCAACCGTAAAAAAGCACAAATCAGGTTTAGGAAATCGAGCCAAAAAATACATTCACTTTAGGGATATTGCAACTCAAAAATAAAGACTTTAATTTAAGTGAGAAATATTCCAGGGCAAAACTGAAATTGTTCCCCCCCGGTAACGGCATGGATTATATACTCATTTTATATTTTGTGGGCTGTGCCGGGTTCGAACCAGCGACCCTCACGTTGTCGACGTGATGCTCTAAACCAACTGAGCTAACAACCCTCGTTCTGGTACAAAAATAAGGGATAAATTAATAATCAAATTAGGTATTGAAAAATTGCGCCACACCGGTAAAGATTGGTTCAATGGGGTAAGAAATTTTTTAATACTGTAAAGTTCCTGCAATGGACGCTTTTACTTATTGACATAACCGTTCGTAACTTTCCCTGCTATTGTAAAAAGTATAACCCGTATACTCTCCGGCTCCTACAAACCAGGCATAACCTCCCTGCTTGCTTTCTACCGATGAAAATCCGTTCGTACAATCAATATTGCAATCCACGCGATCAAAATACCGTTTGAACCCGCTAGGGTTATTGGTTCCATATTAAATTGGTAATTTTGCAACTTGTTATAGTTCTGCTTTCAAAAAGAAATTAGCGTCCTCCAGCGAATTGAATCATGGCTGGGTAGTGGATTTCAGGATACAAAACAGTTGAATTTATAACACTGAACTAATTATTTATGCAATCCATTTTATTACGACCCGCATCGCCCTCGAGCGACTTGCTGAGCCCGGTGCCCAGTGCAGTTTCCTTTGCCCCTTACATTCAATTTCTGAAAAAACAAGCGAAGGTATCTAATGGAATGAAAGCTAAATTTTACCGGTTTATTATCCGAAAATTCGAACAGCATCCGCTATTACTGGAACCAATAGAAGACCTTTCGGTATTGTCGGAATATATTGAATTACTCCACCTTGTTGATGCTACAATTTTTCCACTGGTTTACCAGGAAGAAAAAAATTTATTCGCGCTCACCCCACCAATGACATTGGAAATGTTCTATTTCTCGAAAGGGATGTACAATACGATCGTTGATAAAAACACCGGTTTTATAAAAGAACTGCATAAAAGTTTTTCAAAAATAAATATAAACAGCAGGAAAGAAAACTTCCTCTACAACTTTATCCTGGAGCAATTTTATGATATCCATTACGAATTTGACAATAGTATGGTGTATCCCTTGTGGGATGAGGAAACTAACCTGATGAAGTATTATAAGGCTGAAATCGACCGCCGCTTTATTAAATTAAGTTGTAACGGTCCGGTACCTGTGATCGACCCCACTAAATTAATTGAATTGCGCGGCGGCCTAATTGATATCCAGCAGATACGGAAGATCCTTCCGGTCGACCTGTTTTCCCTGGAAGGTTTTGCCATCTTTAATGTTTGTGAAATAACAACGCAGGAATCGATCGAGCAAATAAAGAATACCATCCTGGGAATTAATGAACTCAATGAAAACGAAGTATTCGATTACATAAAAGGTTCGCTGAAAACCCTCTTACAGGAAAATGACCTTGAAGTGGGCCTGTTACCTTTTCTAAAAGTGAATAACAAGTTTATTATCGATGAACAATTTAGTAAGAGAAGCATCCTGCTTCGGGTAGGGTGCGACCGCATGTCAGACAATAATTCATATACGCAGCTGGCGATCGAATATGAGAAAAATCCTAAGCCAATACTTTTGACTGCCATCACCAATGAAGTTGTCCGGCAAATGCCAATGATGGAATTGCTGTACCGTTCCGGAATTCAAAGTTACCTGTTGCTCCCTTTATTTAATAATGGAAAACTATTAGGGGTGTTGGAGCTTGCTTCCAGGCGGGCCGGACTGATCAACACCGCGTTTATCTCCAGGCTGGAGCCCACAAAACACCTGCTGAGCCAGGTATTGCAACATAATATTTATGTATTTGAAACCAAAATCGAGCAAACGATCAAGGAAAAGTTTACATCATTGCAACCCTCTGTTGAATGGAAGTTTAATGATGTTGCCTGGTCGTACATCCAAAAAACAAATATTGACCTGAAAGCCGACATTGGCAATGTAGTGTTTGAGGAAGTATACCCTATCTATGGCGCCGTTGATATTCGCAATTCATCAGTGGAACGCAATGCAGCTATTCAAAAAGATTACCTGCGGCAATTTGAAATATTGGAGCTTACGCTGAAAGAATTAAGGCGGCAAATAGAGATCACCCTGTTGGATGAAATGATCTTTAAATGCATTAAATGGCATGCTGCTATCAAGGAAGTTTTGACAGCTGAAGATGAATTAAAGATCAATGATTTTTTCGAGAATGATGTTAACCCACTCCTGCAGCATTTCCGGTCAAACCATAATGAAGTCAATAGTATTGTGCTGACGTATTTTGAGCAAAGCGAGATATTCAAAGGTGTAATCCATAATAACAGGGATGAGTACCAGCAGTCAATCGACCTAATCAACAACCACCTGATCGGGTACATGGAAAAAGAAAAGAATATCCTGCAAAAATCATATCCGAATTATTTTGAGAAGTATAAAACAGATGGTATTGAATATAATATTTACATTGGACAGTCCATAGCGCCGCATAAACCGTTTGATATGCTTTATTTAAAGAACCTTCGCTTATGGCAGTTGTCCTCCATGGCAACGATCACGAGAATGACACATGAATTGCTTCCTGCAATGAAAGTGAAACTGGAAACGACGCAGCTTATTCTCATACACAACAATGCAATTGACATCAGCTTTCGCCGCGACGAGCGCAGGTTCGACGTGGAAGGGGCTTATAATATACGTTACGAAATAATGAAAAAGAGGATCGATAAGGTGCATATCTATCCAACGGGCGAAAGGCTTACCCAGCCTGGCAAAATTGCTCTGGTTTATAGCAACCAGAAAGAAGCGCAGGAATATATAAAATTCATTGAATATTTACAGGATAAGCACATACTTTGCAACGACCTCGAAGAAAATATTGAACTGGAAGAAGTACAAGGGCTATATGGTTTAAGGGCGCTTAGGGTAGGAGTGCAGTTAAATTCGCATGGGTTTTTATAAAGTATTTTCCCTTATCAGCTTCCTGACCAAATTTTTAATAAAGGAATGTAAGAATTTTACGGCATTAGTCAGGATCTCTCAAAAAATTAATCATGTGCCCGGAGAATATGAGCAGTGTATATAACTGGCAAGTTCATGATGCTGGGAATAAATTTTGCGGTGCACAAAAACTACGTGCTGGCATTAAGTTTCATTACATCCCAGTATTCTTTACCATAAGCAACTAATATTTCGCTGCCCGCAGGTATATTTTTTACCGCCTGGATATATATTTTGACGCCGTCCTCTACATACTGACAATTATTGGTAATACCTTTTACGCGTGTAAACCCGCGGGCATCATTTGCATAACGGGCCTTGGCCTTTTTGTAGGGCAAGCCATCAATCACATGATTTTTGTTCACAAAATAAATGTAACTATTGGTTCCGTCCTGATGATTCACATCCTTCCAGGTGGTTATTTTTCCTTTGTATTCAATTATACTGGTACCTTTTGGAATAACAACTTTGGTAAATAAACCTTTACCCGAGCCCGGTAATGTAGACTTCTTTATTATCAATTTATTTTCCAGTAGCGCCATATATTGAGATTGATTTTATTTTGGTTGGAGATGAAGGTAAGGAAGAAATTGCGACTGCCGGCTATCAGTGCCATCTTTATAAATGATATTCCAGGTGGTTTATTTTAATAGATCAATAAATATAAATGCCACTGGTCGGGTAAAACCATTGCGGAAAATAATCTACAACTAAATTTAAACCCTGAATCTTTTTTTTGAGTACGATAATTGTTCTTATATAAATGATTCATTGATAGTTAGTTTATACAGCCTTAAAAATTTCAAATGCAATAATTATTCAGATTCGGGTTCGCCTCCCGATGAAAATTTTTTTTATTATGAAAACAGTATTGATTGTAGATGATGAAGTTGATCTGTGCTTACTGCTGAAGCAATTTCTTACTAAAAAGAATTATGACGTACATATAGCTCATACCCTTTCTAATGGTATGAATATGCTAAATAGCATTAAACCAGACGCTTTAATGTTGGATAATAATTTACCTGATGGTAAAGGATGGGATCTTGCTGATGAAATTCGTAAACAATACCCGGAAATGAATATTACTTTGTTGAGTGCCTACCAACTAGCCAAAGACTTTAAATACAAATTGGATTCCTCAATCAATTTTTTAGAGAAGCCTATTTCGTTAAAAGACGTTGAAAAATACATTTAAAAAGTCATTGTCGATTACAAAAGAAATAATCCTTTAATTGGTTCCCTGGTCTTCAAACCCTTCGAAAGCGCCGGCTGTTCCGGCCGAATTTTCTTCATTTAACCCACTTTCCTTACTGCTTTTATCCTGCTCTTTTTTGTCATCAATTTTTCCTCCCCCTTCTTTGTTATCTACTGTATTTAAGGGTAAACCCTGGCTCGCTGGCTGAGGATGCTGAAATATTTCTTTTTTTATGAAAACTTCGGCCTGCGGAAGATCCTTTGGCTCGATTTCCTTTTTTTTACCTTCTTCGTTCATGCATTTTTATTTTATGATGATTGTAAATTAGTGCAGCCTTCTCGCCAGCTTCAAATAACAGGTTATATTATCATTTAATAATGCCCTAAAACTGTAGAAAAATTTCCCATTAAAAAATGCTTGTTGCGCAAATTATAGAGTATTTTTCCCAAAATTAAAGGTGGTATTTTTATTAAAACTTAATTTCATTTAGAAGGGTAGTTTATCCATAAACCTCAAAAATCGCCCTGGTAAGTTACCTTCAACGAATACAACTATAATACCATAATGATTGACCTGTAAACTCTACTGGCACTTAAGGCCATCGACGCCCTCAATAGCGTTATGTTTTATTTTGGTATTATATTTAATATATGATACACATACCCGCCATATCAAAAAAGGTACAAGCACATCAGATCATAGAGAATTATTTCTAAAAAACCGCTTTAAGCAAGCATTAATTAGCGGGTTATTTAATAAAAACCAATTATTATGAGAGCAATCTGGACTGGCTCAATCGGATTTGGATTAGTGAATATCCCTATAAAATTGTTTAGTGCGATACAAAGCAGTAATCTTGATCTTGATATGCTTGATAAAAATGATCTGGCTAATATCAAGTTTAAAAGGGTTAACGGAAACAGTAATAAAGAAGTTTTGTGGGAAAATATCGTAAAAGGTTATATGCTTGATGGGAAATATGTAGTGCTGGACGATAAAGATTTTGCAAAAGCTTCGCCTGAGAAATCAGAACATATAGAAATATCGCAGTTTGTAGATCAAAAAGAAATCGATTCAATATATTTTGAAACGCCTTATTACGTGCAGCCTGATAAATCGGGTACAAGGGCCTATGCACTTTTAAAAGATGGATTGGTAAAATCAGGTAAGGTAGGTTTGGGTTCTTTTGTTATGCGAGACAGGGAACATATTTGCATTATCAGGGCAAAAGAAAATCTGATGCTGCTAAACAGGCTCCGTTTTCCCCAGGAAATACGGGCGACGGACGAATTAAACCTTCCTACTGCCAAGAGCAAACCGGAAGAAGTAAAAATGGCTATCAGTTTGATAGAACAACTAACAAAACCATTTAATCCTAAAAACTTCAAGGATGAATATACTGATAAACTATTAAAGATTATAAAAGCTAAAGCGAAAGGCAAATCCGTTCCATTCAAACCATTGAAAATCGTTCATTCCAAATCGAAAGATCTGATGGAACAATTACAAGCAAGTTTATCAGCCAGCAAAAAGAAAGCCTCTTAGCAGAAGAGAGATTGGGCGGGCCCTGTCAATTCCGAAAATTTATATGTGAAAAAACAACGGCACGTTATCGATTATGGGCAAGCTTCCCTTTCATGTTCTTACCCGGTTGCCTTTTTAATGGCAATTGTTCTTTTGATTATTGTTTCAAGCTGGTCTAAAAAAAATGGTTTTTCGATAATATCGTCAACTTCTACCTCATTGTTTTTTTCATTCCAGCTATACCCTGTCATCAGAATAAGCGGGATAACGGAAGTTGACTGGTTGATCTTTAAATCCCTTACACAATTTTTTTGCAAAATATCAACCAGTACAATATCCGGCTTAAATCTTTCAGCGATAGTAATACATTCTTCCTTATTGCTGGTATATTTAACATTATACGATTTTCTTTCAAGTAATTCTTTGAGAAGGCTCATCGTATCTTTATCATTATTAACCACTAAAATTTTTTCCATATAAATAAGGTTCAGGTTACTTTAAATCAAACCCTGTACCGTTTTTAAACTTTATTGTCCGGAAACGGGTATGGAAAAATAAAAAGTAGATCCCTTCCCTTCTTCGCTTTCCGCCCAGATTTTTCCTTCATGGGCCTCAATGATCCTGCGGCACAAATAAAGACCCAATCCGATTCCTTCAAGATTTTTTGTTTTCTCCGCGCGGAAAAACCTTCCGAAAATATGAGGCAATTGTTTAGGTGAAATACCAAGCCCTTCATCCTTAACAGAAACTACAACATGACCCTCATCCTGTTTGACATTAATAAAAACCTTTGTATTATTATTTGAATATTTAATACCATTACTAAGGAAGTTGGTAACTACCTGGATCAAACGGTAGCGGTCCCCATACACCGGCACCGGGCATTCACCTTCCAGTATGATGGAATAATCCGGGTGTAATACTTCGATTGTATCAAGGGCCTCTTCTAACATTTCTTCGAAATCAAAGGATGTTTTTTCCGGAACAAAATTGCCCGAATGGAATTTGGTGGCATCGTATAACTCACCTATCATTTTGTTAAGACGCATTACATTATTTTTACTACGTTCCAGGTATTCCACCACGTCATTCATTTCGTTATCCTCAATTAACTGGGTCATCATTTCATTGCATAATACAATATTCGCGAGCGGGTTTCTCAATTCATGCGCAACAAAACCAATAATATCTTCCCGCTCTTTTTCGGCTTGTTTTTGAATCGTTATATCATGCGCCACAATTAACAGGTTATCATGAGCCCCCAAATGTTCCATTACACTGCACGAGATATCAAATACTTTTTTTCCATTGGTGCCGGTTTTAATTTCAACCGGAAAGTTTTGAAATCCCTTTCCCGTTGCCTGTGCCTTCCTAATATTGTCAAGCAATTCATTGCTGTTATCGAAGGTCTTGATCAACCCCTCGATATTAAGGTCTGGAGTGTTAGATTCGGTATACCCGGCTAATTTCTGGAAGGCTGCATTTGCTTTTATAAGATTAAGATCCTTATTCAATACTATCACGGGATCTTCAATAGAACGGAGAATTCCTTCATTAAAATTATTCAGGCGAATGATGGATTCCTCAGAAACCTTTACGGAGTTAATGTTTTGAATTATTTTAACGATGTTCTTTTTTCCGCCAGGTTCTTCAACGAGGATTGATTCGCCCGAAACCCAGGTTAACGTTTTATTTTCGTGTACGATAAAATTATTATCGGATGATTGCCCCTGCGTTGTCACCTTTTCTATTTCCCTTTGTGGCAGTCCTAATGCCGGTCAGCATCTATGCGTAGAACAGCCAGTGAACAACCGATAATATCTTGCCGTTCATAGCCAAAAGAATGGGTAAAGGATTCATTTATTTCTGAGATAATCCCCTTGTCATCCATTATTATGATCGTATTCTCCCTAGTATTTTTAAAAAGTGATTGAAAGTAACTCCAGTATATAGCAGGATCAGACAATGACATAAGTATAATTTGAATTTAAATAAAATAGTCATGCAAATTATTAAATGAATTTCACTTTCGCCCATTCCTTTCTATCTCTACCTGAATATTTCATGTTTAAGGCCATAACCGGTAATTATTTCTTTCTTTTAGTTACAGGCAGGTACATCTTTGAGGAATTAGTTGCACAATAGAATATTTAAATTGCTAAAAAATTGTGGCACAAAAATTACATTAATTATTGGGAACCAGCCTGATTAACATTCAAATTTTTAAAAACGTTCTATAATTAAAGATGAATTTTTTCTTGCGAATATCGTTCTGTGGAAATTGATTCGAGAATGTAACCATGGGTACATTTCTGAGTGAATTGTTTTTTGCAATTTGTTCAGGAGCTCATGGTATTTTATTGTAGTGTTTCATGGATCGTTACTCCGGGCAGTCACCTGCTATTAGGTACGAAGTGGTGGCAAATTGCTTTACTTTAAATGCTCCGTTGCCAGGATTTAATATAGTAAACTTGGATGGTACTAATTTACTGATTGGTTGGTTTTAAAAGTGAAGTTAATTATCACAGAATTCTTTTCATTACATAAGATCCTTAGATCTAGCAAAACATTCCTTATATAAATGAACTTATCCAGATTGAGCATTACTGCAAGTATTGCTACTGCTGTATCGCTGCTCCCGCAGCTCGTTAAATTAATAAAGAAGAAGAAGCAGAAAATGTCTATTAGGAATGCTGGGTATTTTATTTGCAGGTCTGGGTTTGTGGATTTGGTGGGGTGCAAAAAACGATTGGATCATTATTCTTGCCAACTCATTGCTTTTATTGCTTAATAAATTATCTACTTTATAAAATTTAAAAGAAAAGTAGATGCCAAATTACTTTAGTAATTTAAAAAAGGTAATATCTTTAACGGAAAAAAGGTGACAGCTATTGCGGGAATAGTAAAGTGACCAAACACGCCTGCTCGTAAAGTAATTTCCTTTCAAAGTTGGGGAAAACATTTCCTTATTTGTTTTAAGGACTTTACGGTGCGCGTCCATTTTTTATTGTTCGGCTCCTATTTGATCAATGAAAAGAAAGACAGGCCAATACGTCTCGGGTTAACCTTTAATGACGGGGAATTAAACCTCTATGCATGTGCCATTAGGATCCTCGAAGGCGACATAAACAACCTTTATGACTGGACTGCCGATGTAATGAACCCAACCTGGGATGAAAGAACAGCCATCAAGAAATTAAAACAGGGAAAAGACAAATTTATATGCGATGCCCTGTTAAACCAGGAGATATTTGCCGGGGTAGGCAACATAATAAAAAATGAAGTATTATACAGGATTAAAATTCACCCCGAAAGTGCAGTAAATAAATTGCAACCGGCAAAAATCAGGCAAATCGTTAAAGAGGTACGTATTTATAGTTTTGAATTCCTTGAATGGAAAAAAAACTTTGTACTTAAAAAGCACTGGCTTGCGCATGCAAAAAAAATGTGTACACGTTGTAAGTTACCATTGGTAAAGAAGTATACCGGAACCGGCCTGAGAAGAAGTTTTTTTTGCACTAATTGTCAAAAGCTTTATTATTGAGTCTTAGTATTAATATTTTACCTGGACGATACTGGGTTTTTACAACAAATAAAGCTTTAGAAATGGAAAACAATAATGGGAAAAATAAAATAAGCTTTTTCGAGAAATTTGCTACTGCCGTTACCAAAGCAGCCGGAAGTACACCTTCATTTATAATCGCATTTTTAGTCGTCCTTGCCTGGGCAGTTACCGG